>NZ_LMCO01000004.1:0-175660 GCF_001424825.1 Ensifer sp. Root31 | reverse complement strand
CCATACCCTCGCCTAAGACACGTCGCTAACGACGTCGCTAAGCACGTGTCTTAGGCCATCAAGGCGCTATCCGGCAGGCGGTGCCAATCGGGCGGTTACGAACCAGCGGCCGCATTCGGTCAATGCCACTTCATCAGTATTGCCGAACCTGAATTCATCCATCAAGAATTTTGCGAGGCGGCCCGCGCGAATGTCTTGGCGGGGGATTCTCGCTTCGAAGCAAATTCGATCAAATATCCTTTGCAGGGTGCCGATCTGCTGGGGTGCGAGTTCAAAGCCTGACTGGTCAAACTGAATAGCCATATAGACCTCCCTCTATGAGCTATCGCTTTCACCGGGGAGAAAAGATAGCGAAATCTCTAATTGGCTCCAAGTGAGCAAAAGTTGAGATTATTATGGCGGCGGACTGCTTCTGGTAGAGGACGCAGCAGCGCATAAAGAAAAGGCACCTTGCTGAAGGGGCCGGGAGGGTATCGCCGAGGTCGGGCAGCGGGTTTATTTGGCGAGATATGAGGTCCACGTTCCGCTCGCGCTTTACGGGCGGTCTGTGGGTGCGTCTCGCGCGCATTGCACGAGCATCTCGTCGATGGGACGATGCCACCCCATGAATTTCTCTGCCTGGTGCTGGTCATTCGGTTCCTAGTTGACCGGCTAGATATCGCCCAGGGCCTACACGCCATCGGGGCGAAGGAAGTATTCGCCTCATCGACCGCGCAAAGCCGAGGTGATCGCCGGCGCTTGCTATGGTTTGCCGGAGGTTCATGTAACTCGCCGCAGTCATGGCTGCCGGTAAGGCCAGCGCGGAACATTGTATCAGCGGCGCAGTTTTAAGCGCGGACCGAAATCCATAGGAGGAAAATATGAGAAGATTGGTTGTTCCCACTGTTTCCCTATTTCTGGCGCTGTGCTCGGTCACTGGTGCACAGACAACCGTGGTGACCGTCCCTGGAGAGGTCAGGACCTACGTACTTGAGCAGAAGACCCCGTCACTCACGTTTGAAGGTGACCTCGCTGTTGGCACGGCACTGCCTGAGACGGTCGAGATCCATACGATCCCCGATCAGCCCGAATACAGCTACGTCATCCTCAACAACAAGCGCGTACTCGTCAATCCGAAGACCCGCGCCGTGGTCGAAGTCCTTGAATGACGCTCAGCCCTGCTGGTCCGACCGTTGGTCGGGCCAGCTTCGGGTGTTCAATCGCACTATCGGCGAGTTCTGATATTGTCTATTTGTTTAATCTTCTCGCTGCGCCTGGGTGATCGCCTCGCACAGCATTTTCGAGTTCAGGAGCGGAAAGCGTTGAATCGGGTCGCTGATGGTTCTGCGCCATCTGCTTTTCCTCTCGGTGCTGAATTCTCAATGCGCGAGGCCCATTGGCTTGAAAATCATCCAGATCGCGATGCTGGGTGGCAGTCGGTGAACGCGTGAGGGGTGAGCCGATAGATGAACGACAAAGCGACAATCACCGGCAACCTTCGAGCGCTGGGCGTTCAATCTGGCGATCTACTCATGGTGCACGCATCACTGAAGGCTATCGGCGCCGTGGAGGGTGGCCCGCCTGCCATTGTGGCATCGATCCTTAAGGCCGTCGGGCCGAACGGCACTTTGATGGGCTATGCCTCATGGGATCGATCACCCTATGACGAGACTCTGAACGGCGCCCAATTGAGCGAGGAGCGACGCCGGAATTGGCCACCGTTCCACCCCGAGACGGCGGGAACATACCGCGGCTTTGGCGTCCTTAACCAGTACCTCGTCGATACGCCGGATGCTCTGCGCAGTGCGCACCCGGATGCATCCATGGTCGCGGTGGGATCGCTTGCAAGAGAGATGATAGAGCCGCATGTTCTCGGACGGGCATTCGGTCAAGGGTCTCCCTTGGAGCGTTTTGTCAAGCGGGGCGGAAAGGTGCTGTTGCTCGGTGCTCCCCTGGATGCCGTCACTGTCCTACACTATGCCGAGGCAATAGCCGAAATTCCTGGAAAGCGCCGCGTGACCTATGAGATGCCGCTTCTCGACCCGCAAGGCCAAACCATCTGGGCGCATACGGAAGACTTCGATTCGAACGGCATCCTGAGTTGCTTTGCGATCGATGGAGAGCCCGATGCCGTCGAAACGATTGCAAATGCGTACGTGCTCTTGGGTCGGCATCGCGAAGGCCCGGTGGCGCGTGCGCACAGCTACCTGTTCGATGCCAAGGACATTGTCGAATTTGGCGTCGAGTATCTCGAGCGGAATTTTGGCGCGGCGGGACTTACCTGATGCTGGCCTGGCTCCGCTGGCAATGAACGGATTCCTCGTTATCGGCATTGCTTATGAGCGCAGAATGAATCACGGCATCGCTTTGAATTTTTGACCACGGGTGTACTTTAACGATGATGACGAAAGTGCCAGTGTTATTTCGCCCCGGCCGTCTAGGCCGAACAGGGCCTCAACTCATTCCTACTCCGGGGAAGCTAATCCAGACCAGATATACATGGTATGTCCTGTGGATGTTCGCTGCTTGTTCGCCCCGCCTTGACGGACTTTCGCCCGATTAATCATCGTCGATCGCCATTCAGGCGGGGAGTTGGTAACGATCCTGGCGATTACCAAAGCCAATGCAATGTGAAGCTGTTGAATACAATCCCCGGCATCAGCGAGATCTTCGCCCGGTTGATCGAATGATGATGGCTACCAATTCCTCCACATTCCAGTTTGTAAGGCGCACGCAGGCGTGATCGACCGGATACCCAAGTAGTCGATCGCCGCAATCATCCTACCGGGCTGTGAAAACCCGAAGCGTGCGGCAGGCTCAAGTGCGGCAACTTGCCCCGAAGTCATGCGGACAGCCGAGAAAGAAATTCGCGCACAAGCACTCGTGCTTCATCGAAGTGGGTTTCCAGCAGCCAGTGACCGGCACCAGCGATCAGATGCAGCTGCGCATTCGGCAGATCACGCAAATAGGCTCGGGCAGACTGGGCCGGCATGTAGCCGTCTTCTGGTCCCCATACGATCAAAGTCGAAGGCTGGTTCTGCCGCAAATAGGCTTGATAGCGGGGAAACCAGGTAAAATTCTCTTCCCAGATTTCCATCAGCCGGACTGAAATCCTTCGCCTTTCGGGCGTATTCATCAAGGGCCAGTGCAGTTTCCACAAATCCGGTGGAACTCGTGCGGCAACCTCGGCCGACACTTCACCCACAAATTCCGCGCGAAAGCCTGCTTCCGATACCGCGTCTTCCAACACCCGGTGCGTCTCGGTCGTGCGATCCGCCCACCAGGATTTCAGCGCCGCATACTTGGGGCCCATGACATCCTCGTAGATGTCGCCGTTCTGAATGATGAGGCCTGTTATCCTATCGGGATGGATCATCGCATGCTTAAGCCCTATCCAGGTCCCATAATCGTGAAGCCAGATCGCATAACGGTCCAGCCCAAGCGTGTTCACCACATCGCCAAGAACGTCCGCATAAGCGGTGAAGTCGTAGCCGAAATCGGACAGGGCAGGCGTGTCGCTGTAGCCGAACCCGGGCAGATCGAAACTGATCGTGCGCCACTTGTCGGCAAGCGCCGGCATCAGTCGACGAAACTCGAACGATGAGCATGGATAGCCATGGGGCAGTAAAAGCACCGGCACATTCGATGACCCAGCTTCACGGACAAAAAGTTGGAAGTTGCCAACTTGAAGATGACGATGCGTGACAGCGTGATTTCCCATTCCCAATCTCCCTTCGCAGCGACAAAACGCAGCTGGTCCGCCAGCGTTCCCCGACGTGCCCGACAAGAAGAACATAAGCGGGACGGGAGGCATGGGGCGAGCGATGGGGCGCCAACCACACCCGTAAGCTGAAGCTATTCCTGACGCGTCAGGGAGGAATAGGGCCGAGGGCTGCCTTGGACCGACTTCATACCAAAAATCGTGGCGTCATCGATGCGTCGATATCGGTCCGTGATGCGTTGCTGGTCATAGACCATGGCTGCTGAACGTATTCCTTCGAAGTCTTGCATGTCGAGTGTGGTGGTTGGCGCTGAACATATGCCGGCTCAAGCGCGACCAGTTTGGAAACAGAAGGGCATCGGCACGAAGGTTCGGGTGGAAGCGCTCGCCAAACCAGCCGAGGCTTTCAAAAACACCAAGAGACGTCCTGTCGGCACTCCCGAGCCGCGCTACAGCCCAACAAACACGTTGATATCGACGGGGGCAAGGTCGCGGAACCTTCTTAACGCTTCCCCGGCAGCAATAGGAGTGACATCGCGCATAGTATTGCTTTAGCCGCGAATGGCCGTAGCGGACCGGGCTAGTCGAGTTTCGCGGTCCCGACTCACTTCTGTCGAGGCCTGTCCAATTGAGATCCAGCTGCGACCTGCTTTCCTAAACGTTGAGCCGTCACTGCATCCCGCAGTGTGAGCGCAGCGTTTCGCATTTCCTCCTGAAAGTTTTCATCTTTGTCATAGGCGTCATGGCTGGTGGCGTAAGGCTGCCAGTAGCCAATGTATCTGTCCACTTCTGCGGGCGTGCCGGCGGACACCAGATCCATCGACTTTAGCCAGTCACAAAGACTGCGACGAAGGTTTTCAACCCCTTCGGTGTCGCCGTGAACAACGACGGAAAAAAGCCGACCGGCAAGATGGCGCGGATAGTGCCAGCCCGCCATTTCCAACCGCTTGGCTTCCTCCGGGTGTTTTCCGTGTGTGCTTGTTGGATCGGGGTTGCCGCCATCTGCGCAAACTAGGCGGTCAATCATTGCTTTGAGCGCTGATGTCGCCTGATACCAATGAACCGGCGTGATGATCATGATCCCGTGTGCCTGCACCCACAAAGGATAAATCTCGTTCATCCAGTCCTGGGTCTGCCCAAGTGAGTAATTGGGGTAACACGAGCAGGGCCAATGACAGAGTGCGGCTGACGTTGAAAAACACGCTTTGCAGGGATGGATGTGGCGGCCATATTCAGATGCCACTCGGCTAAGATCGAGCACATCCACCGCGAATTCGGAAGCATCGTCAAACACCGCTTTTGCTATTTCGATCATGCGGAAACTTTTTGAAACTTCACCAGGACAGGAGTGCTCGCTTCGCGAAGAGCCGTTGATCAGCAGGATGCGGAAAGGCCCATTGTCGTCTTCATGCCTCATTTGTGCTTTCGCGATCGAGTCTCGTGCATCGAGCCAGTCCACAGCGAGATCGTAGTTGGGGTCGGCAAACCCTTGTCCAGCTTTTCGTACCCTTGGACTTTTCCGCTGATGGGCATAGGCATCCCAGGCTGCTTCGGCAATCCGTTCAAGTTCGACATCCAACTCGCCATAGGAACTATCCTGAAACTGTTGCAGAAAGCGCTTTTTGAACTCTCCTTCATCGAGGCGCGGACTTGGGCTTCCCTTTCTGGGGACAAGATCAACTTCCAAATTAGTGTCATCGCTATTCGGCATGCCCAACCCCTGCGCGGTAGTGCGGCGATCTGCACTTTCGTTGCAAATGACGAAATTCCCGTTCCGCGCATCCTCCGGTGGATGAACGATTGCCCACGTCACCGTTTGTGATCATGATTTGGCGTCAGGATGATCAGTTCTTCCCGTGGGAATCGTGCTAACGGTGGCGGCGGGCGGATCACTTGCTGGAAAAGACGCCTTCAGACCTTCGTCAAGCTGTTCCTCCAATGTGCCCGTGTCCTTGGCGGTGCGCGCGCTGCGCAATGATTCTACAGCGGGCGATACCTGGGGATCTGTCTCTGGCTCCACCTCGGTGGCGACCTTCTCAAACGTGGCCACCTGGACCATGAGCGCCTTAGCTTTTGCGACGGCACTATCAACGTCCAGATCGTGTTCGCTGTCCTGCAGCCGAACCGAGATCACGTTGCCACCTTCTGCGACCCATTCAACAGTCATCACGCCCCCTGGGTCGGAAAGCACCTGTTGTCCGATGATGTTCATAGCTATCTCCGTTGAGTGATAAGGAGAACCACTTCAGACGGCAGATGTTCCCTCGAGGCCCCCGACAGACTGCCAATCGAGCAAAAATCATAATTCGTCTGAAAATATGATCGTATCGCGAACAGCTACCGCTCACACAGCCGGCGCTCTCCCCGATAAGGCTGGTAGGTGCAGTCGGACGCTCGAAACGATCGATAGCTCCGCGCGCAAGCCCTAATATTGCAGGACGCTGCTGGCCCTTCTTGGCTTGTCATCAGCCCTGTATCTGGATCAATCTGAGGTTCAGGTTGGGCCATTGCCGCTTGCATGAAATCCCGCCAAATGCGCGCCGGGAGCGCGCCACCGGTGACGCCCTTCATAGGCGTGTCGTCATCGTTACCGACCCAGACGCCGGCAACAAGATCTTCCGTAAAACCTACAAACCAGGCGTCACGGTTGTTCTGGCTGGTGCCGGTCTTTCCGGCTGCAAATGAACCCGGGAAAGCATCACGTCCGGTGCCGCGCTCGACCACAAGCTGTAATAGGCTCACCAGATCCTGTTGGTAGGTGGCGAGATCGGTCGAAGCGGCTGTGAGCGGGCCGACGCGGAACGCCTTGGTTTGGGTCGACGCCTGAAAATCGATTACGCCCCAAGGTTCGACCGGCGATTTTCCCAGGCGGATCGAGGCATAGGCGCCGGTCAGGTCAAGCAGACTGACTTCGGATGATCCGAGCGCTAATGCCGGCACGGGATTTAGCGGAGCATCGATTCCGAGCTCTCTTGCTGCCGCTACAACATTCTCGATGCCCACTTCCTGCGCCAGCGCAACCGTTGCACCATTGAGAGATCGGGCGAAGGCTTCCGCAATTGTTACCCATCCATGATAGCGGCCTGTCGAGTTTTCCGGCGACCACCCGTCGACTTCAATCGGGCCATCGAAGACCTGATCACGCAAAGTAAGTCCGTTCTTCAATGCGGCATAGAAGACGAAAAGCTTGAACGTTGAGCCAGGCTGTCTCTTCGCGGCAACGGCGCGATTAAACTGGCTGGCCTTGTAGTCGCGTCCGCCGACCATCGCGACCACCGCTCCATCTGGCGTCATTGCGACCAGTGCGGCCTGTGACGCACCCAGAGTTTTCCCTTCCTTATCAAGATTGCGAGCGACGACATCTTCGGCAAGCTGCTGAAGGCGTGGCACCAACGTCGTGCGCACTGTCGTCGAACCTGGAGAGGCACCTGCAATTTCGCCGGCCTGGGGCGAAATCCAGTCTGCAAACCAACTGCCCGAGCGCGGCGTCGGCGTGGTCGGATGCAATTCGGCAAACTTCGCCTTGGCGGCGGACGCATCTTGCGCTGCGAGCTTGCCGTTTGCCACCATCGCATCGAGGACCGTTGTCGTCCTTTCGCGTGCGGCTTCGAAATTGTCGATCGGATTCAATTGGCTCGGCGCCTTCAACAGTCCGGCCAGCATCGCAGCTTCCTGGACGTTGAGTGCGGCAATCTCCTTGTTGAAATAGATCCGGGCTGCCGCGGGCATTCCTGTCGCGCCGGACCCGAGGTAAACGGAGTTCAAGTATCGCGTGAGGATCTCCCGCTTGCCAAGCTTCCACTCGAGCCAGAACGCGATAACAAGTTCCTGCAGCTTGCGCTTCAGCGTGCGATCGCTTTCAAGGTACTGCACTTTGATCAGTTGCTGGGTAATCGTGCTGCCGCCTTGAACGACCGAGCCGGCCTGGAAGTTTCTCAATACGGCCCGCATGATGCCTTTCAAATCGACTCCGTAATGATCCATGAACCGCCGATCCTCGATTGAAAGTACGGCATCGACCAAATGCGCTGGAAATTCCTCGTATCGGGCGTAGGGGCCCTGGAAAGGACCTTGTCTTACGATTGGCTGGCCGTCCGCGGCTTCAAGGACCACGATAGGTTTTAGGGAGCCGTCGGCGATTTCTCGCCACGGCACATCCTTCAGTGCCCAGATCAGCATTCCGATCACGAAGATCGCAAAGGTGAACGTCACCATCAAGATCCCGGTTTTCCATGAGCGAGGCTGAAGTCGCAAGGCGGGAAACCATGCCGGCGTGGAGACGACGCCTACTGCCCCGGATATTCCTTTGCGGAGGGGGGCCGTGGCTGATGCCGCCCTCTGTCGAAAATTGGAGGGGAATGAGGAGCGCGAAGCTCTCGCGACCAGTTTGAGCTTCTTGATCAGCGCGGGCGAACCTGCGAGGCAACGCTGTCCGACTGTGCCGAGATCGCGGCGAAAAGCGGATGCAAGATGGCGAAGTGCGCGCTTGCTTTCCGTAAAGGCGGGTGGGTGCGGCTCACTCTCGTCTGACGATGCAACCGCAGCGGTGTTGTCGCTAGAGCTGACAGCCGGCTCCACCGCTGCCCGATTGGTTTCTGGTTCGACCCCAATCGTCGAAGAATTGGTGTCTTCATCATCGGTCTGATTTGGGCTGTCAGCGGAGTGGGTCATTTCCTGCCGGCGATATTGTTCCTTCTAAGAAATTAGTGCGAGAAAGGGCAGAAGAAAAGCGTTGATGCCAACCGGCCGCGATCGCTATACAGACCGAGTACGAGCGGCCTGGCTGTAACGAGCGCCAAGCGCTTCGTCGTTCATCGTGACTTGGAGTACGTGATCCGCAAATTCAGCCGCCGGTTTGCGGTAACCCGCACGTCCAACCTCAGCATTCGAATTGAGCGCCTCGGCGGTCGAATTGGGGAACTTTCAGATCGCGCCGAAGTTTGATTGAAGCGTCTCGTCATCGAGCGAATTCTTAAGGAGTTCGGCCTCACCTAGGAAGGGTGGTTGGCATACGAACGGCTTTTGTAAGTCACTGTAACTTATAGATAACTACAATCTTCTTTGTGAGGGAAAAGGAACCATAACCAAGCGGTCGCGTTGTCTCAGCGTCGTTCAATTTTCGCATCGAGGAGACAACAATGAGACAAATGATCGTCGCGACAGCCTTTCTGGCGGCAAGCGCATTCAGTGCCTATGCACAGACCGCAACAACGTCGCCGGACCCTGAAACGCCGGCAATCGCCACGCCCGACACCACCAATCCGACCGCGCCTGTCGAGGGCGCTAACAGCTTCACCGAAGAGCAGGCGCGCGCCCGACTTCAGGAGAACGGCTACACCGCGGTGACCGGGCTGAAGTTGGACGAGAAGGGCATATGGCACGCCTCTGCCACCAAGGATGGAAAGCCCGTAACCGTCACCCTCGACTACCAGGGCAACATCGTCGCCAACTGAAGTTGATATCTCAGCAAACCCATCGAAGGAAAACCAACATGAAAACCGTGACTGGACTTTTCGACACCTATGACCAAGCATCTGAAGCTGTACGAGCGCTGAAAGCCGCCGGCATTCCCGATGACGACATCAGCATGGTCGCGAGCAACGGCGAGGGCCGATACAAGGTTGACGACACAGAAGGTGCGGCCGAAGGGGCGGGTACCGGTGCTGGCATCGGTGCTGCAGTCGGCGGCGCAGGCGGTCTTCTGACCGGCCTCGGGCTGATGGCGATCCCGGGTGTCGGCCCGGTCGTTGCTGCCGGCTGGCTTGCGGCGACTGCTGCGGGTGCTGCTGCCGGTGCGGTTGCCGGTGGTGCGGTCGGCGGGATTATCGGGGCGCTGACGGATTCCGGGGTGCCGGAAGAAGATGCGCATGTCTACGCCGAGGGGGTGCGCCGAGGCGGCACATTGGTAACAGCGCGCGTTGCCGACAGCGAAGCTGCCGAGGCGGAGGCGATCCTCAGGCGATCGAACTGGGTGGATCTCGAGGAGCGGCGCTCCTCTTATCGCGAGCAAGGTTGGAACCGATTCGATGAGACACTCGATCCCTATAGCCCGGCGCAGATTGAAGAGGAACGCACACGATACGCTAGCCGCGGAACGTTGATCTAACCAAACAGAACATCGAAAAGGCCGTCCATGTGGGCGGCCTTTCTTATTTGTTTACTTTGCTTCAGAGCGACGTGATCATCCATGCATCTGGCCAATAACGATAGTGGGCTATCCATTGGGAACACCTCCCTTGTCCATCGAATAGTCAAACAGCTTTTTTCGCCGTCAAGACCCGTGACCGAGCCGGTTGTGATGATTGCCGAGCCCGGCCTGTAACGGTGCAAGAAGAGTGGCGCTTCACGCCGGTCGTTGCGGAAAAGCTGTGTCCGACATAGCTACTGCCTCGGCATATCCATTGGCCGGCCGCACCAAGACATTTTTTCGGGCACTCCTGACCGCGATCGGCCCGGCCAACTATCAGCTATCCGCACCGTATCGGCGCACGCGCGGGCCAACCGCTGCTCTTATGAGCCGGTCTCGCGGTGAGGCGCGCCTACAGGCTTGGATTCAGGAGAGCCCCGGTACCTCAAGAAGATCGACAAAACAACAATCAGCGCCGTTGACAGGAATTCCGATTGCCAGTTTTGAAGGGATTCAAACCAGAATTGTGCGCTGCCGAGATGCTGCATGACCGTCGTTGTCGCTTGGCCATGCAATTGCGCCGTCTCGCTCTCCGATCTGGCGCTGGAGACAAGATGGAGTACGAAACTCGCAAGGAAGAGACCGGTGAGAACAATTCCCAGCGAGTACGCATAAAGCAGCCGCACCATACCGCCCCTCTTGACTGGCCACGGCGCCTCGGGATCTTCTTCTCGGTGCGCAAGTCCTTCGTCTTGAGGCGACCTCTCGTCAGGATCCTTGGATTCCGCAGAGCCCCTTTGATAGAGATAGGCGGTCAGCACGACATAGACCGACATTTGCAGAAATTCACTTTCCCAGTTCTCGAAGACGGCGGATAGAAAGTCGCCGCTTAAGCCATACTGCATCAATGTCAGCGCCGGCGATCCGTGGGCCGCCAACTCTTCATTGTTCGCCAGCCAGCCGGCTATGTACATGCCGGCTATGGTCATGAGTGTCGCGGTCACGAGGACGATCGTCAGGCTGTTGTCTCGTAGAAAACGCACGTCACGCTCCTCCATTTGGATGTGCCACTAACCGCGACCGGATCAAGATAGTTCCGAAATCGCAATCTCCGAGGCGCAAGGCGGTAAATCCTAAGAGCTGGTCGAGCGACGCCGTAAACTTCCCCGTGTCGCGACAATCAATCGAGCCATTGATTGCGAAACGTGAGCGTTGCGACCGAAACGGCTTTGCCGATGTCGGTACGAACCAAAACGGATATGTCTGTGCGGTTGCGATCTGGGAGTTCATCCCGAGCAACGTCCATGAGGATTTCCTGCATCACGGCATCCCGCGAGCCAAGCTCGACGCCTTGCTCATCTCGTGTTTCCCCGTCACCGTTATGAAGATCGAAAAAATAGCGCGTCATCAAACCTCCAATCGAAAGGAAAAAGCAGGAAAAGCCCTCATTGTTCCCGAGGATGACGAGCATCAGTGCACGCTGCCTCCGCAGAACGACGTTCACGCTCTCGTACACTTCCAAATGCTTGACATGCTCAACGGGTGCCTTCGTGTGCAGCACCACGGGCCTTCTCACTGGGGCGCGCAGTTCTCCTTTGTTTTTTTCGCTCCAGGCGGCGCGCCTCCGATCGCGCTTCACGCAGCTCGTCCAGAACTGGCCGCCACCAGCCCCGCGCCTTCTCGAACGCGTTCGGCTTCTCACGCGCCGGCCAGGTTGCCACCAGTTCGGCTAGCGTCGCCGGGCGCCAACGAACCCAGATAAAATCGTGCGGATCGCCTGCAGCATGGGGATAGAAGCGCTTGATATCATCCGGTTCGGCGTATTCTCCGGCCACCTCGGCTATAATCACCACGCCGTAGGAACATGTCGTCACCGCCTGACCGATCGGTGGTAGCGCCCCGGCTGGAACCGGATAACGCCGGCGGCGCCGTTCGGCATAGCGCAATTTCGCGCGCTCGTACTTCGCCGTATGTTTTTCCGCTTCCTTCCGGCGCTTGCGTTCCTCAGGTTCGCTAGCGCGCGCAGCTGCGTCTATATCAGGCCATGAACGTCGCAGTGCTTCGTAGGATCGGAACGGCACCCGCCAAGCGTGCATCTCATCATCCCACCGAGCCCAAGGGATCAACCGCAATTGCTCAACAACGTCCCTGGAATAAGGGGTGCGTATCTGGATATCGTCTTCGATTTGAAGATATTGACTGGAAATAGGATCGAAAGCGTACGCATCGCGGCCTTTGACATCCGCATATAAATCGAGGTTTTCGCTCTCGCGCGCCAGCCACTGTGCAATGCGTTTGCCGGCGGTCTTGCCCGGCACGAACCAACTGCGTTGCTCCTCGTTCCAGCGAGCGCGTGGGAACGCATTGCGGAAGCGTTCCACCGTCATTCTGTCGTAGGCGAATTTCGCTGTGGCGCCACGACGGGGTTCGCTATCAGACCTTTCCTTGGGCTTAGGCATCGTCGTCACCGTAAAATACTATCTGGTGAGCCTAACGCTCACGAACGCCACAGGTTCATTCGTCACGAACGCTCCATTGGGGCTGGCATTTGTAAATGCTCGCCGCGGTCGTTTCCGATGGAACAACACGACGTTTTCACCGTTGAATGGCATTGCCTTCATGTGAGAGGAAATAGCGATGGTGGATCAGACCGGCTACGAAAGCGATGACGATTTCGCAAAAGTCGGGGTCGTCGACGAGCCACTCGAGACGGCACCAGAAAATGACGCCAGACTGGCACGACAGGCCCAACTTGAGGCGCTGCGGACAGAAATTGTGAACCTGCGCGAGGAGCTCGCCGCAATCGTTGCGGGGACCTCCCGGTTGGCCGCGACTGAGGCTGTCGTCGCACTTGAAACAACGCAGAACCGGATCCGGGACCACCTCGCCCCCGTTCTGATTGCGGCCGCCGCCATAGGATACCTCTGGGGGGCGTCTATCCGACGGCGCTAATGATCGTCTCTGCCTTCCAGATCATGCCGTTGATCCGGCGCGCTCGATGTTGATCGCTCACGTGATCGAAAAGGTAAACACGTACCAGCCGGCTAGCTTGATCGCGATGGTCGATCTTCGGTTCTTTATGATGCCGTCGCGCTTCTGGCATCCAAGAAAGGTTCGGATGTGTTCCAACGCTAAGCGAACGCGAGGATTTGTACCGGTGTTTCGTCCATTGCAAGTTATTGCCTTTTGAGACGAGCGTGCCGCTTTTAAACATAGGACGGGTTGCGTAAGGCGTCAGCGAAAGGTCGACTGAGCTTGCCTATCGATCTGGGCCGCCAGACGCTGGCGGCTTCTGTTGGGAACGGCCCAATTTCGTCGCCCACAAGGCCACCGGAGAAAGGAGGAACAGCAGTGATTTCGCACGCGTTTTTCAATCGTTACGCTGTTGATGTTGCCAAAGCGCTGATCGGGACCGTCCTGGAGGTCGACGGCGTCGGCGGCATAATCGTCGAAACAGAAGCTTACACAATCGAAGATCCCGCTTCCCATAGTCACAAAGGCCCGACGAAACGCAACGCTTCCATGTTCGCTGCAGCTGGCAATGCCTACGTTTACAGGTCCTATGGGCTGCATTGGTGCCTGAACTTCGTGTGCGAAGCAGGCAGCGCTGTGCTGATCCGGGCGATCGAACCGACCACTGGCATCGAATCGATGCGACAGCGACGCAGCGGCGCCAACACATTTCTTTTATGTGCAGGCCCCGGGCGCCTTTGCCAGGCACTGGCTGTGTCACAGGAGTTCGACGGATTGTCACTTTTTTCGGCCCCCTTCAGGCTTTCCGCCGGCAGCAGTGCAGTCGAGGTTTGCCGAGGTCCGCGTGTTGGCATCAGCAAGGCTGTCGATCTGCCGTGGCGATTCGGCGCAAGGGGTTCTGGTTTTCTAAGCCGGAGTTTTCCAGACCCGACCGTTTTGTCGGAAATCGACGCGCCGGCGTCACAATCAATCCATCGAAGGGAATGACGGTGGAACATCCCAGCACCGGGTGCATTCGCTATAAAGGTCACAGGCTGTGCCAAGCGGACGCGATGGGGATGGAGAACATCAGGGTTTTTCCGCTTTCACCTTTTGGCCAACGAAACGGCAGTCGAGCTTCTTACCCGTCCAGCCTGCGACCGTCCGCCTCAAGCGCAAACTTCCCAATCCGGCACCGCAAATGCTAAAACGCGCCATCCGTCGTTGCGGATCAACAGGATAAGCTCATGGTAAAACGTTCCGGTAGTGCCGATCTTCCCCTCCACGGCGGGCGCGTGCCGAAGTGGCTCGGAGATCGCATGACGAAGCTCGGTGCCATCATTACCGAAGCTGTCATCCTGCACTACGGACGAGACGAATTCCTGCGTCGAATGGCCCACCCTTTCTGGTTTCAGTCCTTTGGCGCCGTGATGGGCATGGACTGGCACTCTTCCGGTATCACCACCAGCGTCATTGGCGCTCTGAAGCGCGGACTGACGCCGCTGTCCGCGGAACTTGGAATTCATGTTTGCGGCGGGCGTGGTGCGCAGTCACGTAAAACTCCCACGGAACTGCTTGCGATCGGTGATCGGGTCGGCTTCGACGCTCACCGTCTCGTAACCACCAGCCGCCTCGTCGCGAAGATCGACAGTGCCGCGGTTCAAGATGGATTTGATCTCTACCTGCACGGTTTCATCGTCACCGACGATGGACAATGGGTCGTCGTCCAGCAGGGTATGAACGGCGATCAACGACAGGCCAGGCGCTATCACTGGCTGTCGGAAAACCTGGAAAGCTTTCTCGATTCCCCGCATGCTGCCATTGAAGGAAACGCCCAAGGCATCATCGTCAACCTCGCCGACCGACGCGCTGAGCGATCGCGAGAAGGACAGCTTGACCTGCTTGCAAATATGGGACCGGACAGCATCGTGCGCGAGGCCCTCGCCGTGCGGCGGGGAGGGCCCGTTGTCGAAATTCTTCCAGATCAACTGTCGCTCCCGCATCTGATCATGCCGGCTCACCACGACGTGCGCGAAAAGGACGTCAACATGGGACGTCTGCATGCAGCGCTCGCCTCTGCAGCCGAGCGGGGACCGAAGGATTTTCAGGAGCTGCTTTTGACGCCTGGCGTCGGCGCGCGAACCGTCGAAGCACTGGCCATGGTTGCTGAAGTCGTCCACGGCGCACCATGCCGCTTTTCCGACCCTGCACGCTTTTCGTTGGCTCACGGCGGCAAGGATCGTCATCCGTTCCCCGTTCCGTTGAAAGTGTATGACGAAACACTCAAGGTGATGAAGTCCGCCGTTTCAAGAGGCAAGCTCGGTAACACGGAAGAGCTCGACGCACTTCGGCGCCTTGACGAGCAGGCGCGTCGCCTTGAACATTACGTGACCGGCCCTGACCTGAAGGAAATCGTTGCCGGCGAATTCCGAAACTCCGCCTCACTTGGCGGACGCAGTGTCTTCGGCTGGGAGCCGCCGTCAGAGACCGAGCCATCAAGAGAATAGAGGCTGAAGCATTCAGACTGCCGCCATCGTCAAACAGACCGAGCGTCTCCCAGCGTGACACTCAGATCTGTACCGGCTTTATAGTGGCTACCGATATGTCGCCTTCCATCAGGCCGCGCACAAGCCCTGGCTTTGCATGCTCGACCTCAATGACCGTGTAGAGCTTTTCGTCACGGAACGCGCTTGCATCCAGCGTGCTGACGCCTTCGGCGGGTGCGGCATCGACCTCCATGTAGTCTAGTTCGCATCCCGAAGCGACGACACGCGCATCGCCCGACGAACGAGCGGCCACCAGCACCTCACCTTGATTGAGGGCATTCTGCCACCGCGGGTCCGTGGGTGCGGCCACCGGCACCAGCCGATAGACGTTCAACGTCTCGCCATCCCCGACAAAATCGGTCGATTGGCGCCGCGCATCGGCAAACTGTGCCTTGCTTTCCATTGATCTGCCAAACTCCGTATCGCTCTCGCCGGTGGACTTCACGTCGCCACCACGCTGCACATTGTTGGACATTTTTATCTCCTTCGGGGTTCGGCCGCGGTTGATCAGTAGGTAGGGGTCGGAATTCCCCTGTCAGGAAGAAACGGCGCGCTCGGCAACCGGTTCCGTATTATCGAAAGGTCTCTCATTTGGCGGGCGTCACCCTCCAGATCGCATTGCCGACGTCGTCGGCGACGAGAAGCGCACCCTGCCGGTCAACGGCAACGCCGACGGGACGACCGCGGGCCTTGTCGTCGCCTCCGATGAACCCGGTCAAAATATCCTTTGGCGGCCCGGACGGCTGACCGTTGGCAAAGGGAACGAAAATTACCTTGTAACCGCTGCGCGGTCGGCGGTTCCAAGAGCCATGTTGGCCCACAAAAGCCCCATTCCGATATTGCTCTCCAAAGAGCTCGCCGGTGTAAAACGTCAATCCGAGGGAAGCTGTATGAGGTCCGAGTGCATAGTCCGGCACGATTGCCTTTTCGACGAGATCGGGTCTTTGCGGTTTTACTCTGACGTCGACATGGGTGCCGAAATAGCTGTACGGCCAGCCGTAGAACCCGCCGTCCTTGACTGAGGTCATGTAATCAGGGACGAGATCACTTCCGATTTCGTCACGCTCATTGACGGCAACCCAAAGCGCGCCGGATTCGGGCTGCCATGAAAGCCCGTTGGGATTGCGCAGTCCGGATGCGAAAAGGCGGAGTTGTCGGCTCACCAGATCGACCTCCAGCACGGCTGCCCTGTTGGTTTCCGCCTCGATGCCGTTTTCACCGACATTGCTGTTGGAGCCGACGGTTGCGTAAAGCTTGGTTCCTTCCCGATTGGCAATGACGTCCTTGGTCCAATGGTGATTGATCGGACCGGCAGGCAGATCGACGATTTTTTGGCCCTGTGCCGTTATCGTCGTGTCGCCATCCTTGTAGTCGAACGCCATGATGGCATCGGTGTTGGCGACATAGAGGACCCCGTTCGACAGGGTCATGCCGAATGGCGAGTTGAGGTTTTCGAGGAAGACTGACCGGGTTTCTGCAACGCCATCGCCATCCGCATCGCGCAACAGCGTGATCCTGTTAGCGCTCGGAACCTCTGCCCCGGCTCGCCCCATGAACAGTCCCATGGCAAAGCCGCGCAAGCTGAAACCTGTGTCTTCCTTTTCTGGCTTGTTCGTTTCCGCGACAAGAACGTCGCCATTTGGCAGGACGTGAAGCCAACGCGGATGATCGAGTTCCTCGGCGAAAGCGCCGACAACGAGCCCATCGGCAGCCGTCGGCTTTTCGCCTGGGGCCCAGTGGGACGCCTCCGCCACATTAACCGTGGGGATAAGGGTGGGATTGGGTTCTGGCAGTAGCGGGGCTGTTCCGTAACCCTGTTCAGCCGTTAGTTTCGCCTGCTCTTGAGATAAGAAAACAAGCGCTGCACCGACAATCAGAAGGACGGCGAACAATGCCGCCATCGATATCAGAACGCGTTGCATGCTGACACTCCTCGGAAGACTTTGACAGCCGTCTAACTCGCCAATCCGTCGTTCGTTTCATCGCTTGTCGCCAAATGCGCCGAAACGTGATTTCGGAAGGAACTTCCCGCCAAGGTCGCAGTTTCCATCTCATCAGGGAAGGGGAGGGCCATTTGACCTGTCGATGCAGCCGCTGGGCGATGCGTAGTCTTGTTCGCAAAAAGAAGAGTAGTTTCATCCACCGTCACATTGTCATTGGCGTTCGCGGTTCCGTCGCCCTCCTGCTTTCCATGCCGCTCGCAAGCTGCGGCGATCGGCAATCCACCTTCGCAGCGGCTGGCCGCGAGGCTTCGGCAATCGAGAACCTGATCACGGTAGCGGTGGTCGGTGCAGCCTTCGTCTGGCTTGTCGTCATATCCCTCCTGATCTACGCCGGCCGTGCGCGCCGGGGCCAGTTGAGCCAAGAGCAGGCCCAAAGGTTTATCACCTGGGGCGGCGTGGTAGCGCCGACGGCGGCTCTCTTTGCGCTTCTGTCCTATGCGGTGTGGAGCATGCCGGCGACGAGACCATGGTTCGATCGGCAGCAGGCGGACCTGGCGATCGAGGTCACGGGCGAACAGTTCTGGTGGCGCATTCGATACCTCGACAAGTCAGGGGGGATTGCTTTCGAAACCGCAAACGAACTCACACTGCCCGTCGATCGACGGATCCGGATTTCGCTCAAGGCGCACGATGTCATCCATTCGTTCTGGATCCCCGCCCTTGCGGGCAAGATGGACATGTTGCCCGGGCGAACCAACACCCTCTGGCTGGAGCCGACCCGCATCGGTTCGTATCGCGGGCCATGCGCGGAGTTTTGCGGCACGTCGCATGCCCTCATGAACCTTACCGCAGACGTTCTGTCCGCAGAAGATTTTCAGGCATGGCAACAAAGCCGCGCGAAAAGGCGATCAACAAGAAACGACGCCGCAAACGCTTTTCTCGTTCATGGCTGCTCGGCCTGTCACGCGCTTGATGGGACACAGGCACAAGGCTTGACAGGCCCGAACCTGACAGGGTTCGGGCAGCGCAAGCGTGTGGGAGCAGGGGCGCTGGCCAACACGCCGGAAAACCTCGCCCGTTTCATTCGTGATCCTTCCTCTGTCAAGCCCGGCGCCCAAATGCCGGCATTCCCTATGATCCCGCAGGACGAATTGAACGAAATCATCGACTACCTCGCAGGTGAAACATGACCACCACCGAGGACCGGCTTGGCGAACAGGCGTCGAAGAGCGAGGAAGAGCGGCAGCTTCGAGCTGTCTGGGCCAATCCGTCGGGATGGCGCTATTGGACTTCGGTCAACAATACCCAAATCGGCCTTTGGTATGCGGGCACAGCCTTCATCTTCATGTTGTTTGCTGGCGTCCTCGCGTTGCTCGTGCGCGCGCAGCTCGCCATACCCGAAAACGATTTCCTGTCGGCGGATTTCTTCAATCAGGCGTTTACCCTGCACGGAACCGTCATGATGTTTCTGTTTGCCGTGCCGATCTTCGAGGCTGTGGCGATCTTCCTTTTGCCGCCGATGCTCGGCGCGCGCGAACTACCTTTTCCGCGGCTTTCGGCGTTTGGTTTTTGGAGTTTCCTGCTCGGCGGGTTGTTTGTATGCGGCTCGATCTTCTTTGACGCAGCACCCAATACGGGCTGGTTCATGTATCCACCGCTGGCCACGGACAAACAGTATTCGGGTATTGGCGCTGACATCTGGCTGCTCGGGCTATCCTTTATCGAAGTGGCCTCGATTGCCGCAGCAGTAGAGTTGATCGTCGGCATCATGAAATGCCGCGCTCCGGGCATGCGCATCAACATGATGCCGCTCTTTGCCTGGTATCTGCTGATTGTCGCCGGTATGATCCTTTTTGCCTTCCCGCCTCTTATCGCCGGCGACATCCTATTCGAAATGGAGCGGATGTTCGACTGGCCATTTTTCGATGCCGAGCGCGGCGGCGATCCCCTGCTGTGGCAGCATCTTTTCTGGATCTTCGGTCACCCGGAGGTCTACATCATCTTCCTGCCGGCGATCGCCCTGATGGCGATGATCGTTCCAACCTTCGCCCAACGACCGATCGTCGGCTACTCCTGGATCGTGCTGGCGGCGGTCGGAACCGGTTTCTTAAGCTTCGGCCTTTGGGTCCACCACATGTTCACCACGGGCCTGCCGCAAATCTCCCTTGCCTTTTTCTCCGCGGCCTCCGAGGCCGTCGCGATTCCGACCGGCGTCCAGATATTCGTCTTCATAGCAACGATGCTGGCAGGGCGCGTGATCCCTTCCGTACCGATGCTCTTTGGCGGCGGCGGTCTCGTGATCTTTGTCATCGGTGGCCTGACAGGCGTCATGGTTGCGCTCGTACCGATCGACTGGCAGGCGCACGACACCTACTTCGTCGTCGCGCATCTGCACTACGTGCTGATCGGCGGCATGCTCTTTCCCGTCGTTGCCGGCATCTATTACTACTATCCGCTCATCAATGCCCGGAAGCTCTCTGACCGGTTGGGCAAGATTGCTTTCTGGCTGATGTTTTCAGGCTTCAACCTCGCCTTCTTTCCGATGCACCTCGCCGGATTGCGCGGCATGCCCCGGCGTGTCTTTACCTATCCAAACGATGTCGGTTGGCATTGGTTCAATCTGATCTCGACGGTGGGCGCCTTCGTCTTCGCCTCGGGCATCCTCATTGTTGTCGTCGATGTCTTGAGGCCAAAGCATCGCCAGCCCAGGGGCGAGGCTAATCCCTGGAATGCCGGAACCCTCGAGTGGATATCCGAACCAGAGGAAAACTGGGGTGTGCGCTCGATCCCGATCATAAGCAGTCGCTACCCGCTTTGGGACCAGCCGGGAATTCGCGAAGATATAGACAACGCGCGCTTTTATCTGCCCGATGCAGCAGAGGGCTTTCGCGAGACGCTCGTCACTTCTGTGCTCGATGCCGAACCGATCCAATGTCTGCGCGTCGGCGGTACATCCTATCTGACCATCCTCAGTGCGGCCGCGCTAGGCGGGGTGTTTGTGGCCGTTACCTTTCACTGGTGGCTCCTGGCCACGTTGTTTGCCGCCGCCTTCCTTGTTTTCGTGGTCAGCTGGTTGTGGACCGGCACGGCGACCGTGCCCGAGAAAGCGGGAAAAAATGTCGGCCTTGGCCTTTCCTTGCCACTCTACGTCTCTGGACCCGCATCGGTTGGCTGGTGGGCGATGTTCATCACCATGGTTGGTGACGGAACGGCGTTCGGTAGCCTGGTTTTCGGCTACTTCTTCTATTGGACCATCCATCGCGACTTCACGGCCGGCCTTTCCGGACCTGGTATCGGATGGCCAATGGCGTCCCTCTGCCTGTTTCTCGTAGCTTGGTTTGCAATGGTTACGGCGCGGTCGGTGAACCGCAGGGGTCAGAGAGTTGCGATGCGTCTGCTTGTCTTGTGGGCACTTGCTCTGACGCTTCTCGGCAGTGTCGCTACATTGGCCGGGCCGTGGCTCTCGCAGATGGATCCGACGCAGCATGTCTATCCGGCCATCGTCTGGGTTTTGGTGCTTTGGCTCGTTTGTCATGCCAGCGTTGGCGTGGTGATGCAGGTCTATTGCCTGGCGCGAAGCTTTTTCGGTCACCTGACCGCTGCTCATGACATCGATCTCGTCAATGTGGTTCTATATTGGCACTTTCTGACGATCACCGCGTTTACCACCCTGGGTGTCATCGGTTTGTTCCCGGCAATGATGTGAGAGGAACTATGCGGCTATTACCGCGAGAGATCGAGACTTTTTGGACGCTGTTTACGGCGCCGATTGTCTGGGCGCTGCATTTCCTCGTCTGTTATCTGACGGCGGCGATCTTCTGCGCCAAGGGAGGAAGCGCGCAACAATATGTCGGCCTTCAGTGGATGCTTGGCGCCCTAACTTTGCTGGCACTCGTAACGATAGCGATTTCTGCCTATCTCGCTTGGAGACAATGGGGATTTGGCACGGCGGACCCACCGCATGATGAACCGACGGATCGGGCGCGCAGACTCTTCCAGGGCTTTGCAACCATGCTTCTATCGGCCCTGAGTTTCGTCGCCGTCCTGTTCGTGGCGACCCCGATCATGCTGATCAACGGGTGCTTTTCATGAGATGGGCCAGTCTCATCGCTGCTATGATTTTGCTGGTGGCGGCGGTATGCACATCTCTGTTTGTTTTCGACCCACGGGCATTTTCCGGACATATGGGGACGCACATGGCGCTCGTTGCTGTGGTCGCCCCGCTCGCTGCTTTCGCTGTCTCGGGAACACGATGGGACCCGAGCAGCCACTGGCATCCTGGCGCCGGCCTTCTGTTGTCCTTCGTCGAGCTCGTCGTCGTTTGGGTTTGGCATGTCCCGGCGATGCGGGATCTGGCGGAAACCTCGATTGGCATGCGTCTGGCTGAGCTTGCAATTTTCCTGGCCGCGGGCGGCTTTCTCTGGCTTGCGTGTCTTGGAGCCGGCAGGAAAGCAGATGCAGGGCTTAGCGGGGCTGTCGCACTCCTTCTCACCTCGATGCATATGACGCTTCTCGCAGTGCTGCTGACGATGGCTCCGCGCCCTCTTTATGGCGTGGCTGATGTGACCTGCTTTGGCGTGACCATGACTGCGAGCCAAGATCAGCAGCTTGGCGGCATCGTCATGCTGTTTGTTGGGGCAGTTGCCTATCTTGCCGGTGGCGTTGGCCTGGCCGCGAGACTCTTGCGTGCGCCATTTGCGAAACCGACCGAAGGGCAGGCACCGTGAAGCGCTGTCTGAAATGTTTGGCTGCCGCCGCCGCCCTGGCGCCCGTTGCCGGCTTGCTGATCGCCTGGCTCGGCATCATTCATGTTGGTGCAACCGGCGGTCATTGGGCAGTCACCGAGTGGTTCCTGCACTGGACAATGCGTTCGTCCGTGAGAACTGCGGCGCTCGGCATCAAAAAGCCTTCCGGTTTCGAAAGTGCCAAACACCTCAAGGTCACGGCAGTGCATTTCCAGATGAGCTGTGCCGAATGCCATGGATCTCCGGATCGCCGCCGCTCCCCGGAAATGCTCGCGATGCTGCCGCCACCGCCCGACCTCAGGGACAC
Source organism: Ensifer sp. Root31 (assembly GCF_001424825.1). NCBI lineage: Bacteria > Pseudomonadati > Pseudomonadota > Alphaproteobacteria > Hyphomicrobiales > Rhizobiaceae > Ensifer > Ensifer sp. Root31. Next base: position 153,340 of record NZ_LMCO01000004.1, on the reverse strand, counting down.
TGTTGGCAACTGGAAGGACGAGGAACTGTTCGTCATCGTGCGCGACGGTCTGCGCTATACCGGGATGCCCGCCTGGCCCGGCGCTGGGCGCGACGGTGAGGTCTGGGCAATGGTTGCGTTTCTAAAGGAGCTGCAGATGATGAGCCCGGCCCGCTACAAAGAGCTTTCCGGTGCGAAGGATACCGAAAGCGGCGATACGCTATCCGGCTGCCTGGCGTGCCATGAGCAAGGTATCGAAGGCAATGACCCGATAGCTCCAGTCATTGCAGGGCAATCAAACGCCTATCTTGCTGAAGCCCTTCGGGCCTACCGCAAAGGGAGCCGTGAAAGTGGGTTCATGGAGGTCGTCGTCTCGCGGTTGAAGGATGCGGACATCGATGCCACGGCCGGCGACTTTGCCCGCAAGGATGGGTTGCTGTCATCGACGCCGAGAGCTCGCTCCGGCGACGAGCGCACATTGTCTCTGGTGAAAACCGGCGATCCCGTGAAAAAGATCGCTGCCTGCCAAGCCTGCCATGACGGCCGAAATCCTCTTTATCCTTTGCTTAGCGGCCAGTCCCGCACCTTCCTGATAGAGCAAATTCTCCTGTTCAAACAGGATCTACGCGGTGACAGTCCAACGGCTCAATTGATGAGCCGAGCGGTGCGCCATCTAACCGTTGAGGATGTGGCCCGGCTTGCCGATTACTATGCGTCGCAGCCGTTGGCGCGTGACGATCGCATAAACGCCGAAACCGCCCCAAGGTGGCGGTTTTGAAGAAACTTCACAACGCCCAGAGGGAACAATCCTAAATAATTAGGGTTTGCTCATATGAAGAGATGAGAGGAGTTTCGCAATGGTCCTGATCGCGCCCGATGGTGGCAGACCTCATGAACGCAGCGCAGACGCAGCCGCGCTCCTGGCTTCTATACGCTGCGCCGTGAGTTCCGAGACAACATTCGAAACAGGAGGCCTTTGTTTTCGTTTGCTCGGCGATGTGGTGATTATTGAAGGCGTGCTGCGGGAACGAGACGCTTCAGACACCATTCGACGGATAGCCGAGGAGATTGCCGGGGCCGAGCGCGTGATCGTCCGCATTGGTTGCCCGCTGGATCTACCCGAAGCCAAGTGATGCCATCGTGCCACAGAATGCCAGCGATTTTCACTCTGGACATGGCTCGACGGCCCACTTTTTTTATTTCACGCCAATGCCTTGGGGATTGTTCAACACAATCTACTTCAAGAAGCCTGGTGTAAGCCTCTCGCGGGAGAGTTGGTTCCACGGCCAGCACGGAACAGATAAGGAACGGCCACGGTTCGATCATCTCGATGGGCGCAAAGCCGCTTCAATCGTCGATCGCACTTGGGATCTATCAATCCTTGGCAATCATCATCAAAGCCGTCGCCAGGGCACCGAGGCCAAAGGATGCGCCGAAAGCGTAGACCTGGAGCCCGAATGCAAGCGGATCAAAACCCTCGCCGTGCCCGAGGGCGCCCGGAGCGACTATTGCGATCGAAGCGGCGGTTGCTGCCCCAAGCAGAAACCCCACGCCCACATTCAAAATAACGAACCTGATCAGCGTCGGCATGATGAACCTCATGAACCTCGCGATCCATCCCAAACCTTAAAATCGACTATCGGTTCCGATCGCCCAGGAGAAATCGATCACGAACGTCGCAACGAATGAGCGGAACAAAGGAGAGGGCCGACCGTTAGCAAACAACATCACAGCGGAAGGAATCCCAATGGAAATCGAAACGATTCCGCCGCCCGTGCTTCCCTGAGCATGATTGATCAGCTTCGGCGCGTTTGCCGCCCGGCGGCTCGACTGCCATGGGAGGGAACCGCGGTTTTCCAGCAAAGATAGGAGCTAAAGATAGGAGCTAGAGCATGCAAATTGCCCAGATCATGACCAAGAACGTGCACATCGTTAGCCCGGATGATACCGTGGCTGCAGTCGCCCGCCATATGGCTGACAACGACATTGGATTTCTTCCTGTCGAACAAGATGACCGCCTCGTCGGCACGATCACCGACAGGGACATCGTCGTGCGGTGCGTGGCCGACGGCCGCGACGGGGATACGACAGTGGCTGAGGTGATGTCGGCGGACGTCAAATACTGCTTTGAAGATGAAGAAATCGGCGACGTTGCCCGTAACATGGGCGATATTCAGGTTCGACGACTTCCAGTGCTCAATCGCGACAAAAGGCTGGTGGGCGTCGTGTCTCTTGCAGACGCCGCCCGCAGAGATCCTTCGCTCGCGGGTGCGGGATTGCAGGGCGTGACGGCACCTGGTGGCGCCCATAACCAGGAATAGGCCCATGCCTGAGACGCCGGGCAACGAAAACGAACCGATGGACAGCGGTGTCTTGAGCTCCCACGATGCATTGCTTCTCGCCAGCGAAGTTGCTGCTGAGGCCCTTCAGGGGCAATTGGACAAAACGGGGCAACCGTATTTCAGGCACTGTCAGCGTGTTGCGAACGCCGTGGACGGGATGGATGCCAAGGTCGTGGCCTATTTACACGACGTCCTGGAGAAGGGACCGGGCTGGTCGGCTCAGCGATTGCTGGAAAAAGGATTTGATCCCGTGATCGTTGGCGCTGTCGTGGCGCTGACAAAAGAACCGGCCGAGCCGGAACCAGCCTTTGTAAGGCGGGCGGCGTCAAACCCACTTGCCCTCCCGGTCAAGCATGCAGATCTCTTGGACAATTTGGAACAGGCGCTGGCGAGCGGGATGGAAACGCATAAATACCTCGATGGACTGCGGATCCTTGAAGCCGAATTCGGTTGCCAATCGGATTGATCCGCGCGCAGCAATGAGCGCGTTGACGCTTAATGCAAGGGATTCCCATCGCAGGTACAAGCCCATGCGGGACTTAGCCGCCCTCTCCAGATCGGGCCGACAGGGTATCGGCAGATGGCGGTCGCTTCCTGGTAGCTCAATCCGAACCCCGCCACCTGTTCAGAATTAGCTTAGTGATGGCGTCCAGTGCGAGAGGCGGTTGCCTGTTGATCACACACGATTTCAGATTGGTGCTCGCACTTTGCAAAACTATGTAGCAAATCCACAAGTAGGAACGAGGCGTCGCCGCTCCATTTGCGCAGAGCTCAACAGGCTCCCCGTTCATTCCGGCAATCCGGCCATCCGATAACCTTCAGCCAAGCGCTGGACCGTCTCCATGTCGCGGGCGGGTTGTGCAGCAGACCAGTGAGCAATCGTGAAGTTCGGTGTCGTCGCGATGAAAAGAGCTGCCTCACGCATTGCCTCGTCTCTGCGGCCGAGCACATACTTGGACGGCTGGGTGTTCAGTCCGATCATCGAGCCTGCCGTTAGCTGGGCGATAGGGAATAATTCGGAACGCCCTTGTGTCTTGCTATACCCAGTTGGCAACGTTTTGCTGAGGACCACGATCATGAATTCTCGCAGAGTTCCGCTCGTTCTTGGTATTCCGGGGGTCATTTTGCTCGGAGCGATCACGGCAGGTTGCCTCGCCGCCACCGCGCAAAAAACCGCAACGGCGCCGACAAACGGCGGCTACGGCGCTCATCCGACGCTTCCGAAACCGAAACCCACACTGATCCCGACCATCAACATCGCCCAAGCAAAAGGGTGGAACGGCGGCGCGAGGCCAAAGCCGGCGAAGGGCCTGAAGGTCAACGCCTTTGCGAAGGGCCTCGATCATCCGCGCTGGATTCATGTCCTGCCAAACGGCGACGTGCTTGTGGCCGAGACAAACGCGCCCGCCAAGAAGGACAGCGGATTCAGCCTGCGCAAGGTCTTCATGGCGCAGGCCATGAAGCGGGCGGGCGCGGCGACGGAGAGCGCCAACCGCATTACGCTTTTGCGGGACACGGATGGCGATGGTGCTGCCGATCTGCGCAGACCTTTCATCGAGGGGCTCAATTCGCCGTTCGGTATGGCGCTCGTCAACGGAAAGCTTTACGTTGCCAATACCGACGCCGTCGTCGCCTATTCTTATTCCTCCGGTCAAACCCGGATAACGGCGGCGCCGCAAAAGGTCGTCGACCTGCCGGCCGGAGACATCAATCACCACTGGACCAAGGATCTGATCGCCGGGCGCGACGGTGGGAAGCTCTACGTTACCGTCGGATCTAACAGCAATGTCGGCGAGAATGGCATTGCGGCGGAGAAAAACCGTGCCGCGGTGCTGGAAGTAGATCCCGCCCGCCACAAAACACGGATTTTCGCTTCGGGCTTACGAAACCCCAATGGACTTGCCTGGAATCCGCACAGCGGCAGGCTCTGGGTGGTCGTCAACGAGCGCGACGAGATCGGTGACGACCTCGTGCCGGATTACATGACTTCGTTGCGTCAAGGCGGCTTCTATGGCTGGCCCTTCAGTTACTTCGGCGAGAACATTGACATCCGCGCCAAGCCGCCGCGCCCGGATCTCGTCGCCAAGGCAATCAAGCCCGACTATGCGCTCGGCTCGCACACTGCTTCCCTGGGATTAACCTTTGACAAGAAATCATCCCTTCCGTCCCCGTACCGCGGCGGTGCCTTCGTTGGCCAGCACGGTTCATGGAACCGAAGCGTGCATAGCGGTTACAAAGTGATCTTCGTGCAGTTTCGCAACGGCCAACCAGCCGGCCGGCCGAAGGACATTCTCACGGGCTTCATCGGCGCCGGCGATACGGCCATGGGCCGCCCGGTCGGGGTGACTTTCGACAAGACGGGCGCCTTGCTCGTCGCCGACGACGTGGGCAACGTCATCTGGCGGGTAACATCCGCCCAACGCGGGGAATGAGACACCGTTCTGGCGCGGATTTCTGTCGTGAGTGTCTTCCTTCCGAAAGGCAGGGAACAACTTTCAAAAACAGCAGTTCTCCGGTCAAAGGAGGAATGAAAATGGGTACCCTTGATATGCGTCTATCTCATGACCTCATTGCCAGCGACAAGGTGGTGGGGACGTACGTCTACGACCGGACCGGCAATCACATAGGATCTATCGAGAAGATCATTCTCGAAAAGCGTGGTGGACGCGTTGCCTATGCTGTGCTGAGCTTCGGCGGCCTTTTGGGAATTGGAGATGACCACTATCCCCTTCCGTGGGACGTACTCGACTATAATCCCGGCCTCGGCGGCTTCCAGGTAAGCATCACAAAGGATCAACTCGAGGGAGCTCCAAGATATCCGCGGGACCAGGATTTTGATTGGAGTGCCGAGAGAGGCCGACAGGTTTACGACTACTATGGGATTGCGCCCTATTGGGTGTAATTCAAAAAAGTCTAAACAGTGCCTGTCGGATTTGCGATAGACGAACCAACCTAACTGCTACGACCCATAACAGTCGAAGAGAAAAAAACGACATGGATTGGGTCGTCTTGCAGGTCACGTGGCGAAAAGAAAAGGCTCGCCAAATCAAGTACGGAACGAGACATTCTTGGCTCCCGGCAGACCTTCTTCGCTCGGGTTCATTCTCAATAAATCGTACGACTCGATTATCGAGACCATCTGTGTCGTTGAGGCGATTTGTTTCCATTGGCCTGGAACAGGAACGCGCGAGCGTTGTTCTGGGGCAACAAGGAGGAATCATCACCATGGCAGAAGATCGATATGAACGCGAGGAACGGTATGGCCGTGACTACGACCCTGAACGCGATGGTAACCGCAGACCTGAGCGGGAGCGCAGCCATCAACGCCCGTTATCGGGTCAAGGACGAGCCCGCCCGAGTTCCGGGGCCGATTTCGAGCGCGGCAGTCCCGAGGCTTGGAGCACCGACGATCTAGGCTATACCGAGCGCGCAGATCGGGCTGGCTACGGCCAGCGTCGACGCTACGCCGCCAATGAGGATAGCTACGCGCAAAGCGGTCGCCGTTACGACGAACAGCGTGGATTTCTCGAAATGGCTGGAGACGAGGTTGCGTCCTGGCTTGGCGATGAGGATGCGGAATATCGCCGTCGGATGGATCAGTTTCGCGGCAAGGGCCCACGGGGATATAAGCGTTCCGACGAACGCATCAGAGACGATGTCAACGATCGGTTGACGGATGACGGGTGGCTGGATGTTTCCGATATCGAGGTGGTGGTTTCGAGCGGCGAGGTAACGCTCACCGGGCTGGTTTCGTCACGCCAGGATAAGCGGCGTGCGGAGGACTGCGCCGACGCCGTCACTGGCGTTTCGCATGTCCAAAACAATTTGCGCGTTCGCACTGCGGATGCGACTACGGGCATTGGCGAGCTTTAGCGACAACGGCCAGGCAAACGGACCTAGACGGATGTCGTCTCATCAGATGGCGATGAGACGATGTTCTAGGATTGCAGGATGCAGATTTGTTCCCGTTTTCGCAGTGCGCCATGCTACTCTAGGCGCAAAGCCATGATGAGCTCGTCGATTTCCGTATCGTGGCCCAACAGGCCGATTGGAATACGCCCAACCCTTACGAACCCATGGCGCTCATAGAAGCGGATCGCCGCCGCGTTGTGCGCACCCACCGCAAGTTCCAGCTGCAGAATGCCGTGATCTCGGGCATGCTCAGCAATAGCACGCAGAAGGTTTGCGTCCTTCGGTACGAAGGACCAGGTGGACCGATACAGCACTTCATCTCGGCTGCCACGACCTGGGGCTGCAATCCGCGAAAGGACGCAATCTACTCAACTTCACGCCGCCCAAGAACGATGGCAAGACCGTTTACAAGCTTCACGTCGGCAACGTTCCGGTCGATGGCTTCTGGTCAATCAGCCTCTACAATGCCGATGGCTATTTCCCGAAGAACGACCTGAACGCCTATTCGCTCAACAACTTAACAGCGAAGAAAGGTGCCGATGGTTCGACCAACCATCCAGTTTGGCGGCTGCGATGGTAAGGTGGTCAATTGCCTGCCGATCATGCCTGGCTGGACTTATACGGTCAGGCTCTACCGCCCGCATGCCGAGTTATTGGATGGAAATTGGGCGTTCCCAGACCCAGTCATCGCCCAATGAGACGTATGGCTAAGACCGGAAGCGTGTAATTTTTGAAGCGGCAGGATCCAACTGTAGGTAGGACGCACGACGTAAATCGTCGCGGCCGTAAGGCAGCTTTGCAACCGGCGGCGGGACGAGCAGCGTTCGCCGCCGTGTAGGGTCGGCTCCCCAATGAAGGGCGTGACAGTCCGATTGGGCTCTGCTTTAATTAGAGGCGCCTTAAAAGTAATGGCCGACGGCAAGGTAGCTGCTAGTGAGCGCAAGCGGAGTGAATCAGCTGACTTTGAAACCCTCTCATTGCGTTGGTGATGGACTGGAAATGGGCCGGGAGTTGTCGCGACGATTTGGACATTGCCGGAACGCACCGGCGACCTAGTTTCCTAAACTTGGAAGAGAGGAGCTTCTAATGAATGACCACAACGATCAGCGCGGCTCGATTGATGAGATGCCTAGCGCATTGGCACTTCAAGACATTTCGTTGAAGCTGCGAAAACTGGCGGACGAGCTGGCGGATCTGAAAGATCGTGCGACTGAAGAAGTTGGCGCTGACGGCTCGTCGGACGAATTGCTCCCCGAAGCCTGAGCCATGGCCCGCAAACTCTTCATAACGGACTTGGGTTAACTTTCAGAACCGAACGAAATGTCGGAGTTGACTGATGAGCTATGACTGGAATGGCGCTCGCTGGCGGCGGATGAGGGTGGCGCGATATGGCACGGCGGTAGCTTTGGCAGGATTGCTCGTAGCCGTTGCCAGCAGGGTCGTCATCAATGCACTTTGATCGTATTGGCTTACGGCGGCGATTGAACGGGGATGCGCCATCGAGACGCGATGTCGGGTTCGTCTTTCCATTTTCAAAAAAAGGGGCCAGGTGGCAACGATGTTGCCAAGAATGACATTCGCGTTTCCGGATCTAGTGGAACCTTGGACCATGAGCTCGGTTTATGAGAGACAAACGCGACAGGAGAGTTCCATGGCCAGCTATCTCGACAACAAAAAAACCAAACAACACGACGCCGCGCCAATTCCCGCGGTCCGAGCCCGCCAAGGTTTTCTTGGCGTTCCGGTTCTCGCTGTGCTTGTCGGTGGACTTGTTCTTGCCATGGTCGCATGGGGCATAGCGGGTCTTTACGGTGAAGGTATCGACGATGACGCCGCGACCGCCCCAGAACAGGTCACAACGGAAAAACCAGCAGTAACTCCGAGCAACCAAGGCGTCGTCGACAACAATTCTTCAGAAAATGGGAGCGCGCAAACTGCCCCTGTCGATCGCGATCCGACCGCCGAGTCTGGAACTGGTGGTCCGTCAGAGATCAGGACGCCAACCGGAACCGAGAAGACCAAGTAGGTCCCGCGACTAAAGCAATGCAACCATTATAGCGATGGTCAACATAGCGAACGCGACCAGGCCGGTATTGAGCAAATGAGCTCGGCTTCGATTGGTTTTGAAGGTACGAGACATGACCTCACCTCACCATTCAAGGAGAAACGCGGGCCGTCCTTAATGGTTCAGGTGACTTTTGAGCCATTGTTTCGCCGAGCCTGGCGTAACGGTCGCGGAAACATACCGACATGGTGTTCGCGGGTGTAATGCGATGCGTCGCCCGGTGCTTATCGCGTGAAAATTTAGCAGCGTTCGATGGATTTTTTCAACTCGCACGAGAGGGGACGGACTTGCGTCGCCGCTTTTCTTGTTCAAGGATGGCGCGGTCCCAGCATGGTTCGTGAGAGTGAATATGTCTTCTAATTCTTGTGTTGAAGCGTCGCGTGGTGAAGCCGTGCCCCCGGTAGGCGATTGTCCTGAGGGACCGGATGCTGGCGCTCTTCTCGCTGCAATCGTAGAATCCTCTGATGATGCAATAGTCAGCAAGAGCCTGCAGGGGATTATCACGAGCTGGAATCAAGGAGCTCAACGGCTATTCGGCTATAGCGCCGATGAGGTCATTGGCAAACCGGTCACCATTCTTATTCCCACCGATCGGCTGGATGAGGAGCCTGCTATTCTGGCTCGACTTCAGGCGGGAGAACGTGTCGATCACTTTGAAACACTTAGACGTCGCAAGGACGGTACTTTGCTCGACATTTCGCTGACGGTTTCACCTATCCGTAATACGCAAGGCAAGATCGTCGGGGCCTCCAAGATCGCGCGGGATATCACCGAGCGTAAACGTCATGCCGAACAACAATCCCTGCTGCTCCGCGAAATGCATCATCGGGTGAAGAACCTGTTTGCCTTGGCGGGTGGATTGGTGACCCTTGCAGCAAAGAATGCTGAGACGCCCTCCGAACTTGCACACGGGTTGAGGGAGCGATTGAATGCCTTGGCCAAGGCACATGAGATCACCTTGCCTAATCTCCAAATGGACAGCGTCCCTGCGCAACATACCACGACGCTTTTCCGTCTCTTGCAAACCTTGACGGCGCCCTACCAGGAGGAGGCGCGCCCGAGATGCGTCATGTCAGGCCTCGACGTCGAAATTAGTGCTGGGAGTTTGACAAGTCTGTCGCTCCTCTTGCATGAATTTATGACCAATGCCGTAAAATATGGGGCATTTTCCGCCGATACGGGCGATATTTCGGTCGAAAGCGAACTTCTCTGCGGCACATTGCAGCTAACGTGGCGAGAATCCGGCGGCCCCCAAGTGTCTCCGCCGGATGCAGCCCTTGGCACCCTCGGCTTTGGGAGTCGCCTGGAAACGGTGCTGGAAACCAACCTTAAATGCCAGATCATGCGTGAGTGGCGCCGCGAAGGCATCGTTATTAGAGCACTCTTTCCCATCGCGGTAATCAATGGCGTAAATACGATATGATGCCCGTGCAACAAGGCGGCCGCGGCGATAGGACAACGCTGGCGAGGCTTGCGCGGATTTGAGCATGACCTGCGGAGACACGTTTGTGCGCCTTTGCCGGGATACTGTGAAAGGCTGGCGGCGTTTCGATCTATTTGGCAAAAGCGCGCTGTGGGCAAATTGGTTTCGGACGGCCGTTATTGCGGACGCACTCGCGTCCGGGCGAAATTGCAGAACGGAGCTTCGGCCAAGAACTGCGCTTTTGCGATCTGTAGGCAGCTTACCTCTTGTTAACTTTCGACTTTCCCGGGTTCGGTACTAGCCGTTCATGATGAGGAATTACGATGTCGCCCCCGAAAGATATGGATGGAGTGCTCAAACAGTTGCCGCTCCGAATCGGAGCGTACGTGCCGTGCGACCTGCTTGAAGACTGGTTTGCGCCGGGCACAGGTATGAGCCCGCCCTCCGATGAGGCATTGAAAGCGGCAGCGGACTACGGTTGGCGCTTCGAGTGTGAATTCAAGTACTATCCGGACCGCAAGGAGGGAGTATTCTGGAAATGGGTGCCGGCGATCTGAAGACAAGTGACCGAGGAGGACCAAGTCTGATGAGACAGCCTTGTCAAAGGAGCTCGGTCGGCTTTGCTGAATTCTTCATTCCCGTTGGTTGCGCTGGGTTGCAGCAGGATGTTCGTTCCACTCTCCAGCGCGTGTGAGCTATCCGCGGACGCTATGAGAGTTGTTGCAAACGCGGGCAGGGGCGTTTTGGAGGTGATTTCCCCGTTATCACGCATGTTCACCGAGGAAAGCTCTTCGGTTCAGTGGGACTCTGACAGCGACACGCAGTTTTGTTGACGTTTCGGCGTCAGCACCCACGCGGCCAAAAAACAAAGTTCCGTCGTGCGGGCACTTTCACCCGAGCACATCTTCTTTCGCCCACTGACCTGACTGACGAGCGGGATCATTCCTGGCGTTCGATGGTTGGGCAACCCAAGGAAAGTACGGCGGGTTGATGGGTGGAGGAGCAGTGTTGAAAAATTTGGCAAGAAAGGATCTGCAATGCGTGACATTTTCCTCCTGCTTATGTGCGTGACGCCGACCCTGGCACTCGCACATGACGCCCTGCAGGCTGGGTTTACCCCAGTTCTTGTTGTTCGAACCTCGACTGCCGCGAAGTGTCGCACGCAGCCGTGAGCGAGCGACCACAAGGATTTGTAATGGACGCAACCGGAGAGGTCACACCTTACAAAGATCGGAGGATACGCTCGTCACCCGATGGTGAATACCATTGGTGCACCCCAGCCGGTCTTAACCAGGGAAAAACGATCTGCCTCTTCGTGCCCGACCGTGGTTATTGACGTTGGTTCAGCAATGTTTTGGCAGTTTGAGGTGGAACATGGTACCGCCGTGTTTGCGCGTACCCGCCTGATCAAGTGCTTCGATGGCGGCTGACGGATTGCTGACTTGGTGTGGGGCGGATCGACGCGCCGATCTGCGGTAGAACAAATGCTACCCTCATCTCGGCGCACGATCACTCAGAGCTTTCGCCATCGGCAGCAAGTAACACCGCCCCTGCAGTTCAGCGATGTTGCGGGCTCGTAATGGGTAACAAATTCAGTTGGAAGGGGGAGCCGAGTCGCCCACAGTATCTGCGACATAAGCCCCTCGTTCGCCCATTGGAAGAGGGCTACCTGTTGTGGAATCGCACATCGTTTGATGCTCAAGTTCGGCGTTTATTTCCGCCCCAAGGATGAGGATGATGACTGAGATCCAGGTCCAAACCATGAAACCGACAAACGCGCCGAGTGTGCCGTAGGTTGCATTATAGTTTGCAAAATGGTTGAGGTAGAATGAAAACAGCAGTGATGTGCACAACCACATAAGGGTGGTAAAGGCAGCCCCCCAGGTAAGCCACGGAGACTTCGCCGGTTCACGACTTGGTCCGTACCGATAGAGCATCGCGGCACCTCCCGTGAACATCAGTAGCAGAATCGGCCATCGAGCGAAATCGACAAGCAGCTCAGCCCATCGCTTGAGCCCAATGAAGCCCAGCCAGACAGGTAACACCGCGACCGCCAGGACTGCCAAAATAGCTGCGATCATGCCGCCGACGGTGAAAGCCATAGCTAGACTGGTGCGGTGCAGGAAGCTCCGCTTCTCGCTTTCGCCGTAAGCAATGTTCATTGCCTCAAAAACCGCCGCGATCCCGTTATGTGCGCTCCACATTGCCATGCTTGAACTAATCAGTAGTCCAAGGCCTGCCGTGGTGGGTTTCTGCGATGCAAGTGTACCTAATTGGTCCATGATCAGTCTCAGGGCCTCCGATGGCACGACATATACGAGGAATTCCATCTGCCTTGAGAGATCTGCTGGATCGGCGGCAAAGGCATAGAGCGAGACAAAGATGCCCAATGCGGGGAAAATTGCGAGTAATAGGTAGTAGGTCACACCGGCCGCGATCATCGCAACCCTGTCTTCGGTAAAGCTGACGTAAACTCGCCAGGCCACATCCCACAATCCGTTCGCGGGTATCTGCCCTGGCGATTTGGCGTCTCGGCCCTTTGGGTCGTTTTCGGCGTTATTCTCTGGCACTCTTGGGTTCCCCTCTCGCCGTCGATAGCTTCCGTCTTTGATTAAACGGATTGGTGGGAAACTGGTTCGATCCTCTGCAGTCGAAATTGCGTGGGTGGTCGGCCAGTGGCCGTTTACGAGCAACTACCGCTGCTACGTCGAAACTCCTCCGTCCTTCAGTCTTGCAAGATCGTAGCGCAGGTATCGAGACTAACCACGAGCGGATTTGAAAGTTCCAAAGGGCCAGATCACCGATAGCCGCGCGTTGCTGAAAGATTGGACTAACCAAATGCCCTCACCGTTACGCGACGGCTCATCAAAGTTCTCCAGGTCCCATGCGGTTCGATATCTTCGGCGGAATGGCCGTCTCGAATGTTGTGGCGATCGCAAGCATGCCACTGCCGCGGCCGAACTTTATACCTCTAAGCCATGGTGTTGTATAATGTTGTCGCGGCAACAGTGCTGGCGCAGTCAACCGGCTTCCTTAAAATTGATCCACAGCGGTTTTGCTTTTGAGCGCTGTTATCGACGGTTCTGATGCCCAATTCCAAGCGATGAAGGCAGTATACAGTTGAAGGCTTTGCAGGGTTTCGGGTGGTCCGCGACGGCTGCGATGGCTCGCATCCTTGGCGAAGATCAACTTATGATCCGCTGATCGAAAGGCAAAATCGGTTTGCCCGAGAGAATGTCTCGTGGGTGGAAAGGAGCGGTTGATTGGTCAAGTGAGCCGGCGAGATTAGGTGGCCCCTCCGGTTGCCAAAAAATCGGAGGAGCCGGGGTCACAAGGTGCAATGTCAGACTTCGCTGACGACCATCCAATCGCGATCGCTGAAGAAGGTTCCAGCATTTGGGAACAAATTTTGCCCGAGCGTCTCAAACTGACATCTTCAGTTTCCTGCGGTCGGATTCTAGAGAGCCACGCCTCACGCCATAGTGTGTGCAAGCAGCGTCACCTCGTCGTTGGTTCCGTGGAATTAACCGAGCTAAACGGTCCGCTCGCTCGCTAGGGCGCGCAACGTCACACCACATGCATACCCCGATCGAAAACGCCCTGCAGGAACTTCAATTCGCCCGGGCTCACCTGCTTGGCTTTTCCCGCAATATCCCGCATCGCAGCCTCCTTATCAGTGGACTGACGGCTGCAAAAGTATATCATAATAACAGCGGATTGGCTGTGCTTCCTCGGCCCGTACCAGTTCTCCGGCCGGTACTGATATTGCTGGATCTGGACACTGAATATCGACAGGGTGCTCCGCTTGACGTGTACTATCGGCTTGGATATTCCAAACCTCTCACTCCGTAGCTGACGATAATGCGTGGATGCACGTCTGGACATTGACGCCCTGAGGCTCTACGCGGGAAAAGCGAATAGTCCAATATGGGAGAATAACATGGTGGATGAGAGTAATATCGAGCAACCCGCAGTTCACGGCGAAACAATCAGCGATAAAATGACACGGAAGCCCGCGGCATCTAAAAGCCAGGACAAGGCATCCCCAGCCAAGGCTCCCGCAGGCAGGTCTGTCAGGCACTCGCAGGAGGAGAAAACAGCAAAGCTCAATCGGATTGAGACCTTGATGCGCGAACGCAAAACCACGCTCAAGGATGCTGTAAGGGATGTTGGTATTGGCGAACAGACCTATTACAACTGGAAAAAGGCGGCCGGTGCCCAGGTCGTAATGCAGCCGAGTAATGAGGCTCTGCCCGACGATCTGGAAGATTTGGTGAAGCTTGAAGAAGAGAACTTGCGACTTCGCAAGAACCTGGCTGAAAAGCTGCGCTCGGAAAATGCCGTGTTGCGCAAACGGCTTGGTTTGGACTAAACACTAGGCTCATGGGCGGCGGCGTCACAACGCCGCTCCGGTCGGGAAGCGTCGGTGTTCTCATGGGGCGCTGTTCCATTCGATCGATCATAAGGATCAGTTCGTAGCGAACCGCACTCGGCGATGGGTGCTCCTTTCGGGTCGCTAATTCTCATTGCTAGTTCGTTGCGGAGTGAAGGCTCATATGAAGCCAAGTAAGAGAAGTTTCGTCGTGGAGTTCAAATCGTCTCGGCGGCGCCCAAAGCCCCAGCCTACGTCGATTTGGGGTGGTACAGATTTTAAGTCGCTTGCTCGCGAGGTGGAAGTTCTCTTGCCTCATGCATCACATCTGGACGAGCCTTTCGTCGAGGCCAGTTCGCCAGCTGACAATTCCGTAAGTTCATTGCCCGTGTTCACTAGGGATCTAACCGCAAGCGCAAAAGAGCTTGAAGGAGAGGCCATCGCAGCGGACGACCGCAAAATTAAACTGCCCCGGAAAATAAGAACGTTACCGCCCCAAAAACAGGCGGCTCTTGGAGAGCAGGCGGCAGAGGTATTGGATAATCTGCCGCGCCTCAATCACAACGCGTCCACTGAAGTTGGTCTCGATTCTGCCTCCCGTGTTGAGCTAGATAAACTTGAACACGAGAATGTGTGGCTGAAGAGATTGCTAGCTGAAAAGCTCCATTCCGAGAATCTCAAGATGCAGAAAATGCTCCAAAGATTCAAGTGATCACCACATAAGCCCACCTACCGCCGCAAGGCGGGCGGGTGGGATCCAAGTGTCCGATGCTATGACAGAACTAGCTGCTCTGTGCTGTCGCCCAATGTGCCCCCAGCTTCTCCGGCTGCTGTCGAGATGAACTCCGCGGCTCTCGACCGCTTCTGTGTCGCCCAGTGGTAGGCAGCCGCTGACCCGGTTCTTTAGCCGTCCGGAAGAGGGCTCCGTGAGCAGGAGCCGTTAAGGATCGTCTTTTGATCTCAGCACGATATGCAGAGCGCTCGCGGTAAGCTCCTTACAGCCACTCCGGCAGAGCGAAGACGACTGATTGAAGCGCATCGGCAAGCCTTGCCGCGCCAGAACCGCTGATCATTGGGAACCTTTCGACCGACAAACGGTTTTTCCGTTTGTCGTCTCCGGCGCCGGGCCGGTCCGCTGTGTCCCATGAAACGAAGTCTGAGGCAAAGCGCAGTCAGGGTGCGCGATGGCGACAATTTTAATGGTCGCTCGCCGCTAGTTTGCGGCTGAGGACATAGGTGTCGTGATAGCCAGGACCGAGCGTCGCCTATGGAACGGCAGACCTCTAGAGGAGAGTTTCTATGACACATGACAAAGATGAGCAGGCAAAAGTCTGGAACCTTGCTGAGAAGATCGGATTCTGCATGCTTGCTACCCAGGTCGGCGATAGCATTCGCTCCCGACCAATGTCTGCACATCCACAGGCGAGCGAAAATGCTTTTTATTTCCTCACGGACGTCGCAAGTCACAAGGATGACGAGATCGAGACAAATCGCTCCGTCTGCCTCGCTTTCGCAGAATCCAAGGGGCAGAAATACGTTTCGATTTCCGGCGCCGCTGAAGTGCTAAATGATCGATCAAAAATTCGCGACCTGTGGGCCACGCCTGCCAAGGCTTGGTGGGATAGCCCAGACGATCCGTCGATCCGTGTCCTCAAGGTCACCCCTGATTTCGCCGAATACTGGGACAGTCCGGGCACGATCGTTAGCTACATTAAAATGGCTGCGGCCGCAGTCAGCCATGTCCGGCCGGACATGGGCGACAACGCCAAGGTCACTATGTGAACGATCCAGGGAGGAAGTGGGTTATGAGCAGTTCAGAAAGTACTACGGACCACGACACGATCCGATCATGGGTTGAAAAACGGCGTGGAACCCCTTCCGTCATCCGCACGGAAGGAAAGGGCGGCGTGCTTCGTATCGATTTCGGAGAAAAAGAGGAAGCTTTTGAAGAAGTCGAGTGGGAGGAATTCTTCAGGATTTTCGACGAGGCGAAGCTCGCCTTCCTCTACCAAGATAAGACAAGCGATGGCAACCTCAGCCGTTTCAACAAATTCGTGGAACGAGGCTGAAGTCAACACTTCGATGAAGCGGATCGCAGCGCTGAGTGATGCAGCGAAATCGAGTCTTGCTTGAGTTGCCGACGGGCTTCCCCGAGGGCAGCATTTTTAGCTTAAGAGGAAGATAAACATGTACGTCGTCCTGGGAGCCACCGGACATGTCGGTTCGAGCGTTGTCGCGGCTCTCGGTTCGTCAGGCGAGCACGTTACCGCCATCGCTCATGATCCGGAAAAGGCGAAAACTATCCAAGGAAACAACGTCGAAGTAGTTATCGCTGACGTGGCAAATGAGGATCGGCTTCACGCGGTTTTCAGGCAGGCAAAACGCGCTTTCCTTCTCAATCCGCCGGCAAGCCGAGCTTCCGATACCAACAGCGAGGAACTCAAAACCGCTCGAAGCATCGCGAGAGCTGTCGGAGGATCAGACCTGGAGAAGGTCGTCGTTGCATCCTCTTATGGCGCTCAGGCTGGCGACGGCATTGGTGACTTATCCGTCCTTTACGAATTTGAGCAGCTTGTGCAAGGAACTGGGGTACCGACCGCGATAAACCGGGCGGCCTATTACTTCACCAATCTGGATAATCTGCTGGAGACAGCTAAAGAGGGACATCTGTCGTCGCCTTTCCCCGGAGATCTTGTGTTGCCGATGGTCTCTCCTGCGGACCTCGCAGAGGTAGCGGCGATACGACTTTCAAGCACCAACAATGACGTCGGTATTAAGTATGTCGAGGGCCCCCGCAGATACACTTTTACGGAAGTGGCGCAAGCCTTCTCAAACGCGCTTGGTCTTCCTGTCGCACTACAAGGGATAGCCCGTCAACGGATCGAAAAGAGCTTCCGAGAGCAGGGGTTTTCCGAGGCCGCCGCCCGCTCCTATGCCCGCATGACCATGGCGACGATTGACGGTGCCGAACTGCCTAACGAGCCGATCCGTGGGAAAGTCACACTCGAAGAGCATGTCAATTCACTCGTCTCGCAGACTTAACCTAAGCGTCGAATGCGTCACTACCCACGATTTCGAGTTTTGCGTGCGCCCGCTTTCCGTGATGATGAATGGTTTCAGCGACAGCGACATCTCCAGCCGACCGAGAGTTTCCCGGCGCCTCACAGGTGCGCGTAGCGGCGCTTTTGGAATTTCATGTTTCGGCATCGACTTCAGGGTCTTTGTTTGTCTCCAGCGCTCTTACCGTCAGAGCTTCTGGAACGCTCCTCAAATCGGTCCTCGCCCTTTGCCAGCGGGCTTCCTTTCTGTCGTTCCACCCGTCTCTCCTCCTTTTCGGCGCTTTCTTTCAAGCCTTTGGCCGACTCTTCGCCTGCGGGCGTTGGTTTTTTGGCCTCTTTCATTTTCAATCTCCAGAGTTTTGTTCCCACAACGGTGGACGCCAGGTCTCGACCAGGAACACAGTTTCCGATTTCAGTTGAACGTCGATACTCGGGCGATGTTCCTCTCACCTCTTCTCCGCGCCGCTGGAGCCGCGCGCTCGATCTGGGAACTGCCTAATCGCTGAGAAAGACGATCCGTAAACGGATCACTTATCTGCAAAGGTCCCCATACATTTCATTCCTCTTGACTGTGGGGGTAGATATTTATACGTATCATTTCGAATGGTATGATATGTCTAGGTATCAAAAATGAGATCAGAGGCTCTACTTGAAATCGGTCGATTGTTAAAGACGAAGCGTAAAGGCTTGGGGCTCACACAAGAGCAAGTTGCCGAGATGGCAGGCATATCGCGTCCTCGGTATCGCGAAATCGAGACGGGGAGCGCCGCGGCCCGTACGACGACGCTGATCAACATTGCTCGCGCCCTCGGTCTCGAAATTATGCTTATCCCTCAGGCGATAGTCCCAGCCGTTGATGCGTTGCTACGACCGAATGACGACGACGATTTGCCCGCCTTCATGTCCCGTCCCGACGGTGACACTGATGTCTAATTCGTCTCTAAATCCCAAATCGGTCTCATCGCTTGAGGTGTTGTTGAACAATCTGAAGGTCGGCACGATCGTCAGGACACCCGGCGATTTCAACGCGTTCAGCTTCGAGGATAGCTATCGCGCTACGGGTGGTTTCCCTGTGCTCAGTCTGTCTTTTCGCGCGGCAACCGGAGGATTGCGCAAGGATCCAAAACCTGTAGCTAGTGCTTTGCCCGCATTTTTTGCCAATCTTCTTCCCGATGACAAACTGCGCGAGGCGATGGAAAAGCACCACGCAGGCAGTGTTCGCGCTGGGAACGATTTCGATCTGCTTGTCGCCCTCGGGTCGGATTTACCAGGTGCTGTCCGCGTCGTACCAAGCGAAGGAGTGGTTGCTAATGCCGACGCTCTGTCACGTCCCGAACCGAAGGCCCGGTTTTCGCTCGCGGGTGTGCAGATGAAACTTTCGGTCGTCAAGAACACGGGCAAGGGTGGGGGCCTGGCCATCCCGCTCGGGGATGAGCAGGGGGCTTATATCGCCAAGTTTCCTTCGACTTCGTTTCCGGGCGTCTCGGAGAACGAATATGCCAATCTAGCTCTGGCCGATGCGATCGGCATGGATGTGCCGGAACGTGAGCTTGTCGAACAATCGGAATTCGCGGGTATTCCGGAGGAATTCAATACGCTGTCCGACGGGAAAGTCTTGCTCGTCAAACGCTTCGATCGCGGCGTGGATGGTGAGCGGATCCATGTCGAGGATTTTGCTCAGGTGTTCGGCATCTATCCTTCGCGCAAATACGAAGGCGCGGCCTATCACGATATCGCCGCTGCACTCGGCGTTGCGGTTTCCTCTTCGGCCGCGCTGGAATTCGTCCGACGGTTGGCTTTGGCCGCCATCACTGGCAATGGTGACATGCACCTCAAAAATTGGTCGCTGATCTATCGCAGCGCCGGCGACAAGCCGGCACTTGCACCGGTCTACGACGTGCTCTCGACGGTTCCCTATATTCCGGCTGATGCTATGGCGCTGCCGCTTGCCGGCGACCGCTCCTTCAAGGCAATGAATGCACAACGGTGGAAGGCCTTCGCTAACCGTTCACGTCTGCCGGAAGCTGCTGTGCTCAAAGCGGTGACCGAGACGGTTGAATGTGTAAACCAGCTTTGGTGGTCCCTGCCTGAACGTGCCGTTATTCCTGAAAAAGTGCTGGAACGAGTCGATGCCCACATAAAGCTTATGACGCCAATACTCGGCACTTGCGCAGATTAGCATTGGGTATCTTCCTGAGGCCTTGGAAATCCGTTCGAATGCCGCATCCGGCGGGGCCTCAAATCGAAACGAGGTGGCCGTCTGGTTTCAGAGCGTTTAAAGCTTTCGCAAGCATCTTCGGATCGTCGCTATTCAGCACGACGTCGTAATTCAAGAGTCGAGCGGCCTTAGCGTCGGATGCGAAATTGTGGTTCATCTCCTCGATTAAACGTATCACGTTTATTCTTGCATTAATGAATAAATGTGATACATAAATGCATGAAGATCACCTACGATAACCACAAGCGCCAGTCCAACATAGCCAGCACGGCTATGACTTTGACGATCTGGACAGTTCTTCATGTCGTCTCTCGTGATCCCGGCAAAGGAAGGCCGCTTCATGGCAATCGGCGTCCTGCGCAACGGCGTTATCGCAGTCGTGTTCGCCCACCTTGGAACCGAAGGCATTTCCATCATTTCCATGCGTGACGCCAGCCAGAAGGAAAGGAACCTACTATGACCAACCAACCCCGCAAGGTTCGCTACCTCTCCGATAAAGAAGAGGCTGAAATCCAACGTAAGATAGCCAGTGACCCCGACGCGCCAGAGGCAACAGATGATCAGTTAGCTCAAGCAAGGCCGTTTGCGGAAGCTTTCCCTGACCTGGCTGAAAGCATCAAGAGGTCTAGAGGGCGCCCGGCTATCGAAAAACCTCGGCAACAGATATCCATTCGGTTGGACCCCGACATCATCGAGCACTACAAGCGCAACTGCGGCAAGGGCTGGCAAAGTCGATTGAACGACGATCTTAGAAAGGTCGCGGGATTGAAGAAAGCCAGCTAACCTCGCCCCCGGACTATCGGGGACGGGTGTCAATTAGGCGATATCTGTTCGGCCTGTGAGCGCGCCGCCGCAAGGGCCGTCAGCCATGCCGGTTCACCGAACGGTCCGTGAAGGTTCGACATCTTTGCTGCGGCGAGTGCGGGTCGGGCCGAAAGTGCAAGCGCCCTCAGCAGATGGGCCGAGCCGACGGACCACACCATCTCGATTGCCCACCAGCGATCCTCGCTGATCTCGCGCGCGAGCTTCTCCGTGCGGATGCGCCATGCCTGGGCGTAGCAATAGGAACCGAACAGGAGATGTGCGTGGTACGGATCGGGCCGGGCAGCATTCCTGCAGCCTATATCTCGATGGTGGGGCGCGATGAGCGCTATAGGAGTGGCGGTTACGGTGGCGATCTCCTTGCCGATTGTCTCAAACGGATTGCCCGAATTGCCGACCAGATCGGGATCGCCGTTGTTCTCCTTGACGTCCTCGAATCTGGCAATGAGGAAAAGACGAGGCGTCGCGTCGAACTCTACGCTGGGTATGGCTTCCAGTCGTTGCCATCGATGCCGATGCGCATGTTTTTGCCTGTCGCGACGATCAAAGGCCTATTGGATTGATCGGCCACGTTCCTTTGCGTGAAGAGAAGTTAAAGCCTTCTTTGAAAGTTTCACCCTTGATCTCGGTCATGGCTGCCTCGATGCCGGCGCGATGCGTTGCTTGAAGTAGCGATCGGCTGAGACAAGGATCCGTGAGCCGAGCAAGCAGCGCGGTTGTCCCTGCGGGTTGATCTCCTCGCTTTTTACGAAATAGAGAGACTACGATGGTGGCGAGCCTTGTGCGTCTAAAGGCCATCGTTGGACGCGCTCCGTTGCTCGCGAGCGCGTCCAAGACGAAATGCTAAATATCAACCTCTCAGAACTCTTCCCAGTCGCTGGTTGCCAGCGCCGCATTGCCGCTGAATGCGGACGCGACCTTACGGTTGAGCGAGCGGGCAGGGGAGGCGACTGCGGAATCAGCGCTGCGGGCAACGCGCGGTGAGCCGGGATGCGTCGCGGTCATGCCTTCGAGCCTGAACTGGCTGACCAGTTCCCGCAGCCTGACGGCTTCCGAGGCAAGTGTGTTTGATGCCGCGTTCGATTGTTCCACCATTGCGGCATTCTGCTGCGTCGTCTGGTCCATCGAATTGACAGCCGTGTTGACCTCGGCAAGCCCCACTGACTGTTCTTTCGCGGATGTGGCGATCGATTCCATGTGCGCGTTGATCTCGACGATGAAGCCGCTGATGGTTTTCAATGCCGAACCGGCATCGCGAACCAGTTTCACTCCGTTTCCGACTTCTGTAGACGAGTTATGGATGAGCCCCTTGATTTCCTTGGCCGCTTGGGCGGACCGCTGGGCGAGTTCCCGCACTTCCTGGGCTACGACGGCAAAGCCCTTGCCGGCATCGCCCGCCCGTGCCGCCTCCACCCCGGCGTTCAGCGCCAGGAGATTGGTCTGGAAAGCAATCTCGTCAATGACGCCGATGATGTTGGAAATCTGTTGTGAGCTTTCCTCGATCTTGCGCATGGCCTCTTCAGCATGTGAGACAACTTGCGCAGATTCGGCAGCCGATTGATTGGCGCGGCTCGCGACATTCTTGGCTTCTTCGGTGCGCTTGCTGGAATTGGCGACGTTGACAGTGATCTCGTCAAGAGCTGCGGCCGTTTCCTCGAGCGAGGCCGCTTGCTGCTCGGTGCGCTTCGATAGGTCGTCCGTACCGTCGGCGATCTCGCGGGTGCCGGTATCGAGCCCAGAGATCGAGTTCGATATTTCGGACATCGTCGTCCCCAGCTGGGAGACGGACTGGTTGAAGTCGCGGCGCAAGGCTTCGAAATCCTGCGCGAAGGCCTCGTTGAGCTGGAAAGCCAGGTCGCCGGAGGCGAGGCGCTTCAGGCCGGCGGCGAGTCCGGAGGTCGCAACGCGGAGGCGTTCGGCTGCATCGGCTTCGGCCTTTTCCTGCGTCGCGATCCGCTCGGCCTCCGCACGCCTGCGATTTTCTTCCGCCTCTTTCTCCAATCGCCTGTTGGCGATCGCGCCTTGCCGGAAAACTTCCAGCGCCTTGCCCATGTCGCCGATTTCGTCATTGTTCTTTGCAAGATCGATCTGGGCGTCCAACTGCCCACCTGCGACGAGGCCCATCGACGCACCGAGTTTGTACATGCCGCCAATGATCCGCTTGAAGGTCACGAGACCGACAATGGCAAGCATCAAAACGAGAGCGGACATGGCAGCGATCGTCAGCGTTCGCCTCATCCACTGCGGCTTGGGTGCGCGCTTCGAGTTTGACGAAGAAGGTATCGACCGGCTTCATGATCTCGGCCTTATAGCGATGGTAGTCCGGCGAGTTAAGCATCTGCGTCGCCTTGCGCTGGGACTCCGGCCCCTTCGTCGCGGCATTGTCCACGAGATCCATCGCCTCGGTTTCCAGCTTGATCAGGGCGTCGGAGCGCTTGCCGGCCTCGTCAAGGAGCGAGAATTCCTCGTCCGTGAAGCCGGCCTGCTTCATCAGGTCGTTTAGGGAAACGGCGACACCATCTGGACGGGGCTTGGTCTCTCCGCTTGCGACGAAGTCCCAATAGATCCGGTGATAGTCTTGCGGGCGCGGCCGTGTACCGTTTCTGATCTCTACGACGGCATTGTATTGTTCCTTGAAAGAAACGTCGCCGGTTTCGGCATATGTCCGCACCAGACGAGTGAGGTCGTCGGACGACTGGCGCAAATTATCGGCAAGCAGATAAGATCGGTACTTCTGGTCGTAGGCCTTTGTCACATCCGTGGCAGCGCCGTCGTATCCCCACAGGCTACCGACCAGGCCCGTAATAGCGACACCGGTGGCGGATGCCAGGATGATGAATTGGTTCTTGATTCTCATGATGGACATTTCTCAACGTGGACATGTCTCTTCTGGCGCGCCGAATTCATTTCTGACGTCATGAAGTCATGTCACACACAAGTGCAATTCCCGAGATCATCGTCGGGTGGCTGAGGGAACGTGATGCAAAATGGTTAGCAAAGTGAGAATCTTTGAATGGATCGGGCATAGAAGCAATATTTTGTCTGAATACAATGTAAAGTTGCACCTATAATTATCTGCGATGCTCCGACATGTCGTAATCCGTTACTTCGTCCACCGGAGCAATACCTCTTTGCGCACACGTTACATGGCCGCCTGCATAGTGGCGGCGGATCGGATTCGCATCTAAGTATTCTGCATGAAGCCCCGATATGCCTCTGGAGTTCGGAGAAGAGTAGAGTCAACGAGGCGTTCCCAGCAGGCGACGTTTTGTCTTCATCGAAGGCGTCCAGTTGGCGTTATTTGCCGTTGGGTGTCTTCCCAGTTCGGAAGCTTCGCAAGGCGGCCTCAAAGCCTCATCAGCGGCATATTTGTAGTTTCAAGAGTGCGGTTTCGGCTCTGTAGCTGAGTGAGTGAGTATATCGATGGCCCAACAATAAAGGCGTTCTTGGACCGTCATGCCTGACCTGCTTGTTGCAACACGCGCTCTGTTTGTTGCTTTTATTCCAGACCGGATTCGCAACACAGGTGGACGGTGTAGCGCGGACCGTTTAGAGCCTTTGTTGCTTTCTTCATAGCTGCGGAGCCTATGGCGCTCGCCGCCTTTCCTCCTGCCGCCTGCGACACGGGGTGTGATCCGGCTTGGATTGTTCGGCGTTGATGCAATCTCGAATACGTTTTTCGACGCTAAGGCATTTTTGCATCGCATTTTTTACGCTCGAATGCATTTTTGAGGGCGCTCTTCCGAAAATGCTTGGCCATATAGCGTTTTTTGACGGTAGAAGGTAAAATAAAACGAATCTTAACAAGCGAATGCGTTTTTGAACGGGCGGGTTCCACGATGAGCGAATTCCCAGTCGGACAGAATTGGCTGAAGACGCATCTGGGCTTGGATTGCCCTGCGCCAGCCGTCGAGTCCTGGTGCGGCCAGACGTCTCGGAAAACATATGTAGAAGAGGGGAGAGTCATTGAAAAGTACCCCCTTGTCTATGCTCCCGAAGAAAGCACTGCAGGAAACCTCAAATTCGCTCTGAAGAATGAAACACTCGACATGGGCGTCATAGCCCAGACCATGAACAAGGTCGATCCGGCAGAGATCGAAGCCTGGGTCAAAACCGAGCCAAAAGGTGCGTTCGCCCGCCGGGCATGGTTTCTCTATGAATGGTTCACTGGAGCACGGCTTTCTCTGCCAGACGCGGGTACCGTGAATTACGTCCATGCGCTGGATGAAAAGAAAAACATCGGCGCGGCCGGCAGATTCTCACAACGCCACAAGGTTGTCGACAACATGCTCGGCGTGCCGGGACTATGCGTCACCGTACGTCCCACGAGGCTGATAGCCGATGCAAGAGCGTCGGAAATCAACAGGCAGGCTCAAGACATCGTAAACGATTGCGACCCAGCACTCCTTGCCAGAGCGATCCAGTACCTGTTCACCAAGGAGACGAAATCCTCCTTTGAGATCGAGCGCGAAGAGCCCACCGCGCAGAGAGCAGAACGCTTCGTTGCCGCGCTGAGGAATACCGCGGCTTTCGATCCGGCGAGCAAACGCGATCTCGTCGAGCTGCAGAATACGATCGTCGATCCGAGATATGCGGCAAACGATTTCCGCGATTTCCAGAATTTCGTCGGGCAGACGATCGGCCCCGGATTTGAAAAGGTCCATTTCATATGCCCGAAACCCGAGGATGTCGAACCGTTGATGGCCGATTGGTCATTGCTGACCAAGCGGCTCAGGGGCATGTCGGACCCTGTGGTCGCGGCGACGGTTGTCGCTTTCGCTTTCGTCTACATACATCCGTTCGAAGACGGCAACGGGCGAATCCACCGCTTCCTGATCCACAACGTCCTGTCCAGAGAAGGCTTCACCCCCCCCGACTTTCTCTTCCCGGTATCCGCCGCCATCATCCGTGACGAAAAAGCATACGGGGCCACGCTTGATACGTTCTCGCGTCCCGCATTGGAAAGAACGGACTGGCGATGGGACAGGGATCACAACATCATCGTCAGGAACGACACCGCCCACCTCTATCGATATTTCGATGGCACTCCATCGGTGGAGTTCATCTATCAGAAGATCGCCGAGACGGTGCAGAAAGACCTCAAGGAGGAACTCGACTACATTCGTTATTTCGATGCCGGCTACACAGCTTTGACCGATGTAATCGATATGCCCAACCGCAGGGCGGCTTTGTTCGTCAAGCTGTGCCTACAGAACGGCCGCATCTCGAAAAAGAAACGCGGCCTGTTCGGGGAGCTGACCGATGACGAGGTTTCGTATCTGGAAGCCGCTGTGGCGGAAGCAGTTCAGCGCGTGAAGGATGGTTTGGATTGCGACGCCGAAGACGATGACACTTAGGAACCCTCGGGACGCACGCCTTGGTGATCGGTCCGAAGGGAGATTTGGCGTCCCGAGGCGAACATGATCGACTCTGGATTGTGATCCGGCGTGCAATATTCAGCGCTGGTTGAAAGACAGCTCCAACGAAGGCTCCAGCACATCGCTCAGATCGTGGCCCAGAATGCGGAGCGCCGAAAAAACCGACGATGACCATTCCGGAAATCGTCACTGGCAGCGAGGAAGAAACAAGATTGACTGGCATCGGGAAATCGCTTGTCCTGACGAGCGCGCCTCTGACGTTCTACCGGAAAAGCAATAGCCGAAACCGTACTATATCGAGGAATTCACGGCGGCTTCAACGGCGATTTAAGCGCAAAAGGCAACACGGACGAAACCGTGGCCATGTTCCAAAGAATGCCGTTTCGGCAATGAAGCTGGGTGAGTGAGCGAAAGATTTGCTTTGGAAGACAATGCTTTGGCGACCTCGCGCACAGGATTAGTTGTTGCAGGAGCGGAAATGGGCGGTTTGTTGCTTTTTCGCTTTCGCTCGATCGTCACCAGGGCCAGGAGGAACAGGGCTTTGAAGGCGCTCGGCTAATCCAGAAAAGCAACACTGCCCAAATGACCGTCCAGTTCCATAATTACTCTTATCTGATTTTATGTAATGAAATAACATGACATAGAACGGTAACAACCGCACTCCTGGCGCGAACACCTCTCGCCAAGCTTGACGCCCGTCGTTCACTGTCCCAGTCTTACGCTTCCCTAGTCCCAGGGCGACAACGGCAAAGCCTTGCCGACGTCGAAAGAACACGTCCATGGAGGGCTGCTTCGACATCGTCGCGGCGACATTGGGCTTCTGTCCGGGAGCCACTCCGTCATCCCCGGGTGGTGAGCCGAGGACTCACCCCGCGAAAACGGAAGCTTCGCCCCGGGCCGAGCATGACGGATGGAAAATTCGGCCGATCAACGGCCTCACTTCACCGCAGCGGCCGGCCAGTCCATCACATCCTCCTTGCCGCCCGCCAGACGACCGCGACTGCCGGTAACGATATCGTAGGGGAAGCCGAGCGGGATGGCGCTGGCGGTATCGAGGCGGGCGATCTGCTCTTCGGTCAGGCGAACATTGAGTGCTGAAAGATTGTCGTCGAGCTGCTCCTTGGTGCGCGGACCGATGATCGGCAGCGTTGAGCCTTTGGCTAGTACCCAGGCGATGGCGATCTGACCGGCAGGAAGTCCGGTTTCCTCGGCAATCGCCAGAACCACGTCAACGGTTGCCGTCTTGCGATCGTCGCTTTCACCATGGATGACCGCGCCGAGCCCTTGCGCCCTGCCCGTCTCGCCCTTGCGATATTTTCCGGTGAGGAGACCACCGCCAAGCGGTGACCAGCTAACGGTGCCCAGTCCAAAGGCATTGGCCATGGGGATCAGCTCGCGCTCGACGGTGCGTTCCACGAGGCTGTATTCGATCTGCAGCGCCGAGATCGGCGACCAGCCGCGCAGGTCTGCCAAGGTGGCGGCGGTGGCGACGCGCCAGGCTGGGAAGTCCGACAGGCCGGAATAGAGGATCTTGCCGGAACGGGAGAGGTCATCAAGGCCGCGGACGATTTCGTCGATCGGGGTGACGGCATCCGGCATATGCACCCAGAGAAGATCGATGCGATCGGTGTTCAGGCGCTTCAGGCTGGCTTCCACGGATTGAATCATCGCCTTGCGGCTGTTGCCAGTGCGCTGCAAGCCGCTGGTCGGCGCATCGCCCAGCGAGAACTTTGTAGCGAGCACGATATCGTCGCGCTCGCTAGTGATGAATTCGCCGGTCAGCGTTTCCGAGTGGCCGAACTGATACTGGTCGGCCGTATCGATGAAATTGCCGCCGGCGGTGCGGTAACCCTCGAATATCTGCTTCGCAGTCTCTCGGTCCGCGCCGTAGCCCCAGCCGGTGCCGAAATTGCCGGTGCCCAGCGCCAACGACGAAACGCGAAGGCCGGTGCGGCCGAAAACTCTATAACGCATGCTCATGTGCTTCATCCTTCTAAAAAGCGTTTCCGCCCGGTTTGTTTATTTAAATGACGATCGTCATGCATTGCATTTAAATGACGGTCGTCATATAAATTGTCAAGGGTATTTTCCGAAAGGAGTTGCGCATGCGTCCGACCAAGGAACAGGCAAAGGATAACCGGCAGCGGATTCTCGATACGGCAGCAAAGCTGTTTCGCGAGAATGGCATCCATGCCGTCGGTGTCGATGCCGTCATGAAAGGGGCCGGCCTCACCCATGGCGGCTTCTACGGCCACTTCAAATCCAAGAGCGATCTTGCAGAGCAAGCGCTGGCCCATGCGATGCAGAACATGCTGGGCGCCGATGCCCTCAGTGGATCGTTGGACGATTTCGCGAAATCCTATCTTTCACCAGAGCATCGCGCCGCCGTTGGAGCGGGATGCACCGTGGCCGCTCTTGGGCCGGAGCTCGCAAGACTGCCGGAGGCGGAGCGAGGCCCGGTGACAGATCATATCCGCGGGTTGATCGCCCATATGGAGAACTGGCAGACGGAGAGTGGTTTCAAGCCTGACCGCAGCCAAGCGATCGCGGATGTCGCAAGCTTCGTCGGCGCTCTCGTCATGTCCCGGGCGGTGAACGATCCCGTCTTGTCCGACGAGATTCTGGAGAGCGTGCGCGACCGGGTGACCGGAAAGGCCCAGGACCAACCGATTTCGGCGTAACACGACGAAGACCGCATAGCTCCCTCATGCGATCTGACGTCGAGAAGGCGGATCTCCGGGATTAGCATGACGCGAATCCCCTTCCCCGGAGTCCTGGACTCTCACGGGCGGCGGCTGTTCGCCGACCCAGAAATCTTGATTTCGTAGGTGCGCCTACCAGCCCGAGGTTCGAAATCGCATACCAGATCCAGCCCTTACCGCTGCTGTCTTGGTCAAGCGGTCCAAGACTTCCAGGCGGGGAGTTCGAGACGCAAGACCAAGCCGCCAGCTTCACGCACGCAGATGCCCTTCAAGGATTGCTGTCGCTCTCTCAAATCGCTCCCGAAGAATCCGATCAATATGCACCATCAACCTGGTATCAAGGCGCCCGATCTCCTCGATCCGACGACGGCTGCGATCGCCATACGAGGCAAGTTTCTTGCCGATGCCGATAGGACCGCTCCAGTGCGATGTCCGTCTTCGTCGCTGTGTCAGGTCGGATCCATCGCCGCCCGCGACACCGTCATCGTGACCGCCAAGAACACCTGCTCGATCCAAAAGCATCCGTTTGGACAGGCTGATTTCCTCAACCTAAACAATCTTTTTGAATCCAAGATTATCTGGCGACGCTCAGGCGCGGATCACGCTTTCGTCGGGCATCGGCTCTCCTAGGTCCAAAGTTTGTGTATGAATTCTGATCAGTAAGCGCCCGCAACACATTCATTCCGCCGGAAGAAAGGGTTTCGCTGCCGCGGTCCCGTTCTCCATCGCTGCACCGGCGCATTAGATTCTCCGTTGTTTCTGAACGGGCGTTTACATCAACAACGTGAATCAGTTCGCCCCAACCGATTCAAAAGTCTGATTGGACGCGGAATCTTGAACACGTGATGCTGTGTTCATGACCCAGCAGTGCTCCAACCTATACTTTCAACGGATAGATCCAAGCCGCAACATGGCGCGCTATTATATGTTGTCGATACAGCCGACGCTGTTTGGCGAAGTTTCCCTCATTCGAGCTTGGGGGCGTATCGGTACGCGCGGCCAGGAGATGAGCCACCACTTTGCATCCGAGACGGACGCTTTGGTGCTTCTTCGGAAAATCGTCCGCCGGAAGTCCGCGAAGGGCTATGTTTTCAAGGGAACTTGTTGAAAATCACTAGGATACTGCTGTTTTCGCGGAAAACCGATGATTGTTGACATCGGCGCGACGGGGAAACATTCGTCTGGCCTATTGGAACATTCTTAAGCGACTGCCGTTTGGCCCAGAGCAGCAGTGAAAGGGTTTCCCGTGATCACACGCTCGTCGATGCACGCACCAAAGTGCGCGGTATCATTCATGGTCAACGGCCAAACAACAAACGTCGAAATCGCCCCATGGATTACGCTGCTGGATCTGCTGCGCGGTCCGCTCGAGCTTACGGGCACTAAGAAGGGCTGCGATCATGGACAATGCGGCGCATGCACGGTCTTGATTGATGGTGAACGCATAAATTCCTGCCTTAAGCTCGCCGTATCGCTGGATGGGGCTGATATAAGGACGATCGAAGGCTTCGGCACTCCGGATGCTTTGCACCCGATGCAACAGGCTTTTCTTGATCACGATGCGTTTCAATGCGGCTACTGCACGCCAGGGCAAATTTGTTCCGCGATAAGCCTGGTCAATGAAGGCCGAGCGTATTCACGCGCCGAGATCCGTGAACTGATGAGCGGTAATCTCTGCCGGTGCGGCGCCTATACCAACATCATCGACGCCATCGAAACAGTCTTGCAGTCGAATGGTCGGCATAAATCGGACGGATCCGGACGATGAAGCCGTTTTCCTACACCCGGCCCGAATCCGTGGAGAATGCGATACGCGCGCTTTCAGCCAATCCGCGCGCTTTCGTCCTCGCGGGCGGGACCAATCTCGTTGACTTGATGAAATACGATGTTGTGCATCCAGAAGCGATCATCGACATCAACCGCCTGCCGTTGAAAGACATCGAAGAGTTGCCCGATGGCGGGCTGAGGATCGGCGCGCTGGTCAGCAATTCGGCGCTCGCCCATGATCGACGAGTGATAAATCGCTATCCCCTACTCACAAGCGCCATTCTGGCTGGTGCATCACCACAATTGCGAAACGCGGCTACGACCGGTGGTAATCTTCTGCAACGAACCCGTTGCTACTACTTCTACGATCCTGCCACGCCTTGCAATAAGCGCCGTCCCGGCTCGGGCTGCTCTGCGCGCGGCGGCTTTAATCGAAATCACGCTATCCTTGGTGCGAGCGAAAGCTGCATCGCAGTTCATCCGTCGGATATGTGCGTTGGCCTGGCCGCCCTGGGAGCGACAGTCGAGGTTATAGGACCGAAAGGCCAACGTTGTATTGCGCTGGCCGACTTCCACCGGCTTCCCGGCCAGGAGCCAGACCGGGACAACTCATTGGAACCTGGCGAAATCGTCGTCGCGATCCGACTCGAGCCTAACCACTTCGTCGCGCACAACAGCTATTTGAAGCTGCGTGACCGCCTCTCCTATGCCTTTGCGCTCGTCTCCGTTGCCGCAGCAATTGATCTATCCGACGGACGCATCGTTGATGTGAGGCTGGCCCTCGGGGGGGTGGCGCACAAACCTTGGCGAGACCCTCTGGTTGAGGCGGAGTTCGCTGGGGAAATGGCGGAAGATGCAACGTTCCGCCGTCTTGCCGACAGGCTGTTGACCGGCGCCAAAGGATACGGTGACAACGATTTCAAAATAGTGTTGGCGAAGCGTGCCATTGCGCGTGCACTGACCGAGGCGGCGACGCGTCCGTCCCAATCTCAGGGGAATGGGCCGCGACAGACACGATAGTAAAGGGCTTTTACATGCTACGCGAAAACAAAGCGGTCGGCGCGCCACATTCACGCGTGGATGGCCCGTTAAAGGTAACCGGTCAGGCGCGGTATGCCGCGGAATATTTTGACACAGGCTTGCTGTTTGGATGCGTGGTGTCCGCCAATATTGCAACGGGTAAGATTGCCTCGATCGACATAGACCATGCGGCCTGCATGCCCGGCGTCGTGAAGGTCTTCACGCACGAAAACCGCCCGGCGGTCGCTTACCGAAATAGCAAGTGGAAGGATCAGGTCGCACTGCCCGGTCATCCCTTCCGCCCTCTAGAAAATGACCGCATACTTTTCGACGGTCAGCCCGTGGCACTTGTGGTTGCCGACAGCTACGAGGCGGCACGAGATGCAGCGAGCTGCGTCCGGGTACACTATCTGCCCAACCGTCCGCAAACTGATCTTGAGCGCAATCTCGACGAAAGCTACGTGCCGCCAGTGCCCCGCTCTGAGCAATCTATGCCGCCGCCGCCTCGCGGCGATGCGCACGCTGCCTTCGCAGCCGCGCCATACAAGATTTCCGCCGAATACCGGATGGATGGTGAACATCACAATCCGATGGAACTGTTCGCCACGACAGTGATACGAAATGGCAACGGCGATTTGACCGTGTATGACAAAACCCAGGGCTCGCAGAACTCCCACGAGTACATTTGCAATGTATTCGGGTTAGCGTCCGAAAAATTAACGGTGAAGAACAGTTTCGTAGGAGGTGCTTTCGGGCAGGGATTGCGGCCGAAGTACCAACTCTTTTTGGCTGTGATGGCGAGCCTTGATCTGAAACGATCGATCAAGGTCGAGATGAGCCGCCGCGAGATGTTTTACCTGACTTGGCGGCCCTCTAGTTTCCAACAGGTCTCCCTTGCAGCCGATGGAAATGGAAACCTGATATCGGTCATGCACCACGCCGTCCATTCGACGTCCCGTCATGAAGATTACCAGGAAAACGTCGCTAATTGGTCCGGCCTCGCCTACCATTGCGAAAACGTCAAGATTACGTATGAAATCGTCAAGCTCGACGTTTCTACTCCAGGCGATATGCGCGCGCCCGGGGCGGCAACAGGTGTAACGGCCCTTGAGGTGGCATTTGACGAACTCGCTTTCGCCACAGGAACTGACCCATTGGATTTCCGCATCCGCAATTTCGCCCATCGGGACCAGAACCAAGACAAGGAAATCACCTCCAAGGCGTTGATGGCTTGTTACCATGAAGGCGCTTCACGCTTCGGATGGTCAGGGCGTTCGGCAGAACCGCGCTCGATGCGCGAGGGAAATGACCTTGTGGGTTGGGGAATGGCAACGGGCTTATGGGAAGCTAAAATGTCGCCAGCTCAAGCCAAAGTGCGGGTTTCTTCTGATGGCAAGGTCTACGTCTCGGCTGCCGCTTCCGATATCGGGACCGGCACCTATACGATCCTCGGCCAGATTGCCGCTGATTGCTTCGATGTTCCAATTGACAACGTCACCGTGGAGATCGGGGACTCTTCTCTTCCTAAGACGGCCGTCGAAGGCGGATCCTACACAGCTGCATCATCTGGTACTGCCGTCCAGGCAGCATCAAAGCGTGTCATTGAAACTCTCCTCAAGCATGCGCATGTCATGTCTGGCACGCCGCTAAAACACGCCGCAGCCAAGGAAGTCGAAATTGCCGAGGGTCGCCTCGTTCTCAAGACCAATCACCAGCTCGGTCTGGCTTTGTCCGACATCATGAGCTTTGTTGGCGTCTCGGCCATCGAAGAACTTGGAGTAGCCGGGCCAGACAAGAAACTCGCCAAGACATTTGCTGCCTACACCCATTCAGCCGTGTTTGCCGAGGTCAAGGTGGATGCTGATCTCGGCGTTGTTCGCGTCACGCGAGTTGTCAGCGCCATTGCCGCGGGCCGCATCCTTAATCCCAAGACCGCTCGAAGCCAGATTCTGGGCGGCATTGTGATGGGAATTGGCATGGCGTTGCATGAAAATGGGATGATCGACCACCGCATCGGCCGGATCGTCAACCATAACTTGGCGGAGTATCACGTGCCCACAAATGCCGATATCGACGGGCTTGAGGTGATTTTTGTCGAGGAGGATGACAACAAGGTGAGCCCCATCGGAGCAAAAGGACTGGGCGAGATCGGCATTATCGGTGTTGCCGCTGCCGTTTCAAATGCGATATTTCACGCAACAGGGACTCGTTTCCGCGACTTTCCCATTACTATCGACAAGTTAATAATGAGCGGCACGTCGAGCGACAACGGGCCTCGGCATCACCTCTGATGTAACCTATGCCACTTTATTGAGTTCAGGCTTCGTGGAGAAATGCGCGTTACCCAAGCCTGTTCAAATCGTCAATACGCCCCAGTTTTGTGCATCATCGAGAAAGGGAAGCTGCGACAACCCTTGTACGACGGCGGCGTCATTGTGCATGACGAAAAAACTGTCTTGGTCTCCAATCTTCGGTACCGCACGTCGCAAGACCTCGGGCAGGTTGAAGCTTTCGCTCTCCCAGTTGCCCCCCGGCAGATTTTGCGCACCGCGGGTAATCGAGCCCGTTTCTTCGATGATCCCGGGACAGGCGATGCCGACTGCTGGAGCGAGATCGAGCTTTTTCTTTCGCGCATATTCCACCATATGCCTGAGCATCGCGGCGACCTTTTCAACGCACGTGGTCCGGTTCGGCTCATCGTCGGCGTGCCGCCATACGTGCGATTTGCCAACCTTCGCATGAGCAAAATTCTTAGCCTTTTGCGTGTTCAGTTCGACGACACCAACCCGAATATTGGTTCCACCGATGTCCACAGCGAGGATCGCTTGGTGCCCTTTGAGCATCCAATGAGGTAAAAGATGCACGCTTCCGATCAGCCCCGCGTCGTCGGGATGATGACGAATTATATTGAGCTCCATTGCTGAACCTTGCTTCCCTCATGCTAAGCCCTGTTTGAAAATCCACGTTCTTCGTCGTAGCGTCGCCCGCTCAGAGGATAGTTGTCCTCATTCGAGGAAGAGCGTCTACTCTGGGCATAGCTACCGCGGGTACTGTATCCCAATTCGTCGGTGCTCCAAGCGCTGGGATCGCATTTGTCGAAACCAAACCGTGGGTCACATCGCGGCGTGCCTTCGGGTGATAGATAGCGGCGTCCCCTTTCCATCCCCGGATGATCGTCACGCTGGGCTTCATAGTCGCGCCCGTAACGTTCCTCGCGTTCGTAACGATCCTCTGCCATCGCGAGTTCCTCCTTTTGATCTGCCAAAACATCGCAATCGCGGTCCTGTTCCGCATAGATCAAAAAAGATTGCTTCGGGCAGTTCGAAGGATCCGGCTGCACGTTCCGGCCATGCACCCAATCATCACGACGATGTGTTTAGCTATGCGGAACGTTGTTGGCGGTTCTCAGTTTGGCAAGGTGTTCAAGGCATTTTTTAAACAGGAGTTCATCATGCTCAGGAAACTTTTAGTGGGAGCGTTTTTATGCGTTCTCGTGGCGCCTTCTGCTTTTGCTCAGTCCGATATCACCTGTAACCAGGCGGCCATGACGAAGCTTGAGACAGACGTGAAGGCCATCACCGATGAGATGAAAAAGGACTACGCCAACAAGGAGTTGGCGATGGCGAAGCAAGCCCTTGCATCGAATGACGCTGACAAATGCAAGACCCACATGTCGAACGCAATGAAGGGAAATGACCCGATGTGATCGTCCCAAATCACTGTGCGCAAGCAGTGCGGATCGCGCCTCAGATCGCGATCCGACGGCAGCAGTGAGATATCTTGACAATGCGTTTATATAATTGACGGTCGTTGTCCAAACGGATCAACCGACCACCCATCTCAAGAGTTCAAGTTGAAGCGTGCAAGGATCGGGAGATGGTCAGACGCGCGTCTTGCTGGAGCGCAGTGATCACCTCAAGCGATAGGAGCTCAGGTGCGCCCGAGTGCATGACATGATCGAGCCGCAACAGAGGATAGAGCGACGGGAAAGTTGCCAACGAACGACGCGACCCGGTCTGGGCAACGAGGACCTCTTTGAAGCGTTGCAATTCGCGCGAACCGGGAAGCGCATTCAGATCGCCAACAAAGACCGTCGGGTTGTCTCGACAACGCTGATTACCCAGCCAGTCAGGTCCCAGCAAGTCCATGGTCTGTGCGAGACGTTCCCTCTGTCTGAGGCCGCAATGGGTATTTAAAACGTTCAGTCGGGAATCGCCAAAACGGACTCCACCCACAATGCGCCGCGAGGTTCCCCAATCGACGGCAAGGGCCCTGCACGCACCAGCTCCGAAGGGTGTGCTGTCATTATGGCATCTCCATATTGCTCTTCTTCCAAATGTAGGGCCGGATGGAAGTGCGATTTCATCCGAAGATGTTCGGCTATAGCTTCTGCCTGATCGGTGGTCTGCGTACGCGCGCGGCCCACATCCAGCTCCTGGAGGGCAATCACGTCAGGATCGCAAGTGGCAATCACCTCTGCGACGCGCTTGATGTCCAGTCGGCGATCCGTGCCGATGCAAGTGTGAACGTTATATGTCAGAACAGAAAATTCCATGCGGGAGATCCGATGTGGTTGGTCATTGAAAATGAAACAGGCGCAAGCGGGTTGGCGCCGTCCCTATGGTCGTCTCCTGAAGAGAGCTTGCGTGAGGTCGCCGTCATGCAAGAACTACAACTTCGGTGTCTTTGCTTGCGCCTCCTCCGTGAAGATATCCCACGCCGATATGAAAAGGGCGGCTATCAAAGGACCGATAACAAATCCATTGGCGCCAAGCACAGATAGGCCCCCCAGCGTTGAAAGCAGCACCACATAATCTGGCATTCTGGTCTCCTTGCCGACAAGCCGGGGACGCAACAGATTGTCCACGAGCCCGATTACCAGGAGGCCGACTGCGACGAGCACAACGGCTTTCAACCAGAGTCCGATCAAACCGAGGTAGATGGCCGCCGGTACCCATATAAGGGAGGTGCCCAGTATTGGGATTAACGAGACAAAGAACATTACGACAGACCAAAGCAAGGCTGGTTCGAGGCCCAGCAGCCGGAAGGCCAGTCCCCCGATGAAGGCTTGAACCAGCGCTATGACTAGGGTCCCACGCACCGTTGCGCGCACAACTGAAGTAAACTTGACAGAAAACTGGCGTGTATTCTCCTCGCTAAGCGGAACGACGCGGCGAAAGGCTCCGACCAGATCGCGACCATCACGGAAGAAGAAGAACAACAGATAGAGCATAAGGCTCGCCGAGACCAGGAACCCAAAAGTCCCCTGCCCGAAGCTCAAGGCTCTTTCGGCGAAGAAACTCCCACCTTCCATCAGGCCTGAGGATAATGACGCGTTCAGCTCGTCGAAGCTCTTAAACTCAAAGCCTTGAAACCACCTGCCGACGGATGCAGGAAGAGCATCCTCGATTTTGCGCGCAATGGGTTCGAGATCGATCGCACCGCTTTTTATCCGAGTGTAGAGTTTGCCACCTTCCCTAAACAGCGAAACGATGACAGCCAGTCCGGGAACGACGACCAGGCAGACACAGATACTAAGGCTGATTGCTGCCGCCGCGTTTGAGTGTGGACCGAGCATGCGGGCAACGCGGCTGTGTAAGGGATGGAACATGATCGCCAACACAACTGCCCAAAGAATCGCCGAATAGAATGGAGCCACAATGGCAGCAAAAGCCACCGTCACCAGGGCGAGAAGCAGATAGAAAAAGAAGCGGTGTTTAGTCATCAACGCCTTTCCACTGTGCGGACCTCGAAAAACTGGCCAGTTTGCGCCGAACTTCTCGAGCCATCAGGTGAAACGCGTGTGAGGGAAGATCGTTGCCCGACACCGTAGCCAACCTTCGTCCTTCGTTTGAGGTTGTATCGCACCAAGTGAGGCCGCCACTTGAACGCAGCAACGCGACCCCTCGCCGATGCTATCCGTGAGTTGACGGGCAAATCCGTGATCGACGCTACTAATCGAACTCGGTGTCTGCCCGGGTTGTTCCGGTTTGCCGTTGAAGACTTGCCTGACGGTTTGCGACGCTGAAATCTGGAGCATCAAGTGCAATGTTGATACAAGCTCGTCTTCCGCGACAGGTTTTTGAAGCCGTAACATAGTGGAAAATTCGGATGGTATGATCTGGTGAGCATAACCTGTCAGGAAAAAGAACGGGACTGCTCGCTCCTTGAGCCACCTGGCAATTTCGAAACAGGGGCCTTTGCCCATGTTGATGTCAACTACGGCCCCCGAAATCTGACTGGTGGCGATTTGTTCCAGGCAAGAATGGACGGAGGGAAAAGGGCCAACCACTATCGCGCCGGTTCGTCTGATAATGCCGGAAATTTCATCTGCCTGAAGATACGAAGTACGCGCCAAAAAGTTCACATACGGACTTTGCGGATCTTGATGCCTCCGGCGCTCCTCCCCTACCGGCTACTGGGTGCGAAATGGCGTTGGAAACACTGATGCGAGTAATCCGCGACAATGCTCAGCGCGGCTATTTTTTCAGAGATCCCCGCCCGTGGAGTGGGTGGGAAATCAGACACTCAACCGGACCATAGCTTCGGTGGTCACGAATAATTCGGACACGTAGCTCGGAAATGTTTGGCGGCAATAGCGGGGATGCTGACAAGGCCCGGAAGAAAAAGCGTCCCAGATTCATTCCCCTCTTCGAAGAAGAGCAGGCGCGCTTTCAATGCAAGTTCAGGACGCGGAGCCTAATGGGCCACCTGGGAGGCTGCCGACATCAATTCCTCGGGATTGGGCGCGCTGAATGTTTGGAGGCCACCCTTCAGAACTTCAGTGAAGCTCCAGCGTATGATGCCCTCCCGATCAATCAGGAACTGACCGACAAGTTGCCCCTGGTCGGAAGTCATCATCTGCTGATCGGCTGCGGTAATTTCATATCCTTCCCTCTTATTGATAAACTCGTCCATTGCCATCACGTCCATTGGCTCAGGCAACTCGCCCGGGAGGTCGATCCGTATCGCCATGACCGTGGCCATTCCGACTTCACGCAAGCCGAAAGCATGGTGCGAAGCCCGCACCGGGTCGGACGCTGCAAGAACTTCGGGAATCGGATGGTAACGGAAATAGAGTCGGGCGCGTTCGACCGGGGTGTTTACGACCGCTAGAGTTTGAACGCCCTTTTCACGCAGGGCCGGGTTAAGCTGTGCCATCGCCGCGACATGGCGCCGGCAGAACGGACAGTGCAAGCCTCGAAACAAACCAATCAATAATGGATTACGGCCACGAAAATCTTCGAGCGCGATCTTGCCGTCGCCCGAGATCGCATCGAGCACGACATTCGGCGCCCGGTCACCCGGCTGCAGCGGGCGGTCGACGCTGCTCATGGGCATGGACAACCTCCTGGCCCGGCTCAGTCAAAAAAGGCAGCGGCACTCGCGCGGTCTAAAAACTTCCCGCCCGAGGCTTTGCAATCGGATCATAGCACGGAAAGTGCCTCTGCGGTTCGCCGATTTTGCTTCCGCAGCTTTCTGCCATCGAAGAAATGATCAGTTCCTGTTTGCTTTGTGACGCTGCCGGCGGCGGTCAGCTATTCTCCATGGCAAAAGCTAAATAATCGCGCAGATCTTGCGGCGACTGGATCGTACCGCGTGCGCATGAAACAGCTGATGGGCGCCCGATTCGGATCGAGTAACCACCCATCGCGTTAGCTGTCGCAAACATCGTTTCATCCGTGAGGTCGTCACCGATTGCAAGTGGCCGCCTGCCACGAAATGGAGGATTGGTCATGAAGCGCTCAAGGGCATCGGCCTTGGAAGTCCCAGCAGGGCGAGTTCGCACACCCTTTTTCCCATTTGCAGGGTCCAGTCTGGTCCTGCTTTCTCAGCATAACGCCTCATTAACGCTTCGACTTCCTGCTCAAAACTCGGCGCGAGCCTATAATGGAGGGCGACCGGGGCACCCTTATCCTCGACAAGGACATCCGGCATGTTTTGCGCTTCAGCCAGTAGGTTCCCCTTCAGTATGGCGAAAGCTGTCGGCGCCTCTAAAAGGAGGAGATGACCATCAGTACCGCGCATTTCACCGCCATGTAATCCGGCGATGGGGGACTCAATAGGGCGAAAAAGCTCATCCGCATACAGGAGCGCGCGTCCCGTCACAATCGCAAGCGCGCCATCCATTCGGGTAGAGAGATGGTGCAGGTTCTCGGGAAGCTCCGCGGGAACGTGAATTGCATCGGGCGTTGGTGCCAAATCGAGCAATGTCCCGTCGATGTCCAAAAAGAGCGCCCAAGCAAGGGGGTTTTCAACCAGGTCGCGCAGGGCGGCATCCAGTGCAGGTGTCTTGCGTGCGAACGGTAGCTTGCTGTCGTCGGTGGTCATCGGCTGCTAGTAAGGCGCCCCACGAATGCCCAGTACATGCTTCCGTTCAGAATAACGCGTAGCGGTCTTCATGAGCAGGCGCGTCTCTTTGGTCGGTGTTTATTGCAAGGGCGGCCCCTCCAGGTCGTCCAAAAACCATTCGCACCAATGCTGGACGTCATGTTCCAGCAGATGGTCGTACATAGATCTCCATCTTTCCCGCCTCTCTTCAAGCGACATCGTCAAAGCTGTCGAGAGAGCCTGGGCTATCCCCTCCACGTCGTAGGGATTGACCTTGATCGCGCCATCGAGTTCCCTGGCCGCGCCGGCGAATGAAGAGAGTACCAAGACTCCTGGATCGTCCTCGCTTTGGGCGGCCACATATTCCTTTGCCACCAAGTTCATGCCGTCTCGCAAAGGCGTAACGAGGCCTACTTTCGACAAGCGATAAAGTCCGGACAAAAGATTATGCGGCACGGAACGATTGATGTACCTGATGGGACCCCAGTCGAGCGTACCTAGCTCACCATTCACCCGCCCAGCCTGTTCGGCAACCACGCGCTGCATCCATTCATATTCAGGGACTTCGGAGCGTGATTTGGGCGTGATTTGTAGGTAGGTGACTTTTCCTTGCATGTGCTTTTCAGAGCGAATGAAACGTTCAAAAGCATCGATGCGCTGCGTTATACCCTTTGAATAGTCAAGACGGTCGGCGCCGACGATAAGATCTCTGCCCCTGAGGCTCTCGGCTGCTTTGCGCAGGGGCCGGCTGGTCGCGGATTGTGCAGCAAGAGTGCTGAAGCGAGCTGTGTCAATTCCGATGGGATACGCCCCTACCCTGAGTGATTTGCCTTCCGTCGTGGTGATTATCCCGCCTACGTGTCTGGCGAGGCCACTCCGTTGCAAACAACCCATAAAATTCTCAACGTCGTACTTTGTCTGAAAACCGACCACATCGTAGGAGCAGAGGCTTTCAGGATTTCTGCGTGAATAGGCATGGCGAAAAAGACGTCGGGAGGCGGCCAAGGGATATGAAGGAAAAAAACCGAGACGGTTGCGAAGCCCGGCCCTTCGCAACTCCGCTGCGAGAGGAATAAGATGGTAATCATGGACCCATACAAGATCCCCTTCCTGTACCAGGGAGGCTAGACGCTCGGCGAAAAATCGGTTGACGGGAAAATAGCCGCTCATTTCCTTGCGCTCATACTCCGCGAGGTCGAGTCGATAGTGGCAGATCGGCCAAAGCACTCGATTGGCAAAGCCTTGATAATATTCTTCCAGGTCTTTCTGAGTAAGATCAGTCAACGCGTAGGTGATTTTTCCCACGCGCCCGTTTGGCGAATTGTACTGGCGGAAACGGACAACTGCCTACACGTGGAGATAGCCATGAAGGAGAGTTTGTTTTTCTCACTGGACGCAATCATGATGGGCTTGGTGGCAGACGATGTTGAGACCGTTCTCGAGGCTGGTACTATCGCCTTGGGGGAGCAGCTCGGCTCTACTGCCACTGGAGCAGGCTTCGCACTGCCTCATGCATTTATGACAACGCTACATGAGCCAATGAAGCTTCTGGTGGTGCTTCGCGAGCCTGTGCTTTTCGACCCACATAACCCCCTCACAGCAGTCGTTATCGTTGTGAAGATGATCTGGCTTGCATTCCGTCAGCAGGGCTTCCTTCCCTCACTCGCACGCCATTCGAAAATCTTCGCCAATAGTACTTTTGGAGCGTCTCCGCTCCGCGCGGAATGAGGCGGATGTCATCGCAGCACTCGCCGGTCACTCCCGCCATGCGCTCCGGCGTCGCAAGAGACCTGATAAGTTAAATTAACATCTCTCTCTAACTTAGGCCAAAGAAAGACAAAATAGCGATGACCACAACAACGAGGCCTACGAGATAGATGATTTGGTTCATGTCACACTCCTTCGTTCTCATAACAAAACAGCCAGAAAGCCAAACTGTTCCCGAATGTTGCGCCATGCGCGTATCCGGGCTTGCCACGACGAGCCTGGCCCCGGTTTTGTCCGATCCGGAAAGCTTCTCCCTTTAAAATATACGTCGGTCTCGCAAAGCAATTTTTGACAAACTTGGAACAGGCCTGCGTGGGCGCTGTTGGAAGCCTGTAGCCAGTATAGAATGGGATGACCGCTTCGAATGCACGTACATCTGGGCAAGCAGTATGCTCTACACAGTGCAGGTTATCTTCGGCGACCTACGCCGTTGCGAGCCCTCTTGTGTTCGCATTGGCCATTCACGTCGTGGGGC
Source organism: Ensifer sp. Root31 (assembly GCF_001424825.1). Lineage (NCBI taxonomy): Bacteria > Pseudomonadati > Pseudomonadota > Alphaproteobacteria > Hyphomicrobiales > Rhizobiaceae > Ensifer > Ensifer sp. Root31. The sequence goes on along the minus strand of NZ_LMCO01000004.1, from coordinate 111,708 downwards.
GCTGAAACACGCCTGCTCAACGCCTTCAAAAGAAAGATATCAATATGTCGCATTTCTGCGTAGCGCTTGTTACCGGCGCCGGCTCGGGTATCGGCACAGCAGTCGCGGAGCGGCTTGCCCGTGAGAACGTCACCGTTGGTGTTCTGGGACGCAGCGAGAGTGAACTAAGGCGTTCAACAAGATTGTAGCTGATGGCGGCAAGGCGATTGTGCTGGTGGCCGATATATCAGACGAAAAACAGATGAGAAGAGCGGTACAGCAACTGGTTGATGAAACCGGGCGCCTCGATATCGTTGTTGCCAATGCCGGCATAAACGGCGTTTGGGCCCCATTGACGACCTGCAACCTTCCGAGTGGGATCCGTCAATTTGCGCGGCACCTATCTTACGCTGCACCTGACCGTGCCGCACCTCAAAGGATGCGGAGGCGGAGCCGGAGGGCGATGTCCCCATAACCGGCGGAGACCCCGGAAGGCCTGACGATGTGGCCGAGGTGGTCTGGTTCTTAGCCTCGCGTGGTTCGCGGCACGTGACCGGAAGCCCCATCTGGGTAGATGGGGGCCAGGGTTTACTGCGCTGATTACGAAGGCTTGGAAGCCGCGGCGCATTCGCGCAGGGCTCGTGCGCAGCTTCGAGAATCCGTGCGGTACCTCACTACCTTATCAAACAATCCGCGCTTGACAGGGAGTGCCATCGACCCGAGATGGTTTAACTATAACACAAAGATCGAAAAATCGGCCTAAGACCCGGGATTTGAAGTTTGGGTCGGAACTTTGTTTAGCCGAGAGCATTCCACAGATTGATCTCACGTCTGGCTAGATGAAAGGCGTCGTTCATGTCCACGGTACCCTCCGGCCAACATCAGGTTACAATCCAAGATCAGGTCGTCGATCTTATCCCGGCTCTACGCGCTTTTGCGCGCACATTTGTTTCGGCCAGCCACGAGGGCGATGATCTTGTACAGGAAACTCTGTTTCGTGCGTTGCGCAGCATTGATCGCTTCGAAGAGGGAACTAATCTGAAATCATGGCTCTTCACGATCATGCACAATGTTTTCCGTACGCAATATAAGGTGCGTAAACGCGAGGCCCCTGGGGTGGTCGATTGTGCGGAGATGCCCATCCCCATGGCAGCGCCGCAGGACTGGCACGTGCTGAACAAGGATCTTCGCAAAGCGCTCCAGTCCCTGTCCCCTGAACACCGAGATGTCATAATACTCGTAGCTGGCTATGGTTTAAGTTATAAGGAAGCGGCGGATATTTGTGATTGTGCCATCGGAACAATCAAGAGCCGCCTTAACAGGGCCCGCGATGAGCTAGCCCACGAGATGCAAGGCAACCCGCTGCATTGAAGCGGGTTGCCTCATCGAAAAGGGGCCAGCGGCCAGATCTTGACTTGGAGCCGCCTAAAGCATCTCACTTTTGTATGGGTCCCACGCGACCTCGACGATGTTTCGAAGGGCTCGTGCCTGCTGTCTTGGGCACGCGGGAGTCTTTGTACCCGCCAAGCGCGCCGGTGGATCCCTCGGTCTCGACAAAACTATCCCGGCTTTCTTCTTCTGACGAAAATTGCCGACTTGCTTCTTCCCAGTGCCTGGTTTCCTGCGACCGTCCGGTCGCCCTTCTTCTTCCCAGATCTGGTAGGGTAGCTGTCTGATGCGTTCGTCCCTAGCCCCCGGCTTTCGCGGAGCCAGCGATCGGTCCGCTTGCGGGCCGTTGGCTGCGACAGCCACCCTCGTCGTCGCGCAGTCCGACGTTCCAAAGTGATTTGGGCATTCGAGTTCGCACGGCGGTGAGCTCCAACTCGTTAGTGGCGACAGAACCAACCCCTTACGGCCAGCGGCGTCAGTCGCGAGATCCATTTGGGCGTGAGCGTCCGGTGAGCGGATTTTGCTGAACGAGCCAGTTAGGCGATGTTCTGGCATTAGAACCAGCATTAGTGCTGACACTAATATCAGATCTGAGAGGTTGGCATGGCTCGCATGGAGATCATTTCCGGCGTTGAGTGTAGGCGGCGGTGGTCGAAGGAAGCGAAGCTAGCGATATTGGCTGAAGCCGATCCACCGGGCGTTCGCATTGGTGATGTCACTCGTCGCCATGACATTTATCCTGCGCAGATCCGTTTATGGCGGAAAACGCTTAGCCACTTCGATGTGTCAGCATCGTTCCTGCCGGTATTCCGCGACCAAAACGCGCAACGGTTGGCGGGTTGGCATGCGGTGTTTCCTCCTCAAGGCGCCTGAAGCTTAATGCTTCTTAACGCGGCTTTGGTTCTTTAAGCCTGCAGAGCTATTTCGTGCGTCGAGTGCTTTTTGCAGGCGGTTCGCCAGCACCAGCAAGCTGTCAGGCGAATCATCGATCAACAGGTTGGCGGTACCTTGGACCTCGTCCTCAAGGAGGGCGGAGGAAAAATCCTCACCACCGGCGCTGCCTTTTTTTTGTGGTGCCATGAAAGTCGCCTATATTGGTCGCGCTCACATGGCGCCACTAAACGACAATACGCGTTCGCGCTTCCCATGCCAACACTAGCGCCAGGTTGAGGGAACGGACCGTCGGTCCCAGGCGTTTTCGTTAGTATAGCGAGACTTTCAACCAGAATCTGAGAACGCGATGCCTTCCTCCCTCATCGACAAGTTCAACTATGAACCGACAAGCAATATATTGTCGATATGGCTCTTGCCGTCGGGAAAGCGGTATGACTACTGCGATGTTCCGCCGGAAACAGCGGAACAGTTTAAGCTCGCATTCGCCAAAGGCCGCTTCTTCAACTCGTTCATTCGCGGTAAATTTAAGTACACACGGGATGATGCCTCCACTGCTATCCATTCAGTAGAGGGGCTTTCGCGCGCATCAGACGCGAGCGGGCACTCGGTGAAGCGGGTCCATTAGGAATGCGCGCAGGGCCTGTTCCGCATAATCGCCGGCTTCGCCTTTACGCTTTAGCCGAACGGCGTCTACGGCTTCTCGAAACAACGTAACTACTTTGAGCGAACGTGCGCTGTGGTGGTTTACGCAGTAAAGGGGGCGGTGATTGCGAACGCATCAGGAAGTGGCCGAAATTCATCGTTCCCGCAACTTCTGCAGATTTCTTATCGCACCCGGCCGGCGCAGGTAAACTGGAAGTTCCAGAATGGTGCGGTGTTGGGAACTATTAGGCAAAACAACGGTTTCTCGGGGAACCTCGATACTTACTCAACCATAGGGAGACAACGATGTCGTTACCTCACAAGATCTCGCCGCCGCGTCAACCTGGCAATTACGAGGGTCGGGCGGCGGACTGTACGGCGGCACTTAGGCCTTTGGTGGCTGATATCGCTACCGCCGAGCCTGAAGCGCTCATCTCTGCACTGAACGGAAAGATAAACAGCCTCGAAATGGATACTGCCTTGGATTCTGTTATCGAAGCCGCGAAATCCGCCGGCTGGGGCAGCGAGGAGATCGGCAATGCGGTGATGCGATTAGCGCGGGAATACGAGGGAGCAAAGGGCGCCATTTTTGACTGAGGTCAACTCTCAGAATCTAAGGTTGCTCTCGCGTTCCGGGCGCCGCCTCGCGCTGTTCGGCGACGTCAAGGTCAGTCCTAACGATGTAATTATCAACGTGCTGACGTGCGGCTCTGCGCGGGGCATCTACGTTGGCGATCTCATTCGGCAGAATTTCGCTGTTTGTTCAGAAGAGCTCGTTCACTGCTTAGCCGGCTCGATCGATTTTTTTGCTTTTTTGGTCATTTTCATGAGGAACTTCTTTCCTACCCACTTCATCGTGGCGGTTGATCAGCGACGTGTGCGAGCCAAGGCGATCGCTGCAAACCCGATGACTACGATTGTGAGAATAGCGGAGGTGGGTAGCGGCCTGCTCACTCGCAGGCCGCCTTCCACGCCGCCCGGATTTGCGGCAGAGCGAAACAAGTTGCCGTGGGTTATCTCTGTGAGAGGTGCGCCCTTCAGATATCTGGCAAGGACACCGGCCATTATTCGTGCCGTACTATTGGGAGCTAAAAAGTGGCCAAGCCGCGCCAATCTGGCGGCACTGCCGAGAGTCAAGGAAGCGCGCGGACGATCTACAAGTCGCACGATCGAGCGAGCGGCTTTTCGCGGATCATAGACAGGTGGAGGTGCGGTCAGCGCGTGTCCCGTATAGTTAGCGCTGTGCGCGATTCCAGGGGTGTCGAGAAACGTCGGATAGACGTCGCAGATATGAATGTCGCGATAGGGCGCTAACTCGGCTCTCAGCGACTCGGTAAACCCTTTGAGTCCGAATTTGCTGGCGGAATAAGCAGCAGCATAAGGCGCTGAGGCGAACCCGCCGAGCGAGATCATATTTATGAATGTACCATGCTTCTGGCGCTTGAAAATTGGTACTACTGCATAGGCGTCGTTGAGATGCCCGATGAGGTTCGTTCGGATCACCTGCTCATGGGCTTCCTGTGGCGTCTCGTCAAATTTTCCCACCGCACCGACCCCCGCGTTGCTGAACCAGACGTCGATTTCGCCGAAGCTTAGAGCTTTCTGTGCGAGCTGGCGCACCTCATCCGCCTTGGTGACATCGGTGGGTACAACCAAAACCTCGCCTCCCAGTTTCCGGCATCGCGAGGCCACAGAATGGAGTGCTGATGCGTCTCGCGCCGCGATCACCAATCGAGCACCGCGGCGAGCAAATTCTTCAGCGGCCGCCTGTCCAATGCCGGATGATGCGCCAGTGATGACGACGACTGGGTGGTGGGTTCTCTGTTGCAGCATTTGCACATCCTCTTACGATTTATGGCGTTCGAACGCCGGGGCATATCCGCAGGCAGGCTCAGTCGCCTTCGCCGGGGTAAGGTGCGTTGGACAGCAAACGAGCAAGATGGCTAGTGTTGCGCGCGAGCATGCCCGCCATAATTTGCACGGCCTCTGGAACTTGCTTCAGGTCTATGAAGTTTTGGCTACCCATGGCTTCGCCGACCCAGTAGCAGACAGCATTCGCCGCGATTGTAAAACCGACATCGTTCAACGCCTGGAATAGCTCAGCCGAAACATGGTGAGCTCCGTCTTCGTTGCCGACGACTGCCACGGCTGCGACACGCCCATAGGACACCATACGTCCCTGCTCGTCAGTCTCGTCCAAAAACGCATCCATGCGCTCAAGTGCCCGCTTGGCCACGCTCGAGGGCTGTCCGAGCCATATAGGCGTTCCCACGATTAGTATTTCGGCGGATAGGATCTTTTCGCGAATCTGCGGCCATTCATCACCTTTGCCCTCGTCGGATTTTACTCCAGGCAGAATGGCATGATCGGCGAGCCTGATGGTTTCTGTCTCGACGCCCTCTTTTTTCAGTTCGTCGGCAATCAGTGATAGCATGCGTTCGGTTGAGGAGCCGTCTGACGGCTTTGTTTTCAGGGTACAATTCAGGGCGATTGCATTCAGCGACATTTGGTGAAGCCTCGTTCGCTTGGTTCAAAGATTGTCAGCAAGATCACCGCTCAAGCTCAACCCTCAGCTCGCCAAAGGGTTCCGAGATCTGCGCGGTTGGGGCCTTTTGTGAAGCGCCCACCGGACTGGATGCTGATGCTCGCACTCTCGACGCACCTCATAGTTACCGGTTCAGCTCCGGTCCGAGATTGCCGGTTGAAGACCGAGAGGCGCGTGTACCCGACCGGCGCGGTGCACTGATGAGCGTGTCGACTTCCCCGCTCAAACAATTATGCGTGGCTTACGCCCAAGCGGCCATCTTCCGCGCTGAATTGCGTGCAAAGAGGGGTGCCGACCAATCTCCTAAGGGAATACGACGTCGCGTGTCGTGAAATCGTGGAAGATGTCGTGCGTCATCTGGCACTTCAAGATCCCATAAGGGACCGCTAAGCTGCCTTGCGACTTAGGGATCCTGTCGTCGGCTCCTGTTGTTGTCTGGGAACGGTACGAAGATTTATCGTCATCGGACAATCGACAGAACCTTTTCGTCTTTCTGCGGTTTGAGCTCGGGCAAAATGCAAGGGCCTCCAAAGCACGCGGATATCGCTCTCGCGCTCGAATCTCACGCGAAGGGTTTCCCAGAAAGTTCAGTCGGCAAGCGGGTTACCTTTCAAAGTGAAACCGCCCAGTTGCCCATGCAGGGACCAGAGAAATCGGGACTTTTCGTAAACAACCTCGGCGACAGAGTTGAGCGCCTGCGGTGCAACTCTCCTGAGAACGACGGAGCCGAACCCGGAACGGAGTTCACCTGAAGACGGGAACTGTCCCAATGTTTGTTCGTCCCAACACACTCTGAAAGACGGCACGTTGTCGGGCACTTCAACCTGCCACGATATCTCGATCTTTCCAGATTTGCCGCTCAGCACGCCGTGCCGCGCAGAGTTTAGTGCCAGTTCGTGGAGCGCCATGCCGAGATTTTCGACGGCGGTTGGTGTTAGCATGATGGCGGGCCCGACAAACATAAGCGCTTCAGCCCGGCCGAAGGGCTTGAGCTGGATGGCGACAAGATCAGCCATCGTGGCACCTTCCCAATCCGCCGATACGATTAGGTCGTGTGATGCTGAAAGTGCCATTATCCGCTGCGTGATATGATGCTCGAAAGTTGGGCGGTCGTAATTACCCTGTGCGGTCTGACGGATCATAGACAATATGATGGAGTACTGGTTTTTGACGCGGTGATTGACCTCGCGCAGAAGAATGCGAATGCGCCGTTCACGATCTTTAATGGCGGTTATATCGCGCGCGATCGCAGATGCGCCGACGATATTGCCCGCAGCGTTCCTAATCGGCGACACGGTCAACGAGATCGCAACATAAGTCCGATTCTTGAGCTGCCTCACCGTCTCAAATGCCGAAATTCGATCACCTCGGCTGACTCGCGCCAAGATCGCGCGTTCCTCCTCCTCAAGATGGGGCGGAATAAGCTTGAAGATCGGGGCTCCTATCATTTCATTCGCGCTGTAGCCAAAAAGCTGCTCGGCTGCCCTATTCCAGGTGCGCACGGTGCCATCGAGGTCTTTGCTAATGATCGGATCGAACGAGGAATCGACAATCGCAGCCAGTCTGGCCCGATCGAGTTCCGTGGCATCGACGTGAGTTTCGCTTCTTTCCGAGTGCATATCAATCGATCGCCCGAGTGTCCCGCCGCATCAATGTGTTCCAGCATGTGCGTAAACGACCTCAATGACCGAAGGTTCCGACCTGGCGCCGGAATGACAAACTCAGATCCCGATTAACGTGGGATTGATCATCTGGTCAGGCCGCAGGCTGTTTGCCTGGAATTAGGAGGTAGGGAAACCTTCAGTTTGGGTAAGCGCAGTTGTCCTTCAGCGCCGCTTGGGGCTTGGCCGTTGCCACGGAGCGTCGCTATATACGAACTAGCGAAAAATGCAGCGAACCCGCGAAATTTGGGCGGACCGCAGTTTTGTGGGCCCTCCCATAAAGGCGATGAACTTCCCTCCGTATGCATGTTGAAGAAATCCGATCGGCTCGTGCGAAACAAACTTCGCCTTAACTGGTTGGGGAGTACATCTATCTATTCCACTCATGCGCAGGCGCGCGGCCGGCAGCGATTGATGGGAAGATTGATCCATCCCGCCGCGGCGTACAACAATCGACGCCTTGTGCGCAAAGGAGAGCCGTGTTGAACACGTCCGTGCCTTGGAGTTCGAGTTTCGCTGGCAAGCGTGTCCTTGTCGTTGAGGACGAGTTCCTGCTTGCCGACGAAACCCGACGCCAACTCGAACAATTGGGGGCGATCGTGGTGGGTCCGACTCCGCAAGTCACCGCAGCGCTGGTGCTCATCGACAGGCAGATGATCGACGTCGCAATCCTTGATATCCTGCTCGATGGTGTCGAAGTTTTTCCGGTCGCCGAGCGTCTCAGGGAACGCGGTATTCCTTTTGTCTTTGCGAGCGCGTTCGGATCGTCCGCCATACCAGAGCGTTTCAAAGGGTATGTTCTCTGCGACAAGCCAATAGAGCTCGAGAATATCGCTCGCGGGCTCTTTGAGCCAACCAATCGAGACCACTGACCCGGGTTCGCTTGTTTGAGTTCAGGTCTTTTTGCTGGGAGTCAGAAGCGCGCTGGGCCGTTCGACAGAAGCGAGCCGATGCGGAGTGTATGGCCAGCAAACAATCGGTCGGTCAGGAGGTCAATGCTTTCTGGATGAAATCGTTTCGGCAGCAATACTGACGTATCGCCCCAAAAATCTTTTCCGGCCGTTAAGGTGACGGGCTCAACGTTATTTAGCATCCGCACTAAGGCGATAGCTATTGGTGATCTGTGTTCCAGCGCGCAAACGCAACTACATGGTCTTTTCGCTCCCCAACCGGGATCAATGGCAGATAGTCCCCCTCGGCAAATAATGCCGGCCATATGCACATGAGGCGAAGGCCCTTGACAATCAGCTGAAACTTGGCTGTCGCTGGAGCTGATGGATTTTTACCAGTGTGCGGATAGCCGGTTTGAAGAGGGTGCCGGTTGTCTGGGTCAACGAGCGCGTACTGCAGATATTCGCTCCCCTGATAGAAATCTGGGATCCCTGGTACGGTCAACTTCATCAAGGTGAGACTGAGCGAATTTACAAGGCCGGCGAGCATAAGGTTCGCAGAAGTCATGAAACTCCCGCAGGAATGTAGCATTATCAGTCGCGAGCAACGCCGATACGTAGTCGGAGAGCTGCGCCTCATAGGCTACTTTCACGCTCTCCCATGACGTAGCGACCTTTGCCTCGCGAGGCGCTTTTATCAAGTAGGCTGTGAACCGTTTTTGCAGACCATTTATCGCATCGCGGGAAAGATCGAAGGGCAGCACTGCGAGGAGTGCTTGAAAAATCATCCACTGGACGTTCAGTGCAATCAAAGGCGTCTGGAAGCGCGTTGTACTGGTTAGGATGATGTCGGGATTAAAGTCCCAGCCTAGGATCCAAATCTCCCTTCGAGCGCGTTCAAATGCGCTGCGCACCTGCTTGAAGTAATCTGCAGCGTCGACAAGGATCGATATCCTGTCCGCGATCTCGAATTGTCGCCCGCTTTGAATATAGATGCACTCATCGGAAAAACACCGGTTTCCCATCGCTTCTTCACTCGGCGATGAAGACAACGGCCGTGTATTAAAAATATCGCCTTAATTGGTCGGCTTCTTCTTCAAGTAAATTCGCGACGTCGTCTATCGGCATGTGGGTAGCGCAAAGGTGAACTGCGCACTCCAAGAAACGTATTGATGAACGACGCAAATAGGCTTCTCGTTCGCTCTCAGCGAGTTGTTTTATAATTCGATACTTTTTTCCATCGTCTGTCATGGCACCAAACCTTGAACACGCATCTAGCTGCCGAATCTACCACAACCTTGTTGGCTTGAAGTTGTTCCCGGGCGCCCTGCTAAGTACACCTCGGGTTAAGTGGGAGGGCCACTTTCGGGCAATCTCAGCCAGAATTGCACTCCCGATGACCGAGGAACGAGAGGGAACCGAACGGCTGCGTTGCGCAGCCCACAGCACGGCAAATGCTGCGGCTGCGGCCGCAGCTCCGAAAAGGAGTGTTGATGCGCGAGGATCGACCCGGGCAGACGGTACATCAACATCGTATCCGGCTTCTTTGAGCTTCTGCCGAAGATCGGCCAGCTCCCTACGCAAGTGCTGAATTTGCTTTGCCTGGCTCATGGGTTTTTGTTCGCCCACAGATCCTGAAGCCGTGTCGATGATACCCTTTGGTATGGTTTCTCCGATCCGCGTTGGTTTCGCCATTGTCCTATCCTTGATCATTTATGCTGTGAGGAAAGAGCCGTACCATCCGTTACCCGCGGGGGCACTGGAGAGAGCGCCGCAAGTTTTGCGCCCGCCTCCAGGCAGGCAGCGATGAAGTGTTCGCGGGCGACAGCAGCAGGAGCTCTACCATTAAGAGCGGCCCGGCAGGTGAGGCAGCACTGCCTATATTGCTCCCCATCAACCCGCGGCCACCCGTCCTGAACGAGAGCGAAGGCCTCGTTGACCGACGAAACCGTATGCTCTTTTCCATGCGGCAAGTTTATGTGAAGCGGTGTGGACCATATGAGTTCGGTATAGATCATTTGTCGCTCCGAGGGCTCGATCCGCGGTAACGCGGGAAACAACATGGTTGCCACCCAACGCCGCAACGGCCAGGAGGTTCCCACCCCACAACAGCATTTCTCCTTGGAACACATAGAGCGCTATTGAGTTCGACAGATGTTTAGAACGGCATTTTGCCGATTCCAAAGGAGAAATACGATGTTACTTCGATCAGTAGCCGCAATAGTGTTCGTCGCTGCAGCCGTGACCCCCGCGGTGGCCCAGCAGGACATCGTGTGCGACGAAGCTTCAATCATGAAACTTGAACAGGGACTTGGTCAAATTCCCGACGGGGCAAAAAAGATTGAATCGGCAAAAGAGATAACGATGGCCAAGGAAGCTATGGCGGCAAATGACATTGAAAAATGCAAGTCGCATCTTGGAAATGCGGTCAAAGGCATGGATGCGATGTAACCGATACCGGAGGGCGCGATCGGGTTCGCGCCCTCCGTGTTCAGCCGGAAACGTTCCCGGGATAAGTACTGGTTCAACCCCGTGTGAGCCGATATATGGCGGGTCAATGCGAATCGGGGAGACCAGACCTTGGACGAGACCCCATCACGTTTCGCTCAATTAACCTAACAGGCCTTGTATAATGTGCAGCCCTGCTTGGAGATGGGGAAATGAGTTTGGTTGAGACGACAGGATCGAATGATGCGGGGTTGGCATTCACACGATCTGAAAAAATCCAGCTGGCGCTTAAACTCGTTCTACCTGTCGTAGCCGGTGCTTTCCTGATGGCTGCGATCTACGCATCGGTGTACTGGTCGGCGGGCGGCGCCGATGATGTCGCAGCCGCGCGCCAGACCCGCCTGTTCCAATTGGTGATCTCGAAACTGAGGATGGAGCTTGCTCACGAACAGGAAAGCGTGACGGTCTGGGACGAGGCCATTGATGCCGTAACCGCCCAAACAAAAGACCAGGAATGGCTGGACATGAACCTCGGGCGGTGGATGCACACGTACTTCGGACACGATGGTGCTTTCGTACTGTCATCGGCCGGGCGCCCCGTTTATGCTTTCTGGCGCGCAGAACGGCGCGGGCCAGAGGCCTTTGACGAAGTCGCCGATGCCGCCATGCCCTTGATCAGAAACTTAAAATCGAGGCTCGCCGCAGGCGACGAGAGCGGCATCACGCAACAAGTCCTTTCCATCGGGGAGAGCGACTTTGTAGTGATTGATGCAAGGCCGGCGGTGATCAGTGTCAAACCCATCGTTTCTGATACGGGCAATCGCACGCAGGCGCCAGATGAGATCTACCTTCATGTCGCGGTGCGCTACCTGGATCGTCGCTATCTAACGACGCTTGGTGAAGAATATGCTTTCGATGATCTACAGTTCCACAATGGAATTATTGGTGATCAATCGAGGGCGACGGCACCGTTGACCACACGTTCGGGTCAGGTGGCCGGTTACTTTTCTTGGTCACCTTTCTCGCCCGGAGCCGACTTGATTCGAGCGACCACTCCCATCCTAGCAGCGACCACAGCGTTGATTTTGGCTTTGACAGTCTCAATGGGTGCCTCAATCTGGAACCGGTCACGGCGCTTGAAAACGAGCCAGGCACAATTGAACCATCTTGCCTTTCACGACGGATTGACAGGGTTGGCCAACCGGCGAACGTTTCACCGACGCCTTGCTGAAAGGCTCAACGGCGCGAGCAAGCCGCGTGAACTTGCAGTTCTGTACATGGATCTGGACCGCTTCAAGCAGGTCAACGATATGCTTGGACACCCAGTCGGCGACGCATTGATCATAGCGGTGGCTAAACGATTGAATGAGGCCGCCGGACTTGCCGAAACAATTGCGCGCATTGGTGGAGATGAATTCACTGCAATCATAGCCCATACAAACCGGCAGGATGTCGAAAAACAATGTCAGCGGCTGATCGACGCGATCCAGGAACCCTTCGAGGTCAAGGGGCATCCCATTCGAATTGGGCTCAGCATCGGCGTGTCCATGTTGGGAAGTGCGCATGGCACCCAACACAAATCGGCGGACGAAATGATGCGCGAGGCCGATATCGCCCTCTATCACGCCAAGGGCGCGGGACGGAACTGCTATGCCATCTTTGGCGCGCACATGGACGAACTGATCAAAATGCGCCGCGAGCTCGAGCGAGATCTACGCGCTGCTCTCGAAGCAAAGGATCAGTTCGAAATCCATTACCAGCCGGTCTATTCCGCATTGGGCCGCCAGATTACGGGCGTCGAAGCCCTGCTAAGGTGGAGGCATCCTCTCAAAGGTTTGATACCGCCGGATATGTTCATCGGTCTTGCAGAGGAAATTGGGGTTATTGAAAAGATTGGCTCCCTTGTCCTTAAGGAGGCCTGCACTGCCGCCTTGCCATGGGAGGGCCTCGGACTTTCCGTCAACGCTTCGGCGCTTGAGATGCGGAACCCGAACTATGCCCGCAATGTGCTGGCCGTTCTTAATGAACTGAAATTCAAGCCGGAGAGACTGGAAATCGAAATCACCGAGACAGCGCTTGTCGATGAAGACGGGCAGTGCGAGAAGAACATACGCGCACTTAGAGCGGACGGCGTTCGCTTCGCTCTTGATGATTTTGGCACGGGTTTTTCTTCCTTCGGGCGCCTACAGCGTCTGGAAGTCGACCGTATAAAGATTGACCGTTCTTTCGTGAGTGGTTTCGGAACGCCGGGGGGAAACGAGGAAATTGTTCAGGCAATCATAGGTCTGGCGCACGCCAAGGGGCTGAAGACGACCGCCGAAGGGATCGAAACAATCGAGCAACAAGAGGCGCTGTGCCGCTTGGGATGCGACGACCTACAGGGTTTTCTGTTATCTCGCCCCGTGCCATCGAAGGTCATCGCTGAGATCCTGCAGCAGCGCGGATCGACCATTGAGACGTAGGCCCCATCGTGAACCACGTGCCCGTGTTGTGAGTTGAAGGTGCCAATAGCACCTTAACGCGAAGGCGGAGTAAGAGCACGAACGTCACCTTTCGAGTGAAGGAAATCGGCGGTCGTGCAGAGCGTCAACTGCGCCGAGAACCGTTCGCCTAACAAGCGAAGCGCGGCATCATGTGTCTGGTCAGCGCCACTACAAACGGCATCTTCGAGCACAAGGACCCGGTAGCCGAGATCGACGGCGCCGAGCACAGTCGCGAGGACACAAACGTCCGTTTCCCCACCCGTCAGCACCACCGTATCCACCCCGCATTGTCGCAGTGTTTGATGAAGTTGGCCTTCGAGCCAAGGTGAGTAGATGCGTTTGTCGATGATCCTTGCCGGCGGAACAAGTCGGGCCAAGCAAGCTGGAAGCTCCAACAATTCTCTGGGCAGATGCTCCCCTGTCATCATCCACCATTTTGCGTAGTATTGAGCCCACATGCCCGGTGCGTCCTGCGCGCGTTCCGGTGGGATGAAACGGGTAAAAATGGTCTGCTCTGGAAAATTGGCGGAGACCTCCGCGACATTGGGTAGTACCCTGGACATCCATTCCACTCTCCACGGCGTGTCCTCATTGAAGAGCCGTTGCATGTCGATGCAGAGATGCTTCCAGTTACGAGCCAAGTTCAAATCTCCCTCCGAGCTTGCCGGCGGTCGTCCGGCGCATCATCCTTCGAACTCAATTTGTGTATGATCGTTCCCTGAGAATGTGCGGGGGTAGCGAGCCGGCCTTGCACCAAAATCGCTCAAGCCGAGTGCCTTTGATTTTTCACTTAGTGACGCCCACCCTGCAAACAGCGGGTTACGTCGAGGGGCGACCGCGAGCAGGCTGAAACCACCTCGCAATTGGTCTCTCGCGAACTATGGTCAGCTAAGTTTTGGGAAAGGGAACATTGAACATCGAACGCCGTTGTTCGGAGATCGCTGGTGTAAAAGCGAGAAAGGCCAGCTCGTCGACCGAACCAACGCGGCAACGAACCAAACGGCGTTTGGCTTAGCTTTCGAATCTGGACGGGACGAATGACGGATGCATGAGCCAAGCTTTGCGCCCTCGGTGAGACTGGGGTTGCTTCGATGATCAATCGGCTTGGTAGCTGTCGTTGCGGTCAGGTCAAATACGAAGTCCGCGGGCCGCCGTTGCGGGTCGGGATTTGCCATTGCACAGATTGTCGACAGGAAAGCGGCTCGGCGTTCACTTTCTTTGGTGAATTCGACGCAGCTGGTAATACAGTGCTCTACGAAGGGCGAAGGTTCTGTCCTCGATGTGGCTCCAGGATGTTCAGCTGTGAGGGGAATGAAGTCGAGATCAAACTGGGTACGCTGGCCGATGCGCCAACTTCATATCTTCCCACTTATGAACTCTGGGTCAAACGCCGCGAACCATGGTTGCTTCCGATTGACGGAGCCGAGCAACATTGGGAGGATCGCCGACCCCCATCAGGCGATTGAGGTTTCTCTGTTCGCCCCGCCACCCGTCCGGGTTCTTTGACGCAAAGCGCCAAGCTCGGTTACATTTGGGAGAAGTGTCCCATAGCCCAAGCTTGGCCGGTGAGCCAGCACCACTGCGCCCAGTGTTAGAGCGGGGCACGGCGGTTACTGGCTCACCGTAGTTGCAGGTTAAGCTGCCTTTGCCTTCATATTTGCCGCGCTAACCGCTAACTGGGTCAATTTCTTGTCCGTAGCGCCTTCCTCCTGAAGGGTGGCGTCGAGCAAGGCGACTGCGTCCTTAAGACCCAACTGTTGGGCCCAGGTTTTCAGCGTGCCGTATCGGGCGATTTCGTAATGCTCAACTGCCTGGGCAGCAGAGATGAGGCCAGCGTCGATCGCCGGTGAGCCTTTGAACTCTTCGATGATCTCCTCTCCCTCAGCAATCAGACCCTGGACCGCCTCACAGGTCTTGCCCTGGGCACGTTTCCCGATGAGTTCAAAGACTTGCTGGAGCCGTTCCACATGCCCCTCCGTCTCGTCTCTATGCTTCTCGAACGCGGCCTTGGTGTCACTTGACTGGGCGGCACGGGCCATCTTCGGCAGCGCCTTCAAGATCTGACGTTCAGCGTAGTAGATATCCTTCAGAGTCTCGTGAAAAAGCTTCTCCAGATTTGCTTCAGCCATGTGTTCCTCCTTGGTTGAGGATACTCTAACCTGGCTTGCAGCAAAAAGTTCCGGCAGCTCGATCACCGCCTGGCTCTCCGGCCTCCCGCTTACGGGACCATTCGGAACCTATCTCTCGCGATGAAGTTATCTTGAGAGGCTACAACCAAGCCACCATGGCGACATCTCGCCAACAACGCCGTTATCGGGCGGAGATTAGGCATGCCGTTGTTTTATTTCAGGACGACCGATCAAGAGGGGTTTAGCGCCGATGATCGTGGCTTCGAGTTCCCTGACGAAAAATCCGCTCTCGCGGAGGCGAAGGTAACACTTGCTGAAATGGCAGCAGATGGACTGCCGCTAGATCCCGTGTCGATGATTAGCGTGCAGGTCATGAACGAGGACCGTATTTTGCTGCTGGAAATGCGGCTCGTCTTGGAAATAATTCCGAACACGAACTGGTCGGACACCGGCAACGACACGCTCTCCGATTTGCTTGAGTCGCGACAGGGCCGAGGAACATAAACCTCGAGCTGGTTCAAAAAGGAGATGGCCAACACTAGCCGATGAGATGCTCCTGCCAGTCCGCAACATCCTTTGCTGACGGAACCCGTTGGGGCCCTCTCGCTTCGGGCGTTAGTAACAGCGCTGTGTTGCCAGGTAGCACCCAGCGTCGATCAAGATCGGCGGGCCGTTGTTGCCCGCCTCCTCCATATCGAACATCCTCGCTAGACCAGACTATTGTCCACTGGTGAAACTCCGGAGGAGCGAATAAAGGATCGGCCAGGCTGGCAATCACCAGATCACGACCGAGATTTATGAGCAGAAGGCGATCATCCTTGCCTTGCGCGGTGAGGTATCGCAATAAGAGGCAGCGATCGCTCAAAACACTTCCATCCACCGCTGCCGGCGGCTCCCCTTCGCCAACGACCGGAATGCACCGCCGTAGGGCGATCAGGTCTGTGTGCAGTGCGAGCATGTCTCCATCGCGCCCGGCGTCATCCCAAGCAAGCTTGCAACGCTCGAATGTTGATCGATCACACGGATCGGGCATGTTCCGTCTGATTTGCTGGTCCCTGTAACTCGCGAACTGCCACAGGAAAGCAAGTCTCCCATCTCGTACGCTCGAGCTGTTGTCCTTTGCAGCGTCGCTGAAGTAGAGGAAAGGTGTGCTCGCTGAAAACTCTTGCCCTTGGAACAACATCGGCGTTTGAGGTCCGAGAATAAGAAGCGCCATCATTGCCCTGAGGCGTGCGCCGCTCGTCAACTGATGGATGCGTTTTCCGCTCGCCGAGTTCGCGATTTGATCATGATTGTCGAGGAAATGCACGAAATTCGCCGGAAGCAGATCGCGCGCTGGCTTGCCCCGTGCCTTGTTCTGCCAGTTGTATCTTTGGCCCTGGAAAAGGTAACCATATTTCGCTGCCGACACGAATTCCTGCGGTTGGCCCCGATAGTCGTAGAGATAGGCCTCGCGCCGACCGGTAAGCGCAACCTTGGACGAATGATGGAAATCACCATTCCAAACGGCGTTCATGCCAAGCCCCCTCGTTCCGTGTCTCGGACCAAGTTCGCGTCCTGAGGTTCGTTTTCGGCGAGCAGGTACAGCTTCTTCACGCCCGCTGCCCGTCGACAGGCGTTCGCCATCTCTGCCACAATGTGCTTCTCGCTTTTGTCTTCAAGTGCCTGAGTGGCATCAATCCTCAGCCCATCAAAGTGAAACTCCTCGATCCAGCAGACAGCATTGCAGATGAAATAGGTCCTGACTGCATCACAACCGTCACCGTCCAGATTCAGCGATCTGCCCCACTCGTTGCGTTCGCCCTTAAAATACGATGCAGCGAATCGATCAAATCGATCCCCGGGCCCGAAGTGATTGTAGACGACATCAAGAATAACACCGATGCCGACAGCGTGCGCGGCGTCCACGAACGACCTCAGATCGTCCGGCGTGCCGTAAAGTCGCGTGGGAGCGAAGAGTAGAACGCCATCATAGCCCCAGCCGAAGCTGCCCAGGAATTCGTTCACTGGCATCATCTCGATCACCGTTACACCGAGATTGCGCAGATGTTGCAGCCGTTGTCGCGCTGCTGTCCAGGTCCCTTCTGGCGTAAAAATGCCGACGTGTAGCTCGTAGACTACTTGGCCTTGCGGGGGTACCCCAGTCCAGCCCTGGTCGCGTCAGATGAAATCTGACGGTTCGATGACCTGCGAGGGTCCCGTCGGTCCGAGTGGCTGGAACCTGGAAGCAGGTTCGGCTTCCAGGACCCCGTCATTATCGAGGTCCAAATGATAGTTTGTCCCGATGCCCAAACCAGCTACGAGGCCAGAGAAATATCCATTCCATTCAGCGTGGAGTGGGTAATGTCCATTATCGGTGACGACCGAAACGCGCTTGCGCGCCGGCGCCCACACTCGAAAGGATACCCCTTCCCGCATCGGTTCTGCCCCAATGGGAAAACGCCGGCTGATCAGTGCCTCGTGCGCACTCGGACTCATCTTACATCCTCCATTAGCCGGCATCACTCGAAGGGAGAGTGATGGAGCCTAACCGTGAACTTTGAGGCAAGTTCCAAGGACGCTAGCTGGCACCGCACTTCCTGCGGCATCCGATCTGACTGTTTTCTGCCTGGAAGGGTGCTTGGCATAGACGCTGACCAGCGTAATGTCGCCTAAGCTCGGGGCTCACCAAGAGGGCCTCATGGCGACGCATGCTCTTGCGGATCCGCGGCAACGAGACGGTGCAGGATATTCCAGGCTCTAATGTATTTGTCGGTCGGGCGTCCAGGCTGGACCAAACCACAGGAGCCAGAGAGCCGCAAGAATGGGAAGGGACCCAACGGTTAACAATATTACGGCCACCATGATTCAAACCTCCGTCGGGACATGGTGTTGTGGTATCGGCCCGTCGCATCACATGCACTTGCCGTCAGTCAAGACCCAACAAACCGGCACTGTTTTCGTTCCACTGCTGCAGCACGCTCCGTGATGGGCCTGCGCTGCCACCTGCTGCATCGTCGAGGCAAGTTCGGTGGTCTTGCCTGCTCCCGTCGTAGTGCGATCAAGAGAAGAAGCGACTGGTCGCGCGGCTGGGAACCTTTGTCAGGATCAGCAGTTAGTTCCTGGTATGAACGTCATCCCTGCAAAAGGGAAGTCGGGTGAACAAACGAATGTCGTCAAGACAAAGAGAAAATCGGAATGGAAAGGCTCCAACTACCGGGACCGGAGAGGTGAAAGCGCAATGACGGCGTGGAAGGAAAAAACAATCCGCACACTGGCGTGCTCCCTCCCCTTGAATTGAACAGGTGAGAAGTCGTGAAATCTGCCGATAGAGATGTAGTAGCGCTTTCCGAACAGCTTCGAGCGATGACGGATGACGAACTGTTTACCCGCATGGGCGAACTGGAAAAGGAAAGTGAGCGACAATCGGTACCAGACCAAGCCGTCTTGGCAACGATCGCGCTTGTGGAAACCGAAATCGAAAGACGTTTTCCAGGTCAACTCATGGCTCCTTACCGTGAATGGCGGCGCCGCGAGATCTTATAGCCCCGGCGTCACGCATTGCGAGGCGCGCTCTAGCCGTGCAAGCCCCTCAAGGATGGCCGCATCACAGAAGCCGCTGACGTCTTGCGCAGCGCAGCGCCGCCTGCATTTCGGAACAGAACTGGAGATCCCGGCAAGTACGGCACACCCTATGGCACCGACTGCACCTCGATGCGCTATATCGTAAGGCGTTTTCAGCGATCGC
The DNA here is from genome assembly GCF_001424825.1 of Ensifer sp. Root31. NCBI lineage: Bacteria > Pseudomonadati > Pseudomonadota > Alphaproteobacteria > Hyphomicrobiales > Rhizobiaceae > Ensifer > Ensifer sp. Root31. Next base: position 92,921 of record NZ_LMCO01000004.1, on the reverse strand, counting down.
GGCGTCATCGAATGATCGCGATTGCGTTCCTCCCGGCCAGATCGGCAGGCCTACGATGATCTGCAACAAGTATCTGAACGAGAGCTACCTGGGCTCCGCAACCAGGCGACCTTGGTGGCTGAACCCTTTGCCGAGCGGCCCCAGCATGTCGTGAGCCGGGACCTAACCGGGTCACTTTGAAGCCGAATCTGCGGCAGCACTCATCTAAGCCTCGGAGCGCCACGGTTGATCTCCGGAGACATCGCCAAACAAAAGCCGGCTGAAGACTCGGAACACAATGGGGCTCAAAGGGTTGGAGCCGCACGTATGGATTGAGAGACGATACAAAGGAGCTTACGATGAAATACATTGCCCTTGCTACCGCGACACTGCTTTTGGGGGGCTCCGCCATGGCGCAGTCCGCGGCTGAGAAATCGGGTATCAATACGGCGCTTGGCGTGCCGCCTAAAACAGAGGATTTTGTCAAGGAGGCAGCCACAAGTGACATGTATGAAATTGAATCGAGCAAGCTTGCCGTGGAGCGGGGCGATCAAGCGATCAAGAGCTTCGCGGAGCAGATGGTTGCAGATCATACCAAGACGTCGTCTGAACTTAAGCAAATGCTCACGTCCAGTAAGGTGAAGGCGGAGCTTCCAACCGCGATGACAGACGATCAAGTGGAAGCGATCAATGAACTAAAATCCATGCAGGGCGCTGGCTTCACCAAGGAATACCTCTCCCAGCAGGAAGACGCGCATGAGGATGCGGTGGATCTTTTTGCCCGATACGGGAGCGAGGGTGACAATCCCGAACTGAAAGCTTGGGCTGAAAAGACCAGACCAGCGCTCCAGCATCACCTTGAAATGGTCGAGGGCATGAATAAGTAAATTGAGTTGCTTGTCAAAAGCGAAAAAGCGTCGACGGATGGCGCGCAAGCTCGCCGCGTGAGGATGCGGCAGTGACGTTTGGCATACAAATGTGAGAGTTGCTGTTTCGGTTTTGCTGTTCACTTCTTCGTCCTCCCGGCCGTATCGGGGCACTATCCGCCGAGCAACTATCATGTTAGGGTTGCAGGGCTCGGGCGAAAAACGTCTTAGAATATAACCCGACCCAGCCCGGTTGTCCGCCGAGCTGTGGATCTTGAGCCTTGTTTACCCTTTTGCACCACGCGCTTGGCCAACCGGCCAGGCAAACCCCCAAGGAAGGAGCATATAATGAACCGCATTGCGACTTTATCCGCGATTGTTGCCCTCTCCGTCTTAAGCATCAGCGAAATTGCTTATGCCCAGGGTGCCGAAATGAACTGGCCGGCCAACATCGAGAAAACGGTGACTGACTTCAAGGGCGACAAGGTTAGCGTTGTTCAGGTCAGCACGCTGGCGGAAGCGAACCAGACGCGCATGTGGGTGGAAAAAGCGACTCCCGAACAACGCAAAGCGTTGCTCACGGCGGTCGAAGGCAATAAGGCCCTTGCCGAGCAGCTGAAATCGCAAAAAATCGAGATGGAAAACATCGCAGGCGCCGAACAGGCCGCGGACGGCGCATTGATCATATACGTTCGCTGAGCCCGACAGACGCGGGATGCGAAGCTTGAAACTGTCGCGTCCCGCATCTGCCAAGATTTGCCGGGGGAGCAACTCCCCGGCGCTCAAACTGACTATCAGTACACTCGTCGGTTCCGCGCGACTGAAAGGGCGGAGGCGACGGTTATGCGTGCCGCTTTCTTGGTGCCGCGAGATGAGCGCTTGGATATGCGCTTCGCTTGTATATCTCGACTTAAACAGCAGGATTTCTGGACGGTTGTGCGTCTATCCGTATCGGTTTTTCTTTGCGCCCTTCCGCCGGTAATTGGTACCCATGCACTTTGATGCCGCGGGGGATTGCGGCCTATCCTGGCGTACCGACCAAATCAGCGATCAGAAGACCTGGTAGGCCAAGCATCCCGGATGGGATCCTTTCCCCTTCGTCGTGAAGCGGCGGGTGATCTCCAGCGGTGTCCGCCCTAGGAACTTCCGTGACAAGCAAGCGTTTGATTAGCACCGGGCATGGTCCCTTCCCGCGACCTGGCTAGGCGAGGTCGCAAGATCGAAAAAAGGAGCGCTTATGCAGACCGTGGATAGACTTATCATCGACGCGGAGCGCTTGGCCGATTGCAGGGACATGATGGAGATCGAACTTCACGAGCTTATCGAGCGAGCAATCAGATCAGGTTACGCGGCAGGAGAGGTACTCGTAGCCGTAAGTGAACTGGCCGCCGAAGAGCTGGCACCAGCGCTAGAATTTTCAAGCCTGCACTAAGATAGGCGACTTCTGGCGCTTTACCAGAAAAATAGAAAGACGGTAACGCGTGTGCCGGCATGCGTTGGGATCAGCGCCTTTGAAATAAAAGGCCTCCCTATCCTCCCCCTCTCCACCGTGATTGCGAATAGTAGATCTAGGTTCGAACCAGCTCTCGTTTCTCGCCTCGCTCCTCTGTCACCTCTTTGAACTGCTGGAATTTGCGAGCCGGAAGTCCGTGCGATGCCAAAAGAATCGTGAATCCGACAAGGCAAGCCCGAATTGCCAGTTGCACGGGCCTTGCTGACGCCAACAGAATCGGTGTGTGATCGGCAATTGGAGCCCATTGGCTGCACTGCGGGCGGAAAAGTCGACCTCGCGGCCAGTTCGATGTGGCAAAGTGCTTCGCTTAAGACTGGCGTTGGCCGGATTTGTGCGGAGAAGATGAAACAGGAGTCGGAACGCAGAGGAATAAAGACCGCCAGACGTTTCCGTTGTGGAGCCCTTCTCGATCTGTAGCGAGAAAGAGAAAGAACTCTCCACATTAAGTTGCATCAAGTGCAGCATCGGCACGTTCCGGTGAGCGGCATTCTTTTGCCTTTAGCAAGGTGAAATGGACGATGGAGAGAGATGCTGTAACGACGCCCTTCGGGCGGCGAGCGATGACGCTTGGCATGTTGGCCACCCAAGTGCTTTCCCGACAAATTGAACCGGGACAAACGGCCGGAAAGTGGAAGCTGTTCCAGTCGTTATGCGATGCAAGGTTGCATTTCGGCCTCAGTGAGCGTTCGCTGCTGGTGCTGAATGCTTTGTTGACGTTCTACCCACACGACGAGATCAGTGAAGAAAACGGGCTTGTAGTCTTTCCCTCCAATTCGCAGCTTGCTCGTCGGGCGCATGGGATGGCCGAAGCGACTTTGCGCCGACATCTCGCTGCCTTGATCAACGCGGGCGTCTTGGTTCGAAAGGATAGTGCCAACGGAAAGCGCTACGCACGCAAGGACCAGTCGGGTGGCATCAGCGAAGCGTTTGGCTTTTCTGTCGCGCCGCTTCTCGTGCGTGCCGAAGAGATCACAGCGATTGCCATATCAGTAGCAAACGAAAGGCAAGAACTGCGGCGGTTGCGCGAGCGATTGACCATCTGCCGCCGTGACGTTTCGAAGCTCATAGTAGTCGCGCTGGAAGAGGGGGCACCAGGAGACTGGTTCGCGGTCCAAGAGCGATTGCGAGTTATGACCCAGGCGCTTGTTCGACGCCCGACCAGGCAGCAGGCGGAGGACGCGCTTGAGGAATTCGAGATGCTGCGAGAAGAGGTCACCAGCCGGCTGGAATTGAAGTTTAAATCGAAGGATATGAGCGGCAATGCCGATCATATTGATCGGCACTTACATAATTCAAACCCCCACTCCCTATCTGAACTTGAACTTGGCTCTGGAAATGAGCCAAAGGCGAAATCCGAGCCAACCAACCCCCGTGAAAAGGGGGAAATGACGATCTTCCCGATTCAGGTTGTGCTGAAAGCATGCCCTGAGATTGTTCCCTACGGACCTTATGGGACGATATCCAGTTGGCGCGATTTGATGGTGGCGGCGGTGACCGTGCGCTCGATGCTCGGTGTTAGTCCGTCTGCCTATCAGGAAGCTTGCGAGGCGATGGGCCCGGAGAATGCCGCAACGACCCTCGCCTGCATTCTCGAGAGAGCCGGTCACATCACTTCCGCCGGCGGCTACCTTCGGGACCTGACCGCCAAGGCTCGCGGCGGAAGGTTTTCGCTCGGTCCAATGATCATGGCGCTGATGCGGGCAAATGGACAAGGGATGGGTTAAGTGCGGCATTGGGCAGCAAAGACACCAAACCCGGGTTACGCATCTGAATGAGAAGGGAAATTCCAGTTTCGGGGAATTCCGCCTGAAGCTGGTCGCGCTAGTGGCAGCTTGCGTGTGAGCTGTCGGGCTTCGTCCGGAAAGTGCCCCAATGCGGTCATAATGGGCGTCGCTCGGGGATGGGGGTATAGGAGCGGCCACTGGTTGGCGGCCGCCCGTCGGAAACTGATTATTTGACTAACTCGATTTCACTCGGCCTCCATGCTTTCGTGAAGAACGGTTCCAGTGGACTATAGAGGCGCAGGATCGTGAACCAGCCTTTTTTTGGATCGGTCTGGATCCAGTTGCCATCACTGACTCCTTCCGGTTTCGTGGGACCAAAATACACCGTCGTGGAGCCGTCGGCGGCCGCTACGGCGGCGGAGGACGGGTAGCTCTGGCTGCCGGCGCGAGGATACCGCTGCGGCGTGTCGAGCATCGAGCGCGACTGGTTGTCGTAGACGGTAAAGGACCAGAATTTCCCGGCGGGAATGTTTGCGGGCAAGGAGACCTTGTAGGTCTTGTTGCCGTCAAAATACTCGCCTTTGGAATCGACGGTCTGAACCAGGTACTGCGAGCCAATGTCGGTCAGCCGCATGATCATCGCGGGTGTAATAAATGTATATCCGAAGAACATTGTCGTCCGGACGTTCAAGGTGCGAGCACCAGTGGGTGGGTTGACGCTAATCACGCCCTCGGGGCTAACCTCTGGCGGCGGCGTTTCCATATCGTAACCACCGAGGAAAAGCGGGTTGAACCATGTAGAGTTCGGGTAGTAATAGCCACCGTCTGACGGACGCCATTTGAAGTTCAGAGTCCGCGCCGCAGCATTACCGATTGCCGCCGCGTCGGTGAGGATTTTCTTCATCCGCGCGTCCGGCTCGAACGGCTTGCCCTTGACGATCCCGATGGCGGCCAGCGATCCCATGATCTCCGGGTCGAGCGCCCCGAGCGGCTCCTTCTGCACCACGTCATTCAGCATCTCGAAGTAGCTGAAGTCGCTTGGTGGTATCGTGTTGATGACTTTGCCAGTGCCTTCGGTGAACTTAACCGGCTCTTTGGGCCGAAGGAATTCCCAGTCCAGCTTGTGGTCCGGGGTGCGGGCCAATGTCGCCTTACCCTGCAACGCCGAGCCGATGCTGGTGCCATATCCGCCAGGCACATAGGGATACACTTTAAGCGTCTTCTTGATCAGAGCGGCGACCGGCTTCGGGTCGTCTTTTTCGAGGAACGACCGTCCGAGCAGCGTCGCCCGCGTCGTGCGCATCTTCTGAACGAAATAGCCGCCTTCAGGCAATTCGCCCTCATAGCCGGGCGGAACGAACAAATACTTGCCCCCCTCGCCACGATCGGGACCCGGCAAACCAAAGTCGGTGATCCACTGGAACCACATGTCGTCGACCACTCCGAGCGATTGCGGTGGCGTCTCAACGACCATCGGCCCATCGGTGACGTCCAGGTTCACCCAAAAATAGATGGTGTCTGCGTTCGCCGTCAGAAACAGGGACTTGGCGTCCATCAGTTCGGAGAAGATCAAGGCGGTGTTGTTGGGAACGCCAATATCCTGCACACCCTTGAAGATGGCAGCCACGGAAGCGCCCTGGTAGGCGTTCACGAAGGCTTCGACGCCATGCATCAGGTCCAGATAATCGTAGGCCTTCTCCACCGTCTCCTTGCTCGGAGCGCCGTCCTTGAATTGCAGGGTGCCGATGCTGCTCTCCACTCTATCCGGCGTGACAATCTGTTCGGGCAGCTTCTGAGGCTCCTGCGCGTTGGCGTGCGAGACAACGGCCGCGCATAGCAGCGCCATTGCGAAGCGTGTTGGTGTGCGAGCGATCTTCATGTTTCCCCCTTATAGAGTAGCCTAATGACAAATCATCGGAAGTCCTGAGTAAATCCAGAAAGCCCAGACCATGAGCCCACCAAGCACGGTCAGCGCAGGCCAGCGACCCTCTTGCCACAGCAACCTCGGCAGCGATGGTTGCTCAGGTTGAACGGCCGAGTGAGCCCGCCGGGGGACCGCTGCGCTGTCAGTCAGCAAACGACTGGAAAGGTGTGTCATCGGTGCCCCGCTGCCTTGCGGATGCCGCCGTAGGCGTAGATGACACCGAGGAGATAGATGGCGATGCAGACTCCTTGAACGGCAAGCCAGGTGACCTTTCCGTGTGGAATTGCAGCATAATAGAAATTCGGCCAGACCGCCGCGACCGCGTAGTAGCCGGCGAACCCGGCCAGAAATTCCGCAAGGATGCCGACGGCGCAGAGAGTGGGCGCTAGGCGTTCGATGCTCGTAGCCGACGTCATTGCGCCATCGCGTGCCAACACGATGTAGCAAAGACCGATGACGACCATCGCCAGGCTGCCGAGCTGTGCGACATAGACCGCCAGCGTAAAGGCGCAGCCCCACCAGAGCGTGACGTTCTTGAGGAACGTCTCCTCCACCGGCTCGAAGGAGCCGTGCATGTAGTGCGCCAAGGGAACAAAGCCGATCACGAGGCCGAAGACAAATAGGCCGAGGCCCCATCGAATGTACCTGATGCCGACGTCAGCAGGTGTTGCCAACGTTCCCTCGACACCTGCGTGTGCCGTGATAGTCATTGATGCCTCCCTGCCGGAAGTATCCGCACCAGATATCTAGTTCAGTTTCTTGATGTCTGGCGGCAGCCACGCGCCGCTCAAGACGGCTTCCTCAGGCCAGTAAAGCCGAAGGATCAGCGAGAAGTGGCCCTCTGGTGCTGGAATCCAGTTCGCTTCGTTTTCCTTGCCCGGTGATTTCGCACCAAGGTAAAGGGTCAGCGATCCATCGTCCGCGTATTTGAGGTCCTTGTTCTTTGTGCCGAGAGAGAACCGGTTCAGCGCGTTCGGAAAGAAGAACTTCTCCTCATTGTACAGAGTCAATGACCAGAAACCTTTGACCGGTGGCACTTCTCCCTTCGCAAAGGTGATGGTGTACTGCTTGTTTCCGTCAAACGAGTTCCCGTCGCTGTCAAATTCGCGCAGATTGTATTGCGTTTCCGCCGACGTGTTCTGGTACATGCTCGATTTGCTGATGGCGGTGCGGTTGAGGTAGTCAGTTCCCCACTGCGCGGCATTCGCCGGTACCGTCCAGCCGTTGCCGATCGATCGACCGTTGTATTGGAACTGGAAAAGCGGCTCGATAAGCTCCTTTTCGGCGGCAACGAAGGATGCGTTCAGCGCTTTCTTGGTTTCCGGGTTTTTCGCGGCGGCATCCCAGGCGGACGCGATCCAGCGATAGAGCGACTCCTCACCGGGCAGAGGCGGTACCTCTTTCATGACCACCGACAGTTCGTCGTAGTAAGTTTCGGGCTTGACCCACTTGCTTTCGCCTTTCGTCGGCGTGCCGGATGACGCCGGAACCGGAAAATGTGATGACTTGCTGTAGTCCTTCGTCTTCATCTTGCCGTCAAACTGGCTGAGCGGATACATCACGATCTGATCGATGACCGGCTGAACGGCCGCGGTATCTTCAGGCGTGGCGTCCTTGAAGACCCGCGGAATGATGAAGACGAGGTTGGTCGAGGAGCGGACGATCGCCGTGATACCCTCGGGAGGTTCACCCTTCCAGTCAGGCCCGACGATCATATAATAACCAGGCTTGGTCGCGTATTGCTGGCCAATCCGCCCGATCTCGTCCGTCCGCTGGTCATACATCGCGTAGACATAAAAGCGGTCGCCGAAGTCCGGCACCTGGATCACCGTCGGCTCCTTGTCGAGCGCGGTGAAGCCCGCGCCATAGGCGACGTCCTGGTTCGGGCAGACGATGAAAGTCTGGTCGGGCTGGACGTAGCCCGTCAGCATCTGGTTGAAGCCGACCGGGGCTACTGGCACTACTCCTCCGAGAAGTCCAGGTTCGGGCGCTGCCCGAAAGGCCTCACGGCGGTTGTGTGCGTTGACCAATGGGTAACCCCACACATAGGCCATTCGGCCGACGAGCTGGACATACTCGTTCGTCATCGTATTGCCGGGTACTGGCCCAGGAACTTCGGCCGCGGTTTTCGGTATCGGCACCTGAAGGGTTTCTGCGAACATTAAACTTGGAATGGAAACTATAACGGCACTGGCAAATGCGACTGCGAGTAGGTTCTTCATAAGTCCCCCCGGCATCAGTCTAGGGTTGCTTTCTGGCAACGCCGAAACACTACCACATTGAAAAATGGAGTCGATACTCTCTTGAAGGGCATTGACGCGTCGCCATGACAGCCGCAGGGACATTGGGCGCGATAGCCTCGAACAGTTGTACTCATCCTCGATACACCGGGATCACGGAATGCCTTGCCAGACCTCCAGCGGCGGCTTTGGGCCAACTGTGGCCAACGGGGTCGCACTGGATCGACAGCAAACGGTCGTCGAGGAACGCATGGACCGCCGCCGCAAGAAATACCAGAACATGGAGCGTCTGTGCGCTCTTGCGATCGCCAACGCGGGCCGGGAGGGCAGACGTTCACCCGGATCATCCGCGACCAAGACGGCAACGCAGCCTTGGCGGCCGTACGAGATCACGTGTCGCGGGGGCAACGGAATTTGCGGACGAGCATGGCAGCCATAACGACCTGGTTGGCCTGAACGAGCTGCAGCGCGTCAACCACTCAACGGTCTATCAGGCCGACGACTGCAACAAACACCAATTAGGTCGAGAGCTTCTTTTCGCGGGTGCAACGGGCCTACGTCGGCATCCACCATCGGTTTTCGTTGAAGTGCTTCGATTGGTACGTGGCGGAGTTCGCGTGGCGCGAGGATTGCCGCGAGGTGAGCAATCGCGGCCGTCGTTCGTTCTACGCGTATTTTGCGATTGAAGACCGGCCTAAGGGCGAATTCACTAGCCGCTATTCCTGCCGGACACCTATTGGAGAGCACGGCGAAACACGACGCATACGCCTGCTTCGGGCGGAGTGATTTGGTGGAGCTTGCAACGATAATTCATTGGAAAGAGGAGCGCGGCCTTCTCCTTGTATCTCTGGGGAGGTCGGATGAAACTCGAACAAAAAGTCTTTTGAGGCGGAACATACACCCGCAGCAGATGTTGGGTGTTCGCAAGAAGCCGGACGGTCCAACTCCCTCACCGCGCCAGCCCCCGGTGGACCGTTCGGCGCTCCCAGTTCGCCTCGCTGTCGGGTCGTGAGAGCACTTATCATCAACGTGTGAGAAACGGCTCTGCGCCCTGCGGCAGATGCAACTGGTTATGATCGAGCCTACAGTCTTTGAGAGATAGGCGAACTTTGCGGAACAAGGCGGTCCCTTGGTTGTTTGTCCAGGACAGCAGGAGGATGTTGATGCGTTCCCCATTGGCAACTCACCTCAGTAAGATGCTCTTTCTCACTACCGCCCTCAACCTGTCAGCGACTGCCTCGGCGCAGATGAAAGGCACGGCAGGAGAGTTCTCGGATGTCACAATCGAAAGCTCCGTACTGGAGCCGGAGAAACTCGCCGTGCCGGACGACAAGAAGCTCACAGCTTTAATCAAGGCGCCGGAAGGCTTCACGGTTGAAGTATTTGCGAGGAACCTGGTGAACCCCCGTATGCTTGCAGTCTCCAAGTCAGGAGTTCTTTATGCAACTCGTCGGTCCGTTGGGGACGTAATCATGTTGAAAGACGACAATGGCGACGGCAAAGCGGAAACGGTACGGACGGTTGCCAGCCGACCCGGCATGCACGGCATTGCTTTCGATGAAAACGACGTATTTCTGATCACCGTCAATGACGTCTACACTGCTCCGGTCAAAGAGGATGGCACTTTCGGACCTCTGACGCGTATCATCAACGATCTTCCCGATGCCGGCCAACATGCGAACCGAACGTTGGGTCTCGGGCCCGACGGCATGCTTTACATTTCCGTTGGCAGTACCTGCAACGAATGTCAGGAGAGTAATGCTGAAAACGCCACCATATTGAGGGCGTCAAAGGATGGAATCTCGAGATCGATATTTGCCAGCGGACTGCGCAACACGATCGGGTTCGATTGGGAGCCGACCACGGGGGCTCTTTATGGGTTTGATCACGGTATCGACTGGTTGGGTGATGAGGTGCAGATCGAAGAACTCAACCACCTTGAGCAGGGCAAGCGCTATGGCTGGCCATACATATTCGGCGCCGGCGAATTCAACCCTCATATCAATCCTGCGGAAGGTATAACCCTGTCAAAGTGGGCCGCGCTATCGACTGAGCCGGTGCTCGGCTACACTGCGCACAGCGCGCCGATGCAGATGGCCTTCTATCAGGGCACTATGTTTCCGTCGGATTTTCGGGGAGACGCCTTTGTGGCAATGCGCGGATCGTGGAACCGCCGTCCTCCCAGCGGCTATGAGGTCGTTCGCATCAACTTTGAGGATGGCCAGCCGAAAGCTTTCGAAAAGTTTCTCCAGGGTTTCTTGCTATGCCAGGAGAACGGCAGATACGGTTACCTCGGACGATTGGCCGGCATTGCGGTCGGCAAGGATGGTTCCTTGTTCGTCGCCGATGATTCGAATGGCTTGGTATACCGGGTCTCATACTCGGGCGAAGTCAACGGCTCGCAGTCAAGCTTAATGAACACCCCCAATACTTACCGCGAACTTCCTCCATCGAAAATCGCGATCGAGCTGCTTGTGGCGAAGTCCCCCGCTCCAATAGAACTCAACGCAATTTTCGCTGACAAGAAACCGATCCCGCTGTCTTATGCCGCAGACGGTGAAAGTGCTTCGCCGACGCTGGGCTGGCGCGGCGCGCCCGAGGCAACGAGATCCTTCGTCATTATCGTTGATGATCCCGATGCTGCAACGCCGAAGCCATTCGTTCACTGGTTAGCCTATGACCTGCCAGGCAATCTCAATCACTTGAGGGAGGGCCTGCCGAATGATCCGGTCCTCTCGCACCCAAAAGATGCAAAGCAAGGCATGAATTCGGCTGGATCGCTCGGCTATATCGGTCCGAAACCGCCGGTCGGTGATCCTGCTCATAACTATCACTTCCAAATTTTTGCGCTGGACGTGGAGACGCTAGGGCTCGATCCTGGGATGACAAGAGACGCCCTGATTACAGCCATGAACGGACACGTACTCGCCAAGGGTCAGGTTATCGGGACGTTCCAGCGCGAAGGCACTCGTTGAAAGCGAGTGTTCGACGAGCGTATTGGCTCCAAGGATGGCCCCTTGGGAGACCAGCTCTTGTTCAGCGGTCCAATCTTGTGAGATTCTGCCCATCCCACGCTACGCTTACCGAGCCGTACCGCCCAACCGTTCGATCGCCGTTGCGAGCGAGCGCTGACTGTTGCAATAGTCCTGCCAGGCGGTGCTCTTTGCCAATAGGTCTGGCACGCTGCGGATGGTGTAGCGTGTCGGGTCAAGGCCCTTTCTTACCTGGTTCCAATTCAGGGGCATCGAGACGGTTGCCCCGTCACGGGCCCTGGGCGACAACGGCGCAACTGCTGTCGACATTCGGTCGTTTCGCAGATAGTCGAGAAAGATGCGTCCCTCCCGCTGGTTCTTTGCCATTTTGATCAGATAATGATCTGGATTGTCGCGCGCCATTTCCTCGCAGACATCGTGGGCGAACTGCTTGGCCACAGACCAGTTCAGGGCTTTGCCTTTGGCTGCTGCGAGGGGGGTGACGACGTGCAGTCCCTTCCCTCCGGTTGTCTTACAAAAACTGACAAGACCGAGTGCTTCCAGGCGGTCGCGGATTTCTCGCGACGCTTCGATGACGCGATCAAACGCCACTCCGGGGCCGGGATCGAGGTCGAACACAAGGCGTCCGGGCACCTCGGGTTCACCGGGTTCGCAGTTCCAAGGATGCAGCTCTATGCCGCCTATCTGAGCGATGGCGGCAAGGCCTTCGACCCGATCGATCTGGAGATATGGCTTCTTGTCACCGAAGACCGTGACGAGCTCGAGCAAGTTCGAGGTACCAGGCAAAGCGTGCCGTTGGAAAAATTGTTGACCATTAATCCCATCGGGCGCTCGGATGATCGAACAGGGGCGTCCTCTGATGTGCTCGATAAGCCAAGAGCCCACAGCCTCATGATAATGGGCAAGATCGACCTTCGTCACTGGCTCGCCATCACCACTATCCGGCCATAGCGGCTTTTCAGGGTTGGAAATCAGCACCCCCATCACTTCGGCTTTGCTTTTCTTGCGAGGAGGTGTCGGCAATGCTGCTGGTGTTTCGGGATCCGCAACCTTCGCCTTCTTCGGGGAGGCGGGCACTTCCGCTTCGACCTCTCGGGCCGGTTTATCTTCGCGAAGACCCTTGAACGCCGCTTGGCGCACCTGCCCGTCTCCCGTCCAGCCGGCGAACTCGATCTCGGCGACAAGCTCGGGCTTGAGCCACACGACACCGGGTTTCTTCTTGGGCGCCCCTATGCCGGTGAACGGAGATTTCGCCGCCTCAAGCGCCTGCAGCTTGGGCAAGATGCTCTTAACTGTCTTGGCACTGTAACCCGTGCCAACCCGCCCGACGTAAACGAAATGGTCACCGCGATTAACGCCGACAAGTAAGGAGCGGAATTTGCCACTGGTTGTTGAATAGGCGCCGATCACTACCTCATGTCCCGCACGGCATTTTGATTTCGCCCAAGTAACGGTTCGGCCCGATTGATAGGGCGCGTCCGCCCGTTTAGAAACAATGCCTTCAAGTGAAAGTCGGCAGGCCGACTTCAAGACCGCATCTCCGCCCGTTTCAAAATGCTCAACAAAACGAACGCGCGGATCATCGCCAGCTTTCGACAGCATCGCAGCTAGTCGTTCCTTGCGGATTGTAAGTGGCTTTGCCCGCAGGTCTTCGCCTTCGGCAAACAGGAGATCAAAGGCGAAGTAGACCAGGTCATCAGTCTTCCCCTCTGAGAGGGCTGCCTGGAGAGCCGCGAAATCGGGCGCCCCATTTTCATCGATCGCGCAGACCTCACCGTCAAGTATACTGTCGGGAAGAGAGGCTCCCGCCTTGGCAATGGCTGGATATTTTGCGGTCCAATCCAGGCCCTTTCGGGTCTTCAGCGTGACGTCGCCGTTTTTGACCCTCATTTGGATACGGTAGCCATCGAATTTGATTTCGTGAACCCAGCCTTCAGTCGAGGGCGGACGTGCCAATGTTTCGCAGAGCTGCGGCGGGATGAAATCTGGTGCGGGTCCGCGTGTGCTGCTTGCTGGCTTCTTGCTCGTCCTACGACCGGCTTTTTGCTGTTTTGCGGCCAATCCGTGCTTGCTGTCCCAAACAGCGTCGGCCTCCAATCCTCCGTCTTTCGACATGAAGGGCGTAGGCTGTCGTCCTTTTCCTGACGCGATGGCTTCCATGGTGCGGCCTGATGCAACCGAACGGCCATTCTTCTCCAAGACAAACGCACCGTTCTCGTCTACGGAATATTCGTCGCGATGTTTGATCAACAGCCAGTTGGTGCGTTTGCTGCCATTGCGATCGTTGCGCATGCGCACGAGCACGAAGCTGCCTTGCAGACGTTCACCTTCCAACGTGAACTTCAAGTCACCGTTGGCTAAGGCCTCGTCCGGAGCCTCTTCCCCCTCCGGTTCCCAGTAGCCGCGATCCCACAGCATCACCGTTCCGCCGCCGTATTGACCCCTGGGGATGGTGCCTTCAAAATCTCCGTAGTCGAGGGGATGATCCTCGACCTCTACGGCCAGGCGTTTATCGTGCGGATCGAGCGACGGCCCCTTCGTCACGGCCCATGATTTGAATACGCCATCAAGCTCGAGGCGGAGGTCGTAATGCAAACGCGTGGCGTCATGCTTCTGAATGACAAAGCGCCGGCGATTAGAGGGCTTTACCTCCGCTTGACCGCTTGGTTCACGGGTCTTTTCGAAATCGCGTTTCTGTCGGTAGCTGGATAATTTCTCACTCGCCATGACGCCCTCGACTGACATTAAATGGACCTTCCGGGGGAGACTTGCCTTAGCTAGATAAAGCCCCTCAGGCGATGAAAGTTCCTGGCTGGCCGAGTGTTTGGTTCTTGCGAGGAGAGCTATTGTTAGGCGACCTGCAAAACCGGTCCGGCGGCAGATGATTGGGGCAGGCTCCTTATCCTGCGCCATTGAGGATGACATTCCTTGAGGCTTTGCTGCAGCGCACACGGGGCCATGGTGGCAAGTGTGCAAGGGGCAAGGCTTTGTCCAGCGAGCAGATGACCGCTAGATATGCGTTATGGTCCCTTTACGGGATGGGTATTGCCGCTCGTTGGTGGCGGCCAGTTACCTGCTCCAGGAATGGTTGCGACACTCCGAACCAGAACAATCCTATTCCACGCAGTTGCCGTCGAGGTGACGGAACAAAGGCATTGCCTTGTGGTTGGAGCGCAAAGTGCAGCAGTCGCTGCCTGAAACACCTCGTGAGGAAGCCATGCCAGACCCAACCAACCAGATCAAACAGGGGGACGTTATGCCCCCAGCCGAACCCGGGTTCGCCGAAAGCACCACAGATGGAGCAAAACCCGCCAGTCTCAGCGACTTAAAAGCGAGGGTGAGCGACGATTTAAGCGCTGCAACGAATGCCGTTAAGGACAGCGCGAACACGGCGATGGAAAGGGTGCAAGACACCCTGGCACAACAAACGACGTTCGCGGCGCGTCAAACGGCGGGGATCGCGACTGCTCTAAAGAAAGTGGGTGCTGAGCTCGAAAAGGGTGATCAGCCGGAAGTAGGCCGATACGCAAAGCAGATCGGCGCAAGTGTCGCAGCGGTTGCAAGGAATATGGAAGGCCGAGACCTCGGTGAAATAGCCGGAATGGCGGAAGATTTTGGCCGCAAGCAGCCGGTCGCATTCCTGGGGTTGGCTGCACTGGCCGGGGTCGCTGCGAGCAGGTTCCTGGCGGCGTCTGCACGACGCGCTTCCAGTCATGCTGCAGCCAGCAAATCGGCTGCCGGTGACTTTCAGTCCCCTGGGGCGGGCTCCCAAGTAGGAGGGCGTGACGATGGCTAAAACGACCGATCAGATGCCCCTTTCCGAACTTGTTGGCGGCCTTGTTTCAGATGTCTCAGGCCTCTTGAGGAAGGAGATTGATCTTGCAAAGACCGAGGCCTCCGAAAAGGTGGCAAAGGCCCTCGGCGGCGTCGAAGTCCTCATGATTGGGCTGATTTTTGCGATCGGCGCGGTTGGAGTGTTGCTGAGTGCGCTGGTGAGCGGTCTTGCCGCGTCTCTCGTCAGCAACGGAATGAACGAGGTCACCGCCAATGCGACGTCCGCCCTAGTCGTCGGCCTGGTGGTTGGCCTGATTGCTTGGGCGCTCATTTCCAAAGGTCTCGCAACATTGCGGGGCTCCAATTTCAAGCTTGACCGCACGACCGCATCGCTTCGCCGCGATGTCGATGTCGTCAAGGAGAAAATGTGATGGACCAATCGTCAGAAAAATCCTCGGCGGACATTCAGCAGGAAATTGACGCCGACCGTCAACGGATCGAAGCACGTATAGGTGCGATCCAGGAGCGTATGTCCCCCGGGCAGCTCGTCGATGAAGTGATTGCCTATGCCAAGGGCAGCGGCGGGGCCGAGTATGTCAGCAACCTCGGCAATGCGTTGAAAGCAAACCCCTTGCCCGTGGCCCTGTTGGGGGTGAGCCTCGCCTGGCTGATGGCCAAGCAAGGGTCAGCCCCGGACAGAGATGCAGTACCGTTCGAAGAACCTTATCCGCTTTATACCGCCTATGGATCCGTGCGGCGCGTTGGTCCGCCGGAAATGGTTGGCGAGGAACGCTACAGCCATTTCACCGACGAAGCTGGACAGCGTTTCCGGGCTCTGACCGACAGCGCGGGTCGCCGTGCCGGCAACTTTCTTGACGCAAGCGGAAAGGCCTATCGGGGGTTTGCAGATGCCACTGGCAAGCAGATCTCGAATATTACCGATGAGGCCGGTGCGGTGCTCGATGCCTCTACTGGTTGGGCGTCTGCGAGTTGGAACAAGGTCAAGGACACGGCTGGTGATGTTGCTCGAAGAGCCATGGACACGGCTAGCGCCGTGGTCGGTTCATCATCTGCGGCAGGATCAACTCTCAAAGACCAGTCCCATCGCCTTAATGATGCTATCCTGACGCATTTCCGCGACCAGCCGCTTGTTGGTGGGGCACTGGCGTTTGCCGTCGGAGCCGCCATCGGTGCTTCGCTACCGCATACTGACATGGAAGACGAAGTTCTCGGAGAGGCGGCAGATGCTGTAAAGACCAATATCGCCGCGCAAACCTCCGAACTTGTCGAAGAAGGCAAGGAGATGGCATCTGATGTCTACGAGACCGCTGTCCACGTCGCCTCGGACGTTCATAATGTCGCCAGGGATCGCGTCATGGAAGAAGTTGAACAAGTAAAGACGGACCGTTAGCGCTAATCGCGCCATCCACGGTGAACGGTCGCGCTGGTGCTGCGATCGGTATCACAGCCTGTGGGCGGTCTGGACGAAGCTGGCGAGTTGTTCACCAGTATCGCTGTTGTGAGGGAGCGGCGAAGGTGTTGAGCTAACAACGAATATCCGCGCTCACCTTGGCGTTCCCACGTTCTCGTGAGCCACGCGGTGGGCTAGCTCTCCAGCGGCTGACAAGAATTCCTGTTCACGAGTGAGCATGTGATCTTGTGAACAGGCTTGGGGTCGGAGGTGGAGGCGTTCGGCGGAGGCACCGCGCGAACATAGGCAATCTCGGTCGAGGAAGCTCGTTGTGAACAAGAGCCCGTATTCAGGACGGGCTCTTGTTCGCTTATTTTGTGTTCTTGTGGCTCTGCTGGCCGGCTTTCGCGTTCTGCTCGTGACTTCCGCCTTGTTTGCCCGAGGACGTGCTCTTTTTCGTGGCAGCGTCCTTCCTACCTGCCGACTTTGCACCTGGTTTGCTTGTTGCTGCCATTTCTCATTACTCCCTTGATCGTGATCCTGATTGATCTCGATGGTGTGCAAACCGCGAAATCGAAACAAGTTCCAGGCTTCGCCCTGGTAAGTCGAGAGCAGTTTGGCTGAAGATAATCAGCCGCGTTGCGCTCTACGGCTCGACGGCTTCGTGGCGGTCTGGACGCCTGCGGGCATTGTTGCCTGGGCGCTGATGACCGCAGCCGGTTCGATCTGCCTAAAATCACACTGGGATGGCTTCTTATCTGGGCGCCATCTAAGGAGCTTTGTCCCGTGCCTAAATCTGCGTCCCGTAATCTGATCGAATTTGACCTCGACCACCATAGTAGGTTTAAGGGGCTGCCACTGCGAAGTGCGCTTTGTAGCCCAACGGCTCGGACCTCCCGGAGCCTTGCCTGTAAAGCCAGGTGCCTCGCGCAAGGCCTCAAGCTTTGCTGTGAGCTCTGGTTTTTCGTCGTTCCTTATCGTGGAGGTGTAGCCGACATGGTCGAGTTCACCATTGTCATTGTAGAGCCCGAGCAACAAGGATCCGACCAGCTTGCCGTTGCCGTCATATCGAAAACCGCCGACAACGCAGTCGGCCGTTCGAAGCCGCTTAACCTTCGTCATTGCCCTCTCACCAGGCAGATAGGGGGCATCGATGCGCTTGCATATCACGCCGTCTGTGTCGCCTCCTGCGTCGGACAACCATCGGCGGGCTTCAGCGACGTCGTTGGTGGACGGCGACAGCAAGAGATGTTCTCCGTCCGCTACGGTTTTCGCCAGTGCTTCCAACCTGGCGCGGCGGCATCCTAAGCTCTTGGCGAGGAGGGACATACCGTTTGTGTCTACTAGCATGTCGAAGGCGACTAGCCTTGCTGGTGTCTTGATCGACAATGTCCTGATGCGGCTTTCCGCTGGATGGAGTCGCATTTGCAAGGCGTTAAAAGAAAGTTCCCCGTCGATCGCGATGACAAGCTCACCATCGATCACGAACTGATCAGCTGGCAGCGCAGCGAGGAATGCCACTATCTCCGGGAAATAGCGGGCGAGCCCCTTGCCTGACTTTGCCCGCAAGTCGACTTCACGACCCTTCTTGAAAGCGAGGCATCGGAAACCGTCCCACTTCGGCTCATACTGCCAACCCTCTCCTGATGGGAGTTGATCCGCTGAACGCGCTTCCATGGGTTCGGTTTCTATCGATATTCCAAAGTTCAGATTTGTTTGCGAAACCTGTTTTGCCATCACACCTCGTTTCTGCGGCAATGCTGCATTGGCACTGGGTGATTACCGAACGCGTCAGCTGAGAAAGACCCCTCAGTAAATCAGGCCACGGTGGAAGATGCGATAGCGTTGGCACCTCCCCGCTTGCCACGCTGCTGTACGCTTGACCGCCGCCGTGATGACCGCCTTGGCCGCCCTGGCTACCACTCTGTGGCCACCCTGGCCTGGCCACCTTGCTGCTGATCACCCGTGTCCTGTTTCCTCCGGTAAACCGTTGTATTCTACGTGACGTGCCGCCCTAACCTCGGGCAAAAGGACTGGTTCCCATTTTGATATTTTTTGTTTTTTTCAGCATGGCGATTCTGCGGTAGACAGAAGTGTTGCTGCTACGCAAGTCAGCACTTGCAGGAAGCCGATGTGCTTGGCAGAAAAGCGTTCGTGTCGTCGCCCAGCATGACCGAAGGCTGGGCGATGGAAGTCTCACGCTCAATGTCAACGGACTGTTTGCCTCGTCAGGTCAGGGAGCTCATGGCGTTGATCCATGCTGGAAGGCGATGATCGCCGCGGCAACTTCGTGTGGAGCTTCCTCAGCCATGTGATGGCCGCTGTCGATACTGCGACCAACGATACCTGGTGCCCGAGGTCGCCAGATCGAAAGTGGATCACCATACAATTCTTCCAGGTCATCGCGCTTCGACCACAAAAGACATGTCGGACACATGACCGTCTTTCCGGCTTCCCGGTCAGCAAGATCATGAGCCTTGTCGACACCAAGGCCTGCTCGGTAATCTTCGATCATCGTATGAATTACTTGCGGGTTTCGCGTTGCGACCAGATAGTCATTGAAAGCCTCCTTGCCCATGAACTGCGCCGAGCCAACATACCAAGCGTCAGGGTCGGCACCAATCGCGCGTTCAGGTCGATGCGAAGTGCCGAAGAAGAACCAATGCCACCAGAGACGGGCAAATTTCTCGTTGGCGCGCTCCAACGCTTCGAGAATAGGAACGCCGTCCATCACAATCAGCCGTTCGACACGATCGGGAAAGTCCATGGCGGCACGATAGGCGCCATAGCTGCCGGGGTCATGGCCAGCTACGGCAAAGCGGTGGTGGCCGAGATAGTCCATGAGTTCCATGCAATCGCTCGCGCCGCTTCGAGGATCCGGCATGATCTGGCGTGTCCCTTGGCAAGTACGATTGGCCAAAACCTGGCAGATCCGGGCAAACAATAGTGAACTTCGAAAAAAGCTTGTTTGCGACCTGCCACCAAGTCATGTGTGTGCGTGGATGTCCGTGGAGCAGCAAGGGGCGGACCAGAGCCCCCGTGACGCACACGCAAGGTACCATTCGTCACGGTCATCATCTCAAGCGAAAAGTTCTCAAAAAACGTTTCATCCATAAGTTCTCTTCTGCAAAACCGCTGTTGGGCCGCATGCGGCTGCTTACCGCTAACATCCGCTGACGGCCCTACAAATCGAGGAGCGCATAAGCTTTTCCGGTCGGTTTTTCGATGTGAGATGCGACATGGTAAACTGGCGCGCCTCCTGGGGTTTTACCAGAGTACTTTCCGCGATGAGCGTGACCGTGAACGACTGCAGAGACGGGAAATCGGTCGATGGTCTCAGCAAGGCGGGATGATCCGAGGAAGGGATAAATCTCAATTGGCTCGCCCTCCACTGTTTCAACGATGGGAGCATAGTGAAGCACGACCATCGCCCGCTCCGATCGGATCTGGCGAAGGGCGTTTTCGAGCCGCATCGACTCTTCAACGCTTTCGGCCACCATGGCTTTGATTGCGGGCTCGCCGAAAGAGCTTAGCATGAACCGACCAAACCCCCCCTGCAAAGCCTTTGACCCCGGCGAAGCCGACGCCATTTAGGTCCACCGCTTGTCCTTCGAGAAGATGCATCCCCGAGCTTTTGATGATCGCCCTGACTTCCTCCACATGGCCACATTCGTAATCGTGATTTCCCAAAACGCCGACCACCGGAATGGAGCAGGATCGCAGATCGGCAACAAGAAGCTCAGCCTCGCGCGGATTGCGAACGCGCTCGCTGGTTCCCCTCATCAAACTGAGACAGTTTTTCGCTCTATAGAGGAACTTTGACCCCGCCTCGACGTTCGGCCCTCGTCATCCCTCGAACGTGATCGGAGCTGTGATGCTTACGGGAAAAACCCTCGATCCCTTTCAAGACACCCACCAGGACATCTGTTTAGTTGAAAAGAACGTCCTGAGGGATCGGCCAAGAACAGCGCACCTCGCCCTGGCTGAGAACCGCAGGGGTAGTTTCCTCCAGCACCGCGGCAAAACTGAAGGCCAGGTCGAACTCCTAGTCGAGATCTTTGGCAAGCCGGTGCGCTACAGCCCTATGATCTCAGAGGCGGCACGGTCAAAGCTCGGCGATCGATCGGCCAATCCAAGAGGCTTCCGCAAGAAAACAAGCTAGTTACACCGGGGCCGACACTTCCCTCGGAAACGACCCCTTGCTTCTGATCGCCAGCAACAATCCAAACCCGAGTTTTCCAGGAGATATCCAATGGCAAAGAAGACGACAAGCGTTCCGTCAGCACAACAAGCGACAATCGCAGAAATACACGATCAAAAACTGCGACGCGGCCAGGGCGGCGAACTTCACCAGATCGCTGAAAACGACACACCCGTCCTCACGACCGCTCAAGGCGGCCCGGTCGCTGACGACCAAAATACGCTGCGGGTCGGCGCACGCGGACCAGCGCTGATCGAAGACTTCCATTTCCGCGAGAAGATTTTCCACTTCGACCATGAACGAATTCCCGAGCGCGTCGTTCACGCCCGCGGCTATGGCGCCCACGGATTTTTTGAAACATACGAATCTCTCGCGGCATACACTAGAGCAGATCTGTTCCAGCGATCCGGTGAGAAGACGCCTGCCTTTGTTCGCTTTTCAACGGTCGCCGGCAACAAAGGCTCGGCTGACCTCGCGCGTGACGTTCGCGGTTTCGCGGTCAAGCTATACACTCAGGAAGGGAACTGGGACCTTGTTGGCAACAATATCCCAGTGTTCTTCATTCAGGACGCGATCAAGTTTCCTGATGTGATCCATGCTGCCAAGCAGGAGCCGGACAGAGCATTTCCGCAGGCTCAAACCGCACACGATAATTTCTGGGACTTTATTAGCCTAACACCGGAAAGCATGCACATGGTCATGTGGGTCATGTCTGATCGTGCTATCCCGCGCTCCTTCCGTTTCATGGAAGGCTTCGGAGTCCATACGTTCCGTTTTATCAATGCCAAGGACGAGTCCACGTTCGTCAAGTTTCACTGGAAACCCAAGCTGGGATTGCAGTCGGTCGCCTGGAACGAAGCTGTCAAGATCAACGGCGCTGATCCGGACTTTCACCGTCGGGATCTTTGGCAATCGATCAAGTCGGGGAATTTTCCCGAATGGGAGCTGTGTGTTCAGCTTTTCGATCAGGAGTTCGCCGACCGCTTCGACTTCGATGTGCTTGATCCGACAAAGATCATTCCGGAGGAGATCCTTCCCGTCAAGGCGATCGGTCGCCTCGTGCTTGATAGAATGCCCGATAACTTCTTCGCGGAAACCGAGCAGGTAGCGTTCATGACGCAGAACGTTCCGCCAGGCATCGACTTCAGTAACGATCCGCTGTTGCAAGGCCGGAACTTCTCCTACCTTGACACGCAGTTGAAGCGACTTGGCAGCACGAACTTCACGCACCTGCCGATCAATGCTCCAAAGTGTCCCTTTGCCCATTTCCAACAGGACGGGCACATGGCCATGCGCAATCCCGTGGGGCGGACGAACTACCAGCCCAATTCTCACGGGGAGGGACCGAGGGAGTCTCCGATGCGCGGATACCGACATTTCCCTGCCGAAGAGCAAGGCCAAAAAGCTCGCCTTCGCCCGGAGAGCTTTGCTGACCATTACAGCCAGGCCCGGCAATTCTACATCAGCCAGACCCCGCCGGAGCAGCGGCATATTGCAATGGCGCTGACATTCGAACTCAGTAAGGTCGAAACACCCGTCATTCGCGAGCGCATGGTGGCTCATCTTCTCAATATCGATGAGACCCTTGCGACCACCGTTGCCGAAAAACTAGGTCTTCAGACCATGCCAAAGCCCGCCGATGCAGCTATGCCGACCCGCCAGGATCTGACGCCGTCGCCCGCGTTGAGCATTATAGAACGCGGGCCGAAACGTTTTGAAGGCCGCAAGCTGGGCATTCTTGTATCCGATGGCGTTAACGCCAAGCTCTTGAAGGAACTGACCGGGGCAATCATTGAGGAAAAAGCCACGGTCGAACTGATCGCACCAAAGGTCGGTGGGGTCACTGCATCCGACGGTACATGGGTCGAAGCCCACCATATGATCGATGGCGGCCCATCGGTTCTGTTTGATGCTGTCGCCCTTTTGACTTCAGAAGCCGCGATGGATGACTTGCTGAGAGAGGCAACGGTTCGCGATTTTGTCGCCGATGCGTTTCAGCACTGCAAGTTCATCGGCTACGATCAATCCGCTCTCCCTCTGCTGGAAAAAGCGGGCATCGCCGAAGCGGCCGACGAAGGCGTTATTGCCCTTCCTGGCGACGAAGGGCTTCCAAGCTTTGTATCAGAGCTCGGCAAGCTTCGCGTGTGGGGACGTGAGCCATCGATAAAGCTCGGCAAAGCCTCTTCGCGGCCAATCAAATAGGAGCACGCACCGGCACGGCTCTGAAGCCGTGCCGGTTAATGCTCGGCGACCTCCTGCGGTGTTTTGATCGCCGCACCATTGCTCATGTCTCCATGTAATCCTGCGCAGCGCCATGCGTTAGGCAAAGCCTTCCCAATCACTGTCGACTTTGTGCGGCAGGTTCCGGAAGAAGCCACTGGCTAGATTGCGTCGCGGAAAGCGCTGCGAAGGCGACGTTGTCGGCGACGCGACGCCCTTTCAAATCCGGACCATGATCATCATTGCCTTCTCGCTCAATAAGGCGAGACACACGCCTGCCGCGGGCCATAGTAGGGCTGGAACGTGTTGTCGTAGGCCCTGTAGGAGCGGTATCGTCCATAGCACCAACGCGTATGAGCATTTCCGCCGTAATAGACTTGGCGTTGGTAACGCGGTGCATAATAGCGCGGGGCGTAGTAGCTCCGGCCGTAATAGTTGCGTGGATAATAGCCTGGCCGGTAATATCTCTGTCCGTAGTATCCCGACCCGTAGTATCCCGGCCCATAGGGCTGATAATATCGGGGCTGCGCCAGGAGGCCCCCGATAACTGCGCCGGCGGCAAGCCCACCTAGTGCCCAGGCCCACTCATCACCACCATTATTATGGTATCCACCATAGTACCCGCCGCCGCGATATCGTGCGTATTGAACCAATTGCGCTTGCCCCGCGTCGATCTTCGGCGTCGCTATTGTGGGAAACGCCATGGCAGGCGGAATGCCTGTAACCATCATCACCAGCGACAGGGGAACGATTGCAAACCTTTTCATTGGCTTACCCTTCCTTTGCGGCGCAGAGCGTCGAAGTCGGCGCGTCAACCGCTGCCTTTTTTAAGGACGCATAATTTTACACCAAAATCGCTTTTTGCAGGCGAAATTCTGCGTCGCCAGGGAGCAGTTTTATTCCTGAGTAGGTTATGTTGAGATGCGCCCTATGCGAAGCCTGGTGGCGTGTCAGCTTCCCTGCCTGGTCTGCGATCGTAACATCGCCCCTGCCAGCATTTAAGGTAACGGCCTATGCCTGATCAGGGATTGGACAAATTGCCGTCCGGCTGCCTTCTGCTGTCCATCCGCCCGATCTCTTCATCATCGCAGGCGACAATTGAGCCCGCCGGAGATCGACGAGGAGCCAGACGCGGGACTGGCCAAATCGCATAGGCTGTTGGGCTCGGGCTCACGACCGGTCAAAACGCTCGAGCATTTTTCTGAGGTGGAGATTCTGCAGATGGAGCTTTTCGGCCAACAGGGTTCTCAGTTGCTGAATCTCGTCGTCCAAATCCGCCACTTCCTCAAAAAATGCTTCCCGGGCTGATAACTGTGCGCCGGGATCCGTGTTCGCTTTCGAAGGGAACTTCCTAATGTTCCCGGTTCCGGACTTCTTAGCGCGCGCTTGAATTTGTGGCGCCTTAGGAGATTGCTTGCTTTTAGGCAACGAGGCTGACTCTTTTGGAGGCAGTTCGCCAATTCGCTGATTTTCCGGCGTAGGTGCCTCTTCAACGGCGGCGTCTGTAGAGACGGCTTGGGCGTTATCATCCTGGTGTTCGGTCAGATCCGAAGATGCAGCCTCCTTGAGTTCATCCGATCCATTCCCACGATCCTGAACTGCCCCGGTTGGATCCGTTGAACTCAACTGAGCGCCGCGGACTTGTTGTTCTTGCGTGTCATTTGCTTGGCTATCGGCGTCGTGCTCAATCGAAATCTCGCGTGGTTCTGCCGACCGTCCCCGCGATGTCAGTCGAGCAAATAGGTTCCATGGTGATTTCATCGATCGTCAGCCTCGAGCGATCCGAAACTCTCACGTGAGCTCGGTGAATGTCTGTCCTACGAGGAATGTAGGGGCCAAGGTCGATCTCGCAACCGGCCCCTGCTGTCGGTCACGGTCAATCAAGTCCTAACCGCTTGCGCAGTTCCGAATTTTCCGCCCGCAGTTTGGTGGCCAGTTCCTTGCGGAGCATTTTATTCTCTTCTTCAAGCTGGATGAGGTCGGCCATTTCATCGATCGCCGAGACGGACGACGAAGCCTTTGGTCCGTCGAGCTTCGACGTCTTCTTGCTTCCGGTCTTGAGGGCGGAAGTCGTCTTTTCAGCAACTTGCTTTTTGACGGGCGCAAGCTTTGCGACTACGCCCTCGTCGGTGCGCTTCCTGCGCTCTCTCGGCGTCTTCGCAACCGTTGTGGTGCCCGTTGCTTCTGCAGTTGCTTTCGTGCGCCGCGGCGCTCGCTGCTTTTTCGGTACCGGCGTCTTTGCCGGTGCGTCGGTCTCTACAGCTTCGATTGTAGTACCCGTATTGCTTTCATCAGCCATCAGTTTTCTCCCTCTGCAGCCAAGAATCGTTTTCCGCTGAGTGAAACGCGGAGTCAACCATGACGTTGTTGGATTGACAGGAGGAAGATCGCGCGGGAACGCAGGTATGAATCGAGTCATCGTCATTTCGCCGGCTGCTGGTTGAGCCGAAGTGACGGCGGCCGGTCCAGGAGGATGAAGCAGGTAAAAGATCGTCCATCTGCCGCGCAAGCTGACGCAGGACGGCAGCGGTCCGTTCGGGAACGAGCGGCCGGGCGACCTCTGCTACTTCAAGCCATGGGGCAATCTCGCCTTGTTCTACGACGAATACCGCTGGGACGGGCTGATCCGGCTCGGCCGTTTCGACGGAGGTTTCGAGCCTCTACTTGTTCGCGGCGAGTATCCCGTGCGCATCGAACGGATTTGAACCACTACCCTCCCATTCGAAAAGGACCACACGGATGAAGAACTTCAAGATCGCGCTCGTAGCGCTGACGCTGGCCGCATCCTCCGCTGCGTTCGCTGACAACAGCAAGTCCTCGATAACCGGCGCGTGGCGCATGACGTCGTTGCAGGTCACCGACGCGAGCGGCGATCGGACAGAAATCCCCTATTCCGGCCAGGTTATCTTCTCCACTGGCGGAACGCTCTCCGTCCAGGCGATGAATCCGGACGCTGCAGCGCAACCGGTTTAAGTCGACGAGGCCAAAGAGACATTCGCCATCACCGTGGAATCGTCCCTCGTCCGCAATCTCATTGGCCAGCGCATGGAACGCAAGTTCAAGGTTGACGCCGACCAACTGACGATCACGCCCGCTGATCCCAAGGAAGGCTGGCGCGTCACCTACGAGCGGCTCTGAACGCAAAATTCGGAACCTCCGGCGGTAGTTGCGGTTTGGTAGTCATGATTTCGTTCCGGTTCAATTCGATGACCCATTGGTTACGCATTGTCAGCCTCGTTCTTGCATCTTTGGCCTTGGTGCCAGCGGGTGCGCACTTGTTTTCTCTCGCCAGCAAGATGCGCCTGTCGGGCGAAGATTATCTTGCTGCGCAACGCGCATACGATGGATGGAACCTCTTCGCGTTCATTGTCGTTGGCGCGATAGCTGCGCTCCTCTGGCTTTCGATGGCTCTCTATCGAGCGGGGGAACCGGCGATCCCCGCCATAGCCGCTCTTGCGTGCATTGTTGCTACGCAAGCCATATTCTGGACTTTTACCTTCCCGGCAAATCAGGCGACCGACAACTGGACTCTGCTTCCAGAAAACTGGACGCAGTTGCGCCGTGGATGGGAATATTCTCATGCAGTCAGCGCGGTGTTTAATTTTTTTGCGGTGTGCCTTTTGGCCATCGGCAACGCAAAATAGGGTCAAGTCTGACGCGTAAGGTTGGAGCGCCTAGCATTATTTTGCGAAGGAGCCTGAATATGGCAAAGAAGAAGAAATGGTCGCAAAAGGTGACCGAAAACAGTGACGCACTGGACCTCAAGGAAGGAATTTTCAATCAACGGAGCGCCAAAAAATAGCGGACTCGCTCAAGGAGTCGGCAGAGAAAAGCAACAGACGCAAATCAAGCCCGTTGCGTTCGGCCATGTCCATGCTGACCTTCTATATCAATCGCGCTGGCATCCTGCTTTCCAAAGGGCGCCGCGCGACCCTCGAAAAGGCAAAGGACGAATTGCGCAAGGATTTTGGCAAGGCACCGAAACATGGCAAATGAGTTGAGGATCAGACAACCGGAAACGCTTTTCTTAACGCCAAGCGACTGGGTACCCAATCATCCCTCTCTGCCCGTACTCTTCTACCGCAACATCCTCGCACCCGCGCCAACGGACTGCGCTCCTGTTTTCGAACGGCTTTTCTCGGACGCGGGATGGCAGGGGCTCTGGCGCAATGGAATTTTCTCCTACCAGCACTATCATGTCAGGGCACATGAGGTGCTCGGCATCGCTAAAGGCACGGCCGAGCTTTTGATCGGTGGACCGGGCCGCTCCGTTCTTCATGTCAGCGCTGGGGATTGCTTGGTTCTGCCTTCCGGCACTGGGCACATGTGCAACTCTGCCAGTGACGATTTCCTTGTCGTCGGCGCCTATCCTGCCGGCCAGCATGCCGACATCGAAACGGCTGCCGCAACGCCAGGCGATTTGAAAATCATCGCCACATTGCCCATTCCCCAAAGTGACCCGATCTACGGTCCGGGCGGTCCGCTGCGTGCCCTGTGGGGTGATCTGTAAAAGCGGCTTCGGTGGCCAAGATGCCGACGGCAACACCTGATGCTGCCTTTTCGTCCAGTGACAAATGCCGGGCTGCGGTTTGGCTGGATGTCGTGCCCAGGGCATTGGAGACGCCGTGACATTGTCCGCGGCTTTGCGTTCAAGCTCAAGCCGCGATGCAACTGATGAAACCATACCCACGCCATTGTTTGCAGAAACTGCGCTCCATACGCCGGTTCACGAGAAGCGTTCCGTGCTCGGAACATTTCGCCATCGCCATTGTTGGAGGGACACACCCGAAAAGCTGCGAGGAAACCGATGCTTGTACGTGAAATGATGAATAGCCATCCTGATGTACACGGGCGTTCGGCAGACGCGCTGATGCGCTGCATAGAGCATTGCTACAGCTGTGCTCAAGTTTGCACGAGTTGCGCAGACGCCTGCCTTGGCGAGACGAACGTCGGTGAACTCGTTCAGTGCATTAGGCTCAATCTCGATTGCGCCGACATCTGCGTGGCGACCGGGTCGGTTGCCACGCGCAGGACCGGCACCAACATGGATGTCGCCCACAATCTTGTTTCGACCTGTGCTGATGCGTGTCGGGCCTGCGCCGCGGAATGCGCGAAGCATGTTGAGATGCACGAGCATTGCCAAATTTGCGCCCGCGCGTGCGAAGCTTGCGCGCAAAGCTGCAGCGAAGCTCTCCCTCTGTTTCACTGAACGTGTCAGCCGCCGCTACGCACCCAGCAGGGTCGCTCTCGTCCTCGCGCTAGGTCTCACACAGGAGAACACAATGTCTGATTATCCCAAGCCTCCCTTTCCCGCCCAAAAACAGCCGATGCCTGGCCTCACGAGAAAGATGAATCCGGTTCCCGACCACGGGGAGCAGTCATACAAGGGGTCGGGACGTCTCGCAGGCAAGATGGCCGTAATCACCGGGGCAGACAGCGGTATTGGGCGCGCGGTGGCGATAGCATTTGCTCGTGAGGGTGCGGACATTCTGATCTCCTATCTCGAAGAAGACGAGGACGCCCGGGAGACAGCACAGCATGTCGAGGAGGCTGGCCGGAAAGCCGTTCTCGTCAAAGGCGACATTCAATCGGCCGACCACTGCCGGTACATCGTCGACCGTGCCATGGCCGATCTCGGCGGTATCGATATCCTTGTCAACAACGCCGCGCATCAGTCGACGTTTAAGGAGATAGGCGACATCCCCGACGAAGAATGGGAGCTGACTTTCAGGGTCAATATCCATGCAATGTTCTATCTGTCAAAGGCAGCCGTCAAACACATGAAAGAGGGTGCCTCGATCATCAACACCGCATCGGTTAACTCGGACATGCCTAATCCAACGCTGCTTGCCTACGCCACTACGAAGGGCGCAATTCAGAATTTTACCGCCGGCCTTGCCCAAATGCTCGCCGAAAAGGGAATCCGTGTGAACGCGGTGGCACCCGGTCCGATCTGGACTCCGCTGATTCCATCGACCATGCCCGAGGAAGCCGTCTCAAGTTTCGGTAGGCAGGTTCCGATGAAACGCCCGGGGCAACCGGCCGAACTCGCCACCGCTTACGTCATGTTGGCCGATCCCCTCTCAAGCTATGTATCGGGCACCATGATCGGGGTGACCGGTGGCAAGCCGATCCTGTGAATGACGACACGGTGACACGCCCGTAAGTCCACGGCAGGAAACTCGATACCGTCAGGCAATCATTTGCACCATACATGTCGAGAAATCCGCTGACGGCAACGGCACCCGAATAGGCGATTTTGGCACCTATTGCGACCAGGTCGTTCGGGGAACTCTGCCTCTCTTTGAGATCCGTCAACCCGTCAGGTAGGGCTATTGTTACGAAGGGGCTTTGGACCCGATCTCAATTCATGTTCCGTCAGCGAGCCGCTACGCCACGCGCACCGGCGTCACGAAAGACCTGCTCGGCTTTGATCAGTTCCTCAATCGTAACATCGGCGGATACCTAGATCTCGCCATGAAATGGCGCATCCGTCCGATTTTCGGTAATGTGGGCTTGCTCAAGCGAATTGGGTTTCCGACGACGACATGTGACGCGACGCTCGACTAGACCTATCGGCGCGGCTGGACGCATAGGCTAAGTGATCGACGGCGGATCGTTACATTAGTGAAGCCTTGTATAATACGAAGTCCGCCCTATCCTTCTCGGCAGGAGGACGCGCCATGTCGAAAATACCCGCGCCGAAGCTTCCGGAAGGCCACCCAGATCGCGACCTCCTTTGCCAGGAGGCGTTGGAGGCCGAATTCCTGTCGCTTGGCGATAGAGCGTACCAGGCCGGTTGGTCACGCGAGGAATTCGCGATGGCGATGATGGAGCTGGCAGACGGCTATTTCCTCGCGAATGCCGATCTCGAAATGTTCGAGCTTGGTGCCGGCCTCGTCCGGCTTGCCAGGAAGCTGCACTAAGCACTTCGCTAAATCGAGAGAGGCGAGCTGGTTCAAGACCAGTGGCAAATGTTGTTGATTTAACCACGTCGCCTTGCCCTATGCTACGCCTGACGATCGAGCGAGCGGATGGTGAACCATCCGCTCGTTTCGACTGTTTTCCCCTATTGCACCAGTTCGATCTCACAGGCCGCCAGGAATTGTTGAACCACGGCTCCAGCGGACCGTACAGGCCAAGGATCATGAACCAGCCCTTGCCCGGGATTGTCTGCACCCAGTTGTTCTCCATTCCCGCCGGGGCTTTCGGTCCGAAGTAGACATCCACCGAACCATCCGCATTGGCCTTGACGCCCTGTTCTGGCTACTGACGCTTGGGGCTTGCTGGTCGGTCTGCACCATCGAGCGGGTAAGAGTCGGCAGTTGACTCTCTGCCCCAATGAGAACATTTGTAGAACAGTTTACTCAGAGGGCATTGAGCATGAGCGACGAGGTTGGCGCTACCAAGAGAGCGGAAAGCGGCCTGGTCGAGCACCTGTGTGAACATCCTAGTTGCAAGAAGTGGGGCAGCTTCGGCTACGCCCACGGACGGGCGGCGCCAAACTGGTATTGCTTCGAACACCAGATCGAATGGGCCACCGGCTAAGCGATCCTGATCCCCGGCGCTAGGCGGGCGCCAATCTCAGACATGCGGCACAACTCGCCCCGATCGACGATCGGGCACGGAAGAATGCTATCTGGGGTTCAGCAAGTGACCGACCACGCCAAACTATCCTCATTCGTGGCCATCCATCTGGCGGTGATAGACCAATCGACCAAACGCCTGCTTCGCAGGAACAGGCGTTTCGCGCCGCCGCGAACAAGACAGCGCCCGCTCAATCGCTGAGGAACTCGTCAGGCATATCCGCATCAACCACCGTATCGAGCGCGCCGGGACTGCGGTCGACGATGCCGAAGTTGTCGCGCTCGTCGCGGCCGAGCTTTGGAAGCTGCCTAACGCAGTAGCGAAAGACCTCGTCGCCATTGACGCCAACAGGAAAGAGGTCGCCCGTACAGCCATCGTCAATGCGCTGGTCGAAGCATTGACCCGGAGCTACGAATTCACATTCCTTCAACCCGAATACCGGGGGATGGGGCCGTCGATCTACAAGGAACAATCCTCTTAGAGGCGCGTTTTTTACGGACATGCCACGTGACAGCCGGCCACCCCCCCGCAGCCGCTGTCTCACACTCTAGGCCCCTTTCCCTGGGGGCCTATTTTTTTAGCTCAAACACGTCGGCATGAACGATGACTGTCGGAGCTTTCCGTCTCCCGGCCCAACAGGGGGCCGTTCTTTCATCTACGCCCAGCTATCTGCGCGACGTGCTCGGCGAGTCTATCGGACGGCTAGACCCGATAGGTGCGTTAGTCGACAGTCGCTCGTTAAATTAGCGAAGCCTTGTAGAATGCAAAGTGCGCCCTATCCTCTTCGGCAGGAGGACACGCCGTGTCGAAGATTGCCGCGCCGACGCTTCCTGAAGGACACCCAGATCGCGTCCTCCTTTGCCAGGAGGCGTTGGGGGCCGAATTCCTGTCGCTTGGCGATCGAGCGCACCAAGCCGGTTGGTTACGCGAGGAAGTCGCGATGGCGATAACGGAGCTGGCAGACAACTATTTCCTCATGGATGCAGTTTCGAAATGTTGGAGCTTGGTGCTGGCCTTGTCCGTCTCGCGAGAAGACTACACTAGGGAGTCGATTGACGGCGCACAGTATCACGGCCGCTGCATTGTACCCTGATGGAAGAGTATCTGCCATTTCTTCCCGTCATGCTTCCAGATTGAACTTCGCAAAGCGGATCGTTCAGACCCGTCGCGATATGTGAGATGGCTCTCGTACGTCAAAAGTACCGCATTTTGGGAAATGGGCGCGAGAGCATAGTTGGACGTTCGGAGAATGCCGTCGGTGTGATCCTCCTCCTTGGTCAAAAGATCTATGACCTCTGCTCGACGATATACGCGTCCCGACGCACCGAACTCGACGAACTCTTCTGCAAGCAATGCTTCGACCGCTAGCTTCGAATGCCTGACCGATGGTCGGTGCAGTGCTTCTTCGAGAAACTGGATTTCGGCGAAGTTGGGATCGGGGCTCGACAAGGGTGGTCACTCCAATGGGCAAGCTATCGTTGGACTGGTCAGCCCGCGTTGTCCGACGCCAGCGATCGCGCCGGCGCCTGGGCGATGCGACCGCGAGGATACCGAACCAGCCACAAAGTGAGAAGTTCCGCCATGGGACTTCAGTCTGAGCGTCAAGGCTGCCCCCTCCCCGGAGGGGAAGGGACGCCGTCTATCAGGGCTAGTCGATAACCCGAACGATCTTGCGGGTGCCCGGGTCCACCAGCACCGTGCGGTTGTCAACGACCATATATCGGTAGGTGATGTCCGGTGCATCAATGGTGTGTAGTTCCACCGTTTCGGGAACCGTCGAACCGACATTGAGCTCCACTCCGGGAAGTTTGATGGAAGCGAGGGGCTTCTTCTTCACGTATTCGCGGACGACCGTTTCCTGCTCTGGGGTGACAATGACTGTCTGAGCCAGGGCGATGCTCGAAGCGCCGAGCAGAAGCAGTCCTGTGACGGCTGAGCTGACAAGTTTCCTCATTTTCTTCTCCAGGCTGGTTGTTGTATTCCCACTCTCAATGCGGGAACTTCTTACCAACGCCTCTGGGCTGTTGCCGTTCCGATGGCCAGACTTCAGTCGCATGGGGTTTCGACCTTAGTCTGGCGGGCCTTTAAGACAATAGTCCGGGAAGTGCGTGAGCCTGCGACTTCGACACACTTTAAAGTGGGCACCGCATTGGAAAGCGAGAGGCTGACGCGCTTGCCGCCTTCTGATCGGCCTCGACCAAAGCGGCATCCAAGATGCGAACTTCCTAGGCCCGTCATTTAGCCACTAGAGCTCGTCGGGACAGCTTCCCACAGAGAAGCGGCCCCCCCGCTGTGGAGGCAGAGCCGCCCTCGTCAATCGCATCCTCGAGCATCGTCCGGCGCTCCCGCTGTTCCATGGTCGCGCAGGTCGTGACCGACAAAGCTGATTGCAGTCGCTTTGGCGAACAAATTGGCGCGTATCGCCTGGGCTCTTATGGCCCCCGGCGAGCTCCGACCCTTGGACCTGCCCAACGCAGCAGCCAGAAGTCGTGAGACGTCGGGGATGTGGTGAGGTCTAACGGAGGATTATGGGCAATCAGTTAGAGAAGGGGATTGGATTAACCAGCAGTGGGATGAGTGCTCAGAAACACGTGTAGCCGATTGGGATCTAAACCACGAACTCCATAATGGCCTACGGCGTCAATCTCGCCACATGAGGCCGGACCATGTCAGCGCCTGACCACTCGTCTATACCGAAGTAAGTTTTCGTTTCATCTTCCGGGGCATCCACACACATCCCTTTTGATTTCAAACGCCCAGTCGCCGGCGGCTGGCACCCTCTTGGCTAGCAGCGCAAGGCAGGGCTTGACGCGGTCCGGCATGGGATCGAAAGACAGGCACGGAGGGTCGCGCGGCCTCTTCGGCTGCCCGTGCAGCACAGCGTCATCAGCGAGGAGCAATTGCTTCGGGCGCTTGGCTTTCGCAGGTACTTTAGGCATGACTTATTAAACGCACATTCCGCAATGAGTCACGGGAACCTTTTTCACAAAACGCGATTTTTGCTGATCAAGCAGTCCGGTTACGTGCTGCGAAACCCCAACGTCGAGACTACAGCCATGCAACATGAAGACACCAGACAACAATATAGCAAGGTGGTTCGCGGCTGGAACACGCGCTATGACCTGGAAGAATTCATCAGCGCGCACCGGCTCACCCCCCTTGTCGCACGCGAACTGTTCGAGAAATTCGGACCGTACAAAATCGACCTCGATCGCAAGGTCGCCGAGCTAAGAGCAGCAGGAAAATCTAATCTTGGGCATTAAGACTAATTGGGAACAAACCGACCTCTCGACAGTTCCTCTCCGCCCCTCTAGACAGCCAGGCGGTCGCTACCTTCCTCTCCGGCGGCCGCCTGGAACACAAACTACGGCTTACAGACAACGGCCGCCCACGGCGTGCGGATCTCCCCCGAAATTCCGGAGTTGAAACCCCCCGGCGACGGCGCATACTTAACGCGGGGCTAACGTCGGCCTGTTCCGCCCCGGGCCGGCTGGGATTAGGGCGATGAGCAAAGTGGTTGGATCTCGCAGCGAGATAATTACGCCTGACGACTTCAAGCAGATAGAATGTGTTTTCCGGGAAATCGTCCAGGAAAGGCACCTCGCCGTTGATAGCGAGGAAGCTATTGAGCTCGCGGCGCGTCTGATCGGTCTTTTTCAAAGCGGCATCCACGATCATGATGCGCTGAAGTTGATGGCTAGTTGACTGTGGCTACCGGACCATTTGACAGAAAAAAGCGGGTTTCACCCGTGTCCGAGTAGTTGGTTGAGGCTGTGTGCAAACACCCGCCCGTCGGCAAGCTTATCCACCCGAAGCCGTCCTTCCAGCACCTGCATCGCATCTAGTTCCGAATTCCTCAATCCGCTGGAATCAACGCAAGGACGAAAGACTGAAACTGCACGATTCCTCGGTTCGAAACAAAGATAACCGGCGATCAGGATGCTCTTCACCAGGTTCGCTAGCTACTTGTAGGTATATTCGGAACATCCCGCTGGTGTGACCGTTGCCCGTACAATTCTACGGAGTGACAAGCCATGAAAATCGAAACACGGGCGACCACCGTGGCCGAAATGGTGCCGGAGCTTCGAGCATGGGCTCATTCGTTGCGTTCGTCGCAAAAACTGGCCGATGAGCTCGTCGAGGACACGCTCGAACTCGCGATTAACGACCTCGACCAGATCGCACCAAAAGCCGATACGCGCCGATGGCTCTACAGCTTGATGGTGGACATCCATAGCGGCCGCCGCAAAAGCAGAGCTGCCGCCGCCCGAAAGCTCATGCGCGGATAACGCAGCGCCCTCGCCCCTCAAAAAAGCGGCCCCCGCTGTGGAGGCCGCAATCTATGCGTACCCAGTACCTAACTTTATAACGATTTTAGGTGTAGCGGAATACCGCATCTATCAGCCAAGCTTCACCGAAAGCTTATGAAGGGTTGAAATCCAGCGGAGGGCAAAAGTTGTGAGAAGCCAGTTGCCTGGTGCGTATTACGCCAGCAGTCCCGCAGCACTGTCCCACTCTCACGACCCCTTCCGCAGGAACCTATTTCAGTTCAAGCTGCTTACTGCACTTTCTCAACTCTCATATGTGAGAATTCCCATGCGCCAGCGGCTGCGCATATTACACACACAGGTGCTAGCGACAGGGGGATACATATGGGTCGGACGACGGCAGATGCGGGGAAAGCGCTTTCCAGGCAGATGGGCCAGCGCATCAGAGCCATGCGTATGATGCGAGGGTATTCCCAAGGGAAACTCGGAAGCTTGATCGGCCTGTCGTTTTCAGCAGGTTCAGAAATACGAAAATGGGACAAATCGCGTCTCCATTCCAGTGCTGATGCAAATTTGCGAGGTGTTGGACGCACACCCAATGGATATCATCGGTGAAGGTCCGCAAGATGGAGGGAACAAGAGAGTAAACGCTTTGCTGCAATTGACGCCGCAGAAAGCAAGCTGAAGATTCTACAAAGCAAGCTGGCGCGGATGCAGAAAATATTCGCCGAACCGGATTGATGCGGAGGACAATCACCCGTCCCTATAATCAGAGAGACATCTCAGGTGGGGTCGCAAGAATTATTATCCGGCAACTTGCGTAAGGCGATCGCAAAGAAAATGCGGCCGCCGAGCGGAGGGCCTCGGAAGCCGCAATGGGAATTGCCTTCAACACCTCAAGGATACACCCGCATTCGCTCTGATGCGAGACAATTTGCCTGCACTCCGTTGTTGTCAAACCTTCCCAATGATCACCAACACGATGCGTCGAATGGCTTCGGCAAAACTCACGCCAAGCGCCATCGCTGCAATGCCGGCGACCCCGAGTGCGCCGATGCCCATCAGCTTCCAGCGCTTTACGTCATCGGTGACCGGTTTCATCTCCGCGCGTCCGCGCCGATCGACGCTACCGACGCCTCGACATCACCGACCCGGTCGACCAGCTGATCCATACGGGTGTGAACGCCGGCCCGGCTCGCTGCAGCCTTGTCTTCAGATCTTACTGCCCCTCCTCTAATGTCTGATCGAATCTTGCCTTCCCATGCCTCACGCATTCCGCATTGGTCCAGACGCCGCCGGCGCAAAGGCCGACGACGGTCCGGTCTACCATTCGCTGATCTGCCGGCGTCGCCCCGCGCGCGCTGACCAGGTCAGTTCCGACGACCCGCCGCAGGCCGTCGACACTTGCTGGCTGCGAAGTCCCACAGCCCGTCAGGACAAGTGTCATAGTCAGAGCGGCATCGACCGCGGAATGTGCCGCCGCATTGCTTTGCCTCTCGAATGCGTTGGTGACTGATCGTGCGCCATCCTCCTGGAGACGAACTCTCCCTTAGCCCAAAGACCAGCCTCAGCCGCCCGCCGGTTGACGAGACCCTTCACCCACTTCATCTGCTCGGCCGGCACGGCGTCGTGGTCGCCTTTGTCCAGTTTCTTCAGCAGCGTCGACTTGCCGAGCGAGCCTGTGTTGAAATCAGAGGACACGAGCACGGCGTGCTGATTGCCGGTCAACGGTACCTTGACGAGGCGCGCAACTCGCTCCTCAAACATGGGCGAGGCCGGCGCGCAGGATCTCTTCGGCGCGTGCCTCGGTGATCACCATCGTGGGCCTCACCTCTGCCGCGCTGGTGTGGCCATATCCGATGGTCCAAATTCCGCCTACGTCGCGATAGGCCTTCGTCTTCAGGCCTTCCCACTGCTTGACGAGCGCAAGGCCCGCCGCCTTGATGCGTCGGTTCATGGTGTTAACCTCTTTTGTTTTCAGGGAAACATGCGATAGTTGATAGGCGGGAAGGCACGGTCAGGAGAGACCGTTATGAACCTTGAAAGGATCGGTAGATCCCGTCTGAAATTGAAGCTTCCAGCGTTGCGAGCGTTGATTGATGCGCAGCAGAGCCGGGCCTTTCGTGCGTTATGTGAAGAATACGCCCTCGCCGCCATGGCTATAGATGAATTGACCGCTGCGGTCAGTCATGACCCCGTCGATCTCGACGGTTTGGAAGCCGTCTGCACTGAAATCGAAAGCGAGGTCGATCGACTGCTGCGAACATTTAACGCGAGCAAGATCTGGCGGTAGTTTATAGCAATGTCCTTGATGGGAATCGCCAGATCAGGGCTGGCCATGTGTAGGAAGAGCACGGCTCCGGCTCGCTCTCCCAGCCTATCGTGAAAAGCTACAGTCGATC
This sequence comes from Ensifer sp. Root31, assembly GCF_001424825.1. Taxonomy (NCBI): domain Bacteria; kingdom Pseudomonadati; phylum Pseudomonadota; class Alphaproteobacteria; order Hyphomicrobiales; family Rhizobiaceae; genus Ensifer; species Ensifer sp. Root31. Next base: position 55,819 of record NZ_LMCO01000004.1, on the reverse strand, counting down.
CACACCGTGGTATTCCTCAATCTCTGCGAGTTCTATGCCGCGTCGGTTTTGATGATCGACGATATACGCAAGGAATATCCTGTTCGAGCTGAGCTGCTGGCCGAATACGAGACCATGTGCCGCGCAAGGGAGGCCGACGCTGTTGCCATGATGAATGGCGGAAAGAACGCGAGGTGGCGGCAGGCCGCCAGCCGTTCTGATGCTTGCGCATAATCACCTTGCCCTGTCGGCTTGATGGCAAGATCTCTCGCAATTGAAATTTCGGTTTAACCCTCCTTGGTGGCGCCATCTTAGATTGCACCGAAAGGGAGAGGAAAATGCAGAAACTTAGCGAACTAGGACGTCGTCGTCTGTGGGCGAGACTGCCGAAGTTTCGACGCGCGCTCGAAATTGGGACCCGTTCGGCGGAGCTGAATGACCTTTTTGAGGCGTATGCACTCGCAGCCGAACGGTTGGCCGAACTGCGAGAGCCAGAGCAGCCAGACCAAAGTCTTCTATTCGAGTACGAGGTGGCAAGCAGAGGGATCGAAGAGGAGGTAACCCGGCGTCTGACTGAGATCCACGCCGATCCGGTCAACAACTCCCTGTCTGCCACATCCCATGAAAGTGGCCTTCTTCGAAGTCGCATACGGATTCGAACTAGCTGGCAATCTTCATACTGAGAGATCCTGTTCGAAGCACGCGGCGCAGGTTGTGACGAGAGCGCTGAGACGTAAAAGGCCCCTTCTCCTACGAATAGGACAAGAGGCCCCGTCTGAGCGTTCGAATTCACAGACACTCGCATTGTATGCCCCGCTTCAGGCGGAGCGCAAGCCGAGCTTTTCAGCGCCTCCAATTTATCCGCCAACATTGTGCCAGCACGGACGGTAGGCTGCGCGATATGGTGGCTGCCGTCGCTGACGATGCTGGTCACAGTTTCGGTGGGTGTGCTACTGCGGGCTCTGCTCAGAACCCATCTGAAACGGGCTGTGAGACTCAACGGCTGAGCAATACCGAGAGGCGAATGCGGACACTGGCGACATAGTTCGCGTCGTGTCCATCCAGGACCAGTGCGTCGTTGAGCTCATTTTCTTCCAGCATGTTCTGAGGGCTTGCTCACGCCTGTTCGTAGGTACCGGTCAGAGTTGCTTGGGAAAGGACGTGTTTTTGAGCCATGATCCACATCGCCTCGATACCCGCCACGGCAGGCACTGCCAAACTTGGAACTTCGAGAGCCGCGAGGCAGAACCTGTAGCGGTGGGGGCCGTGACCCTTTGGGGGCTCGGGACCATCATAACGGGAATTGCCGAAATCATTTCGACAAAAACTCGGGCCACCGCCAGGTGCGGTGTCGGAACTTTGCGGTAGTTCACTCCAGTCGCGGGGTATGTTGAAAACACCGCAGTGCCGGAACACGCCTCGTGGGGCGTCCGGATCTTCGACGATCAACGCGAAGCTTTTGACATCCTCGGGAGCGCCGGTCCACTTGAGCGCTGGCATAATGTTTTCACCCAAACGCGTATATGTTTCAGGTATCAACTCGCCGTCCGCAAAAGCGGGGCTTATCAGTGTCATGGTCATCTGAAATCTCCGGTGGCTTGAGGCTCCATTAGGGCGGCTTCCCCCAAACCTCAGACTTCCTCCATGGTTCCAACTCCGCCGGCTGCGATTCTGGCAACATCTGGCGCGGCCGCTAGTTCGAGCGGCGATGGTCCGGTAACCTGTAAACAAGAAAGATTTTTACCTTGAGTGCGCTAATGTGATTGGCGCCGCCATCAGTTTACTCGGTAGGCACATGATCGCCCCAACAGATGGAACAATCGGAATGCCGCCAATGGGCGTCTTCCGGGCTTCGGCATAATCAGACTATTCAGTCCGAACCTGGTGAAGGTCTCCCTGAGGGGCCGGTGGCGTTCCGCACCAATTTCCGTTCGACAGATTATGCACTTGGGCGTTGCGCGAACTTCCGGCCCGATCATCGGTGAACGTTCTTATTCCCCGGCGGCAGGGATTTTTCCTCCAATCCATCCAGAATCACTGCCAGGCCATGATCGAACGCTGCGTCAGGGCCTGCCTCGTCGAGGATGTCTATCGCTGACCGAAGCAGCGGATACATCGCCATCGAACTGATGACGCCGTCACGCTCGCCATCGTCCTTCTCCCTGGCCTGTTGCTCCAAAACCGCCCCAACGGTGAAGTAACTGATCGTTATCAAGGCATGGGCCGCATCGCTGGCCGAGAAGCCGGCGTCGCACAGGAGGCGAAGTTGCGCCTCGGCCGCTCCCAATAGCGGCGCGCTTGGCCGGGTGCCGGCATGAATGCGCGCGCCGTCGCGATAAGCCAGTAGCGCCAGCCGGAAGCTACGTGCGTTGCCAACCAAGAACGAACGCCAGTCGTCTTTCTCCTTCGGCGCCGAGTGTGCGTGATTTTCTGCCAACATGGCGTCGGACAGCGCGTCGAGCAGTGCGCGCTTATTCTTGAAGTGCCAGTAGAGCGCGGGCTGCTGAACGCCCAGGCGCTCCGCCAGCTTCCGTGTCGTAAGGTTGTCGACGCCGACCTCGTTTAGGAGATCAAGGGCAGTACGGATTATCGCGTCCTTCCGCAATTTTGTCATGCTTGACTCCTTATCATCGATAAATTACTTTGCAAATCCTTATCATTGATAAATAATTTCCCTTCGATCGAGGCCGCGGCCCGGAAATCCCGACATGAAATCCAATAAAGCCCTTGCCATCATATTGGGCACCGTTGCGCTCGATGCTGCCGGCGTCGGCCTGATTATGCCCGTGTTGCCGGGTCTTCTGCGCCATGTCTGCCAATCAAGTGCGGTTGCCGCCCATTATGGCATTCTCCTAGCGCTCTACGCAGTGATGCAATTTACCTGGGCACCCCTACTTGGCGCTCTGTCGGATCGTTTCGGCCGCCGTCCTGTGTTGCTCGTCTCACTTGCCGGAGCAACAATCGATTACACCTTCATGGCTATGGCACCGGTCCTGTGGATTCTCTACATCGGACGCATCTTATCTGGCATCACCGGCGCAACCGGCGCTGTGGCCGGAGCCTACATTGCCGACATCACCGATGGGGATGAGCGCGCGCGGCACTTCGGCTTTATGAGCGCCTGCTTCGGGATCGGTATGATCGCGGGACCTGTGTTAGGCGGATTGATGGGAGGCGTCTCCCCGCATGCGCCGTTCTTCACAGCGGCAGCCCTGAACGGGCTCAACTTCCTGATGGGCTGCTTCCTGTTGCCAGAATCCCATACAGCCAAACGCCGGCCGATTCGCTTGAAGTCTCTTAATCCGCTCACCTGCTTTCGCTGGGCGCGAGGCATGAGGGCAGTTACTGCCCTCATGGCCGTGTTCTTCGTGGCGCAACTCGTCGGACAAGTGCCCGCCGCGCTTTGGGTCATCTTCAGCGAGGATCGTTTTCACTGGGATGCGACGATGATTGGCGTTTCGCTTGCGGTATTCGGGACTATTCATTCAATCGCGCAGGTTACGATTACCGGCCCCTTCGTTGCTCGTTTCGGCGAAAGACGGGCGTTCATGGTCTCTGTATTTGCTGACGGCATAGGCTACATCCTGCTCGCTATGACCACACGAGGGTGGATGGTGTTCCCGATCATGATCCTGCTCGCTGCCGGGGGAATAGGAATGCCCGCGCTTCAGGCCATGTTGTCAAAGCAAGTAGACGGGGAGCATCAGGGACAGCTTCAAGGATCGCTCGCGCCTTGACGAGCCTGACCTCGATCGTTGGACCCTTAATCTTCACATCGATCTACGCGGCCTCGACCTCAACGTGGAATGGATGGGCGTGGGTTGCAGGCGCCACGTTATATCTTGCCTGCCTGCCCGCGCTTCGTCGCGGAATATGGGCCGACGGGCGGCAACGAGCATGAGGCCGGCGACGCATCTCGAATTAGCGCGACAATGGAGTATTGCGACTGCGCAAAAACCTCCACCCGGTCGTGGAAGGGCGCCCGTCGCGGCGTTTTGTGAGCATGCAAAAAGGCCCTCGAGGATATTGAGCCGCTGGCCGCCGTGCAACGCATCAGGGTGGCCAGCCCGATAGGCCCGTCTGACGTGTTTCTAGGCTGTAGCGGTCGTCAACAATCCCCTACAAGCGCTTGTGATCGGCCAGGTTCGAGTGGCCAGATGAAGCAGTCAGCATCCTGAAGACCCGAACGTCGGTAACGTGGGAAGTCCCAAAAGAGCTCGGATCAATTCACTAGGGCCTGGAGCGTCCATTGTCTGGGCACAACGCAGCAATCTGAGCGAGCTGGGCGTTTATATTAGCAATATCGGAACTATGTACGATTATCTGTGTTAACGAAGGTAATCAAATCGCGCACTCTGGTCTCAGCCTTTGCTAGGACGTTTTCTCACCGTGATTGAAGGCTAACCGCGCTTAGGATGAAGAGCGGATTGTCTGCCGATTCCGAGTGCGCCCGAATTGGGAGACCCATGATGCGAGGTGATAATACCAGCCATCAAAATAGCAAGCTCGTCGGTCCCTGGTCCGATCGCTACGATCTGGAAGAGTTCATCGCTGCCTATCACCTGACACCGCTCGCCGCCCGTGAGATCTTCGTCAAATTCGGTCCCCAAAAAGCTGAACTCGACCGGAAAATGAAGGAACTTGGAGTCCCCGCCAACTCGGGCCACTAGCCAACGCGCTTAGAACATACGAACAATCGCCATGTGAGTGTTGGAGTTATGTTGAGGCAGGCCCCACAGGAAGCCCAGGCGGTGGTGCGTACGCACCAGAAGATGACCTGCCCTCCTTGCTACGCTCAGATTTTAGCCTGTACTCCGGTGATTTCGCTCACGTGTGGGCGGGAACGGAATGATTCTGGCCCCGAACTTGAGCGGCGAACAGCGATTTGACGCGATAAGGCGGTCGAGGCGGTCCTCGATGAGGTAGTGGACCACACAACGTATATCTGCTTGCTTCAGCGCAGGGAAACAGGGGGTCGCCTCAATGACCAGCATGTCGAAGATCGTTTTACCGCCGTAATTCGCGTGGAGCAGTGTTGTCAGCCTTTGAGCGAGCCACCCCATGGCTTCGTCTACGCAGACAGCCACATCATGGGTCGGTTGCATAGTTGGTTCTTTCCCAAGATAGTGTCACTGACCTTTCCTAGCCCTCCGATCCTCCAATCCGGTGAAAACGGGAATGGTAATTTTATGAAAATACAGCTCTTTTCTGAAGGCGGCGGCTTGACAAAGACAACTCGAGACCGAGCAACCCTTCTTCAGAGATCGTACCGCCCTGTTATGGGAATCAAACCGTGATTGTTGCACCAGGGTAGTAGCAGCATTGCCGCCTTCCTCCTTCAGCGGTAAGATTGTACCGAGCAAGTTGAACCATTCAAAAGGACATTTCATGCCAACCGGTACTGTTAAATTTTTCAATCAAGACAAAGGATTTGGTTTCATCGCGCCTGACAACGGCGGCACGGATGTTTTCGTGCATGTTTCGGCGCTCGCAACGGGCGACCTGCTGCGTGAAGGCCAGAAAGTCAGCTATGAACTGGGTCAGGACCGAAAGACCGGAAAGTCGAAGGCGGAGAACGTAAACCCGCTTTGAACCATCTAGTAGCCAGCGTAACTTTCTTAAGCTTCTGACAGCACTAACAGCTCGGCGAGGTTCGCGATTCCGTACGGCGCTGGCGCCTCGCGGTCTCGCTTACTGCTGTGCTGCCGGTGACGCTTAGCTTCCTGAACATGGCGCCTTGGCCATGGCTATGCGTGGCCCGCCAACAGAAACGGTTTGGCAGCGGTCGGCGTCACGGTTCTTGGCGTGATTATGATCACCGCCGAGATTGTGGGCGAGCCATGTCGGATAAACTACGACCACGATGACGATTGTAGAAAAGCAATTGGAAGTCCGCTAGCCGTTTGGATTGGGTATCGGCGGCACCAGGTTAGGTTCGCCAGCGGTGTTCCCACCACCTTCTCCAAAACACCTGGCGTTGAGAGATCGTTTTGCGCCGATTGCGGGACGTCCATCTCGTATGCAGACGACGGACTCAAAGATGAGATTTGGCTGACGAATGGGTTTATGGACAATCCTGTGAGATTTGAGCCTCGCGCGCATGGATACTGGTGCATGAAGTTTCCCTGGTTCCAGCTGTCGGACATCCTTCCACGATACGACACCTATACGCGCCAACGAGATAAAGCCGTGGGCTATCCAAGGGACAGGGAGATCAACCAACTCTAAGGATCTGGCCAATTGGAAGCGTTCTCTCGCGGGGCGAGCATATGCTCGCCCAAGCCATCCCCGGTGATCTGAAAACCGGCGTTCTCGTAGAGACGACGTGCGCGCTCGTTTTCGGGTTTTACACCGAGAACAATGCATGAGCAGTCAGGCAACTCCGCGAGCTTTTGGATGATTCTGGACAGGGCAGCACGGCCGTATCCCATACCCTGAAAACGCGCGTCGATCATGAGGCGATAGACCCAGTAATTGCCGTCGTCTTCATCCAGGGCGTGCATGGCAAACCCGACCGGCTCACCATGTGCCCGGATGACGAACGACGTGCAAGCGGGGTTTTCGTTGGCTTCTTCCAACGAAGCGGCGTTGCTTGCCACATAGGAAAGTTGGTGAGAATGCGGCTGTAAGGCCAGCACGCAGGTGTGATCTTCCGGCTTGATCCTTTCAACGGTGACGATCGAGGTTGTGACTTGAATAGGGTTAGAGTCTTGCATGAAAGCACTTTCTCTGCGGCGCCTACAACAGCGCCAAGATATCGAGAGGATTGAACACGCGCAGCCGTCAGCCTCGGTTTCGGGGCTTTGCCAAATACGCGGTGCAGATGATGTGCTCGCTTTGAGAAGCCTAGTGCAAAGAGCCTAGCTCGGAACCAGCGAGCGCTGTTGTTTTGTTTGATTTAAGCATTGGGCCGCCTCCTCTGGTTGCTCTTTGGGGAAAGCACACTTAAATGGATTCTTGCGCGGACAGCAAGCCGCCGCCGGTACCAATCTGCCATCCGCAGGCAAGAACGGGATCGACGCGGCGGCTGAAAGTAAGCGATCCCACCGGGTATGCCCTGATTTCTACGAGCCGAACCAGTGGAACTTCCATCCGTCTTCGGTGTTCTTCGGGAATGAGAACGATAGCTCAGACGGATACATCAGCTTTGCCGCAGGCTCGCGACATCTATACCCTCCACGAGTTCGCTGCCGTCTACGATCTGGGCATTGGGCGTGCGCACGAACTTTACGAGCGGTTCGGGCCAATGCGATCAAGACTCGACACATTGATGCTCGTAATAAGCCAGTCCAAAAACTGGAAATCGTAGCTAACTGCGCTTCCCCAACCCGGCCAATAGGTAACATGTTCGGAGGACGGCGAGAGGGAACCTTAACGGCCGTTCGCAGTTCGAGGAAAAGAACGAAACCGGAAAAGGAGAAATCTGATGCCTCGCGGCGACAAATCCGCTTATACCGACAAGCAAAAGCGCAAGGCTGAGCATATCGAAGAAGGCTATGAGGACCGCGGTGTTTCGAAGGACGAAGCGGAGCGGCGGGCCTGGGCTACTGTCAACAAGGAAAGTGGTGGCGGCAACAAGTCCGGTTCTGGTCGCGGTCACGAGGAAAGTCATGCCTCGTCAGAGAAGGGCGGTAGAAAAGGCGGCAAAGCCTCGGCTGCAAGATCAAAGGAAGCGCGTTCAGCGTCCGCTAAAAAGCGGCTGCGACCCGCAAGCGCAACGAGCAGCATACCCATCACTGAGCAAGATGAGAATTGGCGCGGCACGCCTAGCCTGAGTGCCCCGCCGATTTCCATTGAGATATCTCTATTCCAGTGCACGGCAGGCGCCAGCGTCAACCGGGTCTCGTCTATGACCACAGCAGCTGCAATAGCCGCTTTGCATTCTTGATAGCGTGGCCATCGCGATCGTTGTTGAAATAGGCCCAAACAGTTTTCGCGTTGCTTTGTCGGATGCGTTCTGCCCATACCGCCAGTTCAGCGTCACTATAGTCATGTCGGTACCACTGCTTGACTCCATGAAAGCGTATATAAATATCATTGGTGGTTTGCACGAGCTCCTCGGGCAATCGAGGGCCGCTGCAGGAGCAAAAGATAATCCCCGCGTTTCGGAAAGCGCTGAAAACCTCGGCGTTCCACCAGCTCTTGTGGCGGAATTCCAGAACGTTTCTCTGCCGAGGATCGAGCTGATCAATAATGGTGCGTAACATCTCGGGGGAGTAGCGAATGCTGGGAGGCAGCTGAAAAAGAAAGCAGCCCATCTGTGGGCCGAGCAGATCGGCAATGTAAGCGAAGTCCGCAATTAAGATGCGGGTATCATCAAACCGCTTTACGTGGGTGATGAGCTCGCAGACCTTTACCGTGTAAATGAACTTGGGATTCGCTTGGCGCAGCCAGGTCCTGACTGTCGCAAGTGTGGGCCAGGAATAGAACGGCGCGTTGAGCTCGACCGTGTCGAATTCCTGAGCGTAAATGGAGAACCATTCTTTCGAAGGTGCATCCGCCGGATAAAGCTTCCCTTTCCAGTGCCAGTAATACCAGCCGGAGCAACCGATATGGAGGCCGTTCAATGGGGGCTGAACGGAATCAGAGCCGGCATTACCCTCCCTGGCAAGACGGGCCGAATGCATTTTCTTCGCGCGCTCGACATTGGCACTCCGCTGCTTTTGCCTACGCTCCGCACGCCGTGTTCGCCGTTTCTCAATTTCTTCAGGAGAGCGTTCCGCCACCGAATAACTCCACGTTCTCAGATGGCAATTCTCGAGTGCGGTGTTTGTTCCTCTGGCCAGTTCGCAGAGTTGCTTCTTGGCAGAGCGACGCAACTGCGCGCATCGGCGTCGTTGCCGTTGGCACACGATGAGCGCAGCCGAGCGCCCCTGCCGTGTCACGTCGCTTCCGACATTCAATGGCATCGAGCAGCGACTTCGAGAACCAACTCAAATTTGGCCGGGCGTCGAACAAGGCTGCCGCGATTGCTGGGCAAGATCGGGCGCTGTCGGTCCATGAACGAATGCATCCGTCGCACAGTCCTGATGTTTATTTGCCGACCCGTGCGAACAAAAACCGAAAGCAAGCGTTTTCCAATCGTGCAGCAACTGGAGGAACCACAAATGGACTGGGATCGCGTCGAGGGGAATTGGAAACAGTTTAAGGGAAAGGTAAAAGAACAGTGGGGCAAGTTGACCGATGACGACCTTGATCAAATCGCCGGCAAGCGCGACCAGCTTGAGGGCAAGATTCAAGAACGCTACGGTCTCGAAAAAGACCGGGTCCGCCAAGACATAGACAATTGGTATGGACGTCAGGATTGGTGATCCTTGACCTGCCCCGCCTTGGCGGGGCATTTCTATGTCTAGTTCGCCCACACGATGTCGAACGCACCAGGCTCCGGCCAAGCAACGCGACGGTCTCTTGCGTTCCATTAGGGAGCAGATGATGGATTTCCAGAACGTTGGGCGAGCCCGCCTGATGATCCGGTGGCCGCAACATAGCAAGCAGATTTCCGACGCCAACTTTCCAGCTTTTAATGATCTGATGGAAGCTTACGGTATCGCGGTTTTGAGCCGCGATGAGGTGCGCGGGCAGCGCAAGCCAGATCCAAAGATGTTAGAGGATTACGAAACGCTGTGCCAACAGCTGGAAGGCGATAGTCTTAAGGTTCTGGCTGATGTAGCCAGGCATGATCCGTTAGCGGACCGTCGTGCATAATGCGAAGCGCATAGAGCGAGTACGAAGCGCCAAGGGCATCGGATCCCTGATTCCGGGTCAACCGCTTTCGGAAGATTGAAGAAGTCGGCCGACACAACCGCCGATTTCCTTGCCAGCAGCTGCCAGCGCTCAGATTCTCTCGTTTTTTGAGCACGGTGCCGCGCTCGTCAATATCGCCGTCCAGGCCCTCGGGCGCATTCCCCGCTTTTGCGCCAGGCCGCCGTCAATACGTCTCACCTTGATTGCCGCCGCGCAGCCTCGGACTGTCGTGTGCCAGTTTCTCCGGTCGACTTCCACGAGCGGTTGATCGGGTTGGCCAAGGCGGATACCCTCAACTACCTTTGAACGACAGAGCTGATTACAGCAAACCTCGACCGGAAATGGCAGGCGTAGTTAAACTCAAAGATATGGCCGCCCCGTTGCCGATCATTGCGAGCCTCGGTGGCATTCCTGCAGAACTATGAGTTGCGGGCCAAGATGTATGCTATCATATGGGCCGGGTCCCAAGGGAGGGCGCGCACGTGGGTAAGATATTGACCGAAACGTCAATGGGGTTGTCCCAGCAGATCGGTGAGCGGCTCAGAGCAGTTCGTCAGACACGGGGGCTTTCCCAGCAGAGGGTCGCTTCTGCTGTTGGCCTGACGTTCCAGCAGCTTCAGAAGTATGAGCGCGGCACGAACCGCATCTCGGTGCCAACTCTCATTCAAGTCTGCACCGTATTGGATGCTCACCCAATGGAAATCATCGGCGATTTTCCTCAAGACGACGGCGTCGAACGACCGAACGTTTTGCTTCAGCGACTTGAGATTGCAGAAAGCAAATTAGCCCGAATGCAGAAGATCCTGGCCGAACGGAACTGAAACGCGGCCTACCCCGCTCAGCGGTTTCTTCCGCATGCCGCCTCGCTGCACTAGGTTTCAACAACCTTCGTCGCAAAGCCTTAATACCAGCGCCCGCGTCCGTAAAAGCCACCGGTTAGGACGAGAACAATGAGAACAATGATGAGCAAGGTGGTGATATCCATTTGAAACCTCCTGGGAGTGTCCTGTCGCCATCGATCACAATAATCGAGGATGCAAACTCCCTGGGATTTAACGCGTCGGACGTGTCTTCGTTCCCGTTTTCCCGTTCCTGAGCCGGCCAGCGGTCGCCACCGTTATTCGAACTGGACGCGACGTGGTCGATGTCCGCCTTGCAGCATTCGGCAACCTCGAGGACAAGACGCATTTGCCGCCTCGAGGTTGAAGTTCTGAGTCGCTATGAATTTCGCTGCGTTTCAGCCAGCATAATCTTGGCGAGATCGATGAATTGGCCACGCGGATATTTGGTCAAATAAGCTTTGATCATTTCCGCATTGCCACTGTCGCGCACGGTTTCCCAGAAGGAGACTTCGATACCGGGGTCGGGTTCCCCAGATCCACCCTGTTCGACGCGAGCGCTTGCCAGTTCAGCGAACTGGCCGTTCGGGAACCGCTGCAGATAAAGAAGATACTCGGCTGGATCATCACTCTCCTGCACCGATGCCCAAAAGGCGATCTCTACGCTGCGCGCCTCATCATTGCTGTCATTGTCCTGGGAGAATGCTTGTTCAACGGAAGAGAAGCCCTCCGGCGTCTCTGGGGGAAGCGGCTCCCAATTAAAACTTGGCTCTCCTTGCCGGTCGAATATAACGCGAAAGATGCGGAGAGGGCGGGCAATGTTTTTGATCCGGTGTTCTCCCATATCCTCGAAGGTAGCATCGACGCGATCACGCAGGTGATCGCGTACACCCCTTGTAACGCAGATACCGCCCACGTCCGCGAGGCTCTCCAGGCGGGCGGCGATATTGACGCCGTCGCCGAAGATGTCGCCGTCTTTCACCAGAACGTCGCCTATGTTTATTCCGATGCGAAAATTCATCTTTCGATCGTCTGCGAGATCTTGGTTGGCGCGCCACATCGCTTGCTGAATGGCTACAGCACAATTGAAGGCATGGAGGATCGAGGGAAACTCAGCCAATACACTGTCGCCAGCCGTTCCGAATATTTGACCGTGAGCTTTTTCAATGAGCCCATCAACGACAGCGCGATGCGACGTCAGCGTCGCCAGCGTCTGTTCTTCATCGGCGTTCATCAGCCGGGAATATCCCTCAACATCGGCCGCCAGAATGGCTGCGAGCTTTCTCTCAAGTGGCGGTGCTTCCATGCGAGCGATCCGATCCAACGCCTTTTTTTCCTATGCGTCTATTGTCCTTCAACTGATGAGAATGTGCGTTTGTTCCTTCTTTGAGCGGGGCGCAAACCAAGGCTGTGTAGCCATATCCAGACATCGCATCTTTCGATTACCGCTTATTCAAACGACACTCTATTGATTAGCATGCGTCATGCCTGGCAACGCGGATGCCAGCGAAGGACAGACGCTCGCAGCGGCGGCGGAACATTTAACCCGCAGGGGAGTTATGCAAACGCCCACGAATGTACATCTCTCCAAGGCCCCTGCCCCGGGGGCCTATTTTTTGAGCTCGCGACGACGATCCTGGAGTGAGGTGTGAGGCGAAATGAGAAATTGCACCCTATTGCCTCACCGGCTGATGTTACCGAGCGCTGCAGGGCCGACAGTGTCTAAATCAGCCTGCCGCCATGGCAGCAGATGATAGAGGCAGGCTCCGTATCCACGCCTCGAGAATGTCTAGCCCAGCCAGTTCCACGGCCGCGCAGCGCCCCTGTAGCCCCGAAGTTCGAGCGGCCGGTCCCATCGAGTACGACGGCCTCGCCGTCGAGGATCATGGTCGTGGGGGCGAGTGCCCTTCGCCGCCGTCTCTCGTCAGGTCATGGCCGCCACGCGTAAGGATGCGCGATACGCTTCGATATGTGTCGCGCAGGTGGTATCCATTCCACTTGATTTCGAATGCCTAATCGCCAGCGTCCGGAACCCTTTTGGCAGACACAGCGAGTCAGGGCTCGACACGCTCGGGCATGGGCTCAAATGGCATACGAGGCTGATCGGGGCGCACAGCTTGTGCGGCTGGCCTCGCAACACCTTCAATGCCGTTGTAAAGCAGGCCTTGGTCGAAAACCGTGGGCGGATACTTTAGCCATAACCCATTAGGGGACGCCTCGCCCACCACAGTCACCATACATTAGCAAACGGAACAATGCCCTCTGACCCGCGTTTTAATTGCATAAGCGTTGGCGAATGTGGGCAACCCAACGCGGAGTCCGGACGGTCTGGCTACCCTCTACCCCAAAGACCGTCTGGATCTCCCCCGCAGTTTCACAGTTGAATCCCGCCTCCGCCGGCGCATACTCGAAGTGGCTAACGTCGGCCTATTCAGCCCTGGGCCGGCTGGGATTAGGGTATGAGCAAAGCGGTTGGATCTCGCACAGAGATGGTAACGCCTGACGATTTCGAGAAAATAAACCTCGTCTTTCGGGAAATGGTTCAGGAAAGGGACCTCGCGGTTAATGGCGAAGAAGCAATCGCGCTCGCACGGCTGGTCAGCCTTTTTCAAAGCGGCATTCACGATCAGGCTGCGCTGAAGCTGATGGCGAGCTACGTGAGAGCGTAGCCGACTCCCCGCCGGGACACGTGAAAAAGAGCGGCCTTCTTTGGAAGTTCTGTGGCTAAGAAGGCCGCAGCAATATCAGCAATACCTAAATATACAGCTAAATCTGACGATTGGCGAGAACAATCGCGTGCAAAGCGTTTCGGGCGGAGACGAACAGGCTCTCTTATTTACGCGTGTTTCCCTCGTTGAATAAGGGCGCCTCGAGCGGGTCGTCGGGACGCTTGTCCCCTCGAGGTCACCCGCTCCAATGCTCGAAGGCGCGTAAGTCCAAGTCCACCCGACCACGAATGGCACGTCCATTTGGTCAAGTGCCCCGGCAACGGTAATAGATGTCTTACCTTTCAGTTCATCATGCGCGGAACCGGGCAAGCACATGAACGCGCGTCTTTTCCGAGCACTTTCATAAAATCAGCGATGAGGGGAACGACCAGCGCCCTGGTGTCGATCTTCAGTAGGGGGCATCTGCCGAGATGGTGCCGAAACTGCGGGCGAAGCATCGCCCCGCAAATCGTTAGACGAGGGTCCGGCGCGGACGTTTAACTTGGGCCGCTGGTTCTATATTCAGATGGTCGACGCAACGGCCATCGCGTTATGAGAGACCAGCCTGCAAATGACGAGCGCCTGAACCATTGGCCGGCTACCCGGCGCTTCCTTCCGCCATCATTAGGAGGCGGATCGGCAAGCTGCAGTTTCAACCTCGGCAATTACATCGCTGATTTCCCGCTCTGCTTTTTTCTCGATACCTATGAACCGGTTCTCAGCATTTTGGCTCGTGAGAATGAGTTCATCTAGCTTCGCTTGAATTGCTTCATTGTCGCGATTTTGCGTGTTCTGCAGTACGAACACCATCAGAAACGTAATGATGGTAGTGCCCGTATTGATAACAAGCTGCCAGTTTTCGGAGAACCCGAAAAAGGGCCCGCTTACAGCCCACGCAGCAATTAAAAGCACGGCCGCGACGAAGATAACAGGCTTCCCAGCCCAATGGGCAATCGTGTTGGCGAAGCGCGTGAACAAGTTTTCCATTGCTGCTCATCCGTTGTTGTAGTTTCCATCATTTCAACGGCTTAGATAGATCTTTGTTCCGACCGAGATGCTGCCTCGCAGGGGCGCAGAGAAAGTGGCTCTATTGGCCAAAAGTTGGTGCTTCATGTGTCGCAATCGCGCTGGATTGGCGACGCTGCGCGCGACGATCAAAGCTTTTCGAATTCAACGAGCCTGCGGTCAAGTCATACTGGACTGCAGCCGCCGACGTTGCTGCGATCGCGCCCAGATTGCAATCGGTCAAGGCACTGTACGTCAACTGAGCGTGATCCATGCGACCAGAATTCAGGCCGCGCTGGGTCTGCTGTTTGGTGAGCGCCGCCGCACCGCTACGATCTGCGTAGGTTGTCTCTGCTCAGCCGCAATGAGACGGAGCCCGGGTTAGGTCACCACTGCCTATTTTCAGTGTCCAATTGTTCAATCGGGGCTGTGAGATGCTTCCGTTCTAGCTGCGGCCAAAAAATTGTAACTGGGGCATGTTTGATGGCGCGGACGAGATTGCGGTGCTCTTGAAATTACCTATTGTTGTCGTGGAACACCGTTATGAGGCTGATGCTAATATGCGCGTTTTCGTTTTGCTAATGGGCTTCCCTGGCGTCGGGAAGCTGACAATTGCAAATGAACTAAGCACCCTCGTTTCTGCAAAAGTCATCGATAACCATTGGTTCAACAATCCGATATTCCGCCTCCTGGACGATGACGGAATTACGCCCCTCCCGAACGGGATATCGGAATACACTGGAAGAATCCGACAGGTAGTTCTGGACGCGATTGTGGCCTACAGCCCCACTTCGGCAAGCTTCATCTTCACGCAGGCCCTTGTCGAAGGTAATCAAGGTAGTATTCGCACGTTTGAACAGGTAGCCGGCGCGGCGCAGCAAAGTTCGGCGTCGCTCATTCCCATAAGATTGCTTTGCGATGAGGACGAGTTGGCGCGCCGTGTTTCCACTCCCACACGTCGTGAGCAACTAAAGTCGATTGACACAAGAGCCTCCAGACAGAGAAGCAGAAAAGCTCGGGTCTTCGATCCCCAACACCCCTTTACTAAGGATCTGGACGTTACTTCGAAATCAGCGAAGGCCAGTGCAGCGGCGATCCAGCAACATGTTATCCGAGTGATTGGCGGCGATTTTGGCCCACCTCGAACGACAAGTTTCGTTACCTTGTCATAGATTACGATTGGATCTCCCGGTATTGCCCACGACCAGTCCCGACATGCGTGCATAAGTCTCAGCTTGGAAAGGGCCACTTAAGGAGGCTTCCATAACCGCGGCGATGGCCAAGTTATTCCGCCGCGTCACCGCAAGCTGCAAAGACGTTGGACTGGAGCGCCTCGATGACAAGGCGCCCGCCTTGTCAAGTCCGCGGCCCTGGCCGCCGGCCTGCATGGCGACCCCAGTGAGAACGAGCCTGCGGCCAAATTCTCCGGTCATTCGCTGCGCGCGGCCTGGTCCCCCTCGGCGAGGTCGATGAGCGTCATGTGCAAAAGCAGATCGGCCATGCGAGCAAATCCCAGCTCCGACGCGACGGATTTAGGTTCAATGTGACGAAGGCCGCGGGGCTTACGGACCTTATCCCGCCAGCATATGTGCGAGCATAGTTCTGATGCGGTCCTGCGCACCGTAGAAGACAGCCGCGATAATAATTGTGCGGCTATGTTCTACCGGTAGAAACCAAATAGCCGTGTTGTCCCGCCGAAGAACCCGCATCTCGGGATGAATATCGGGCCGCAGAGTCCCGATATAGGGCGTATCGTCGAGGCGATCGATTTCGACACGCAAATTGCCGATCCGTTCAGCGTACGTTCCACAGCCTCGCCAGGCGGGTCCCCCAGTTCGACATAGGCGTCGAACAGATGATCGAAGATCAACTCGAAATCGCGTTCGGCATCCTCAGAATATTCAAGAGCCCACGCGAACAACCCGTCGCTTCCGCTCAATCATTGCCGCGACGCGGCTTTCCATTTCCGTCGCAGAAATCATCGGTCCGTTCAATCGCCGCTGGACCAATTCCCGAAGCGCTGCCGTTTCAACGGCCTCAGTTTCCGTCTTTTGCCGAAGCAGTTCGAGGTCTTGCTGAAGAACGGAACTCATGCTGGAATACCGGCCGCTCTCAACCAACGAACGGGCAAACGCATCCTGCTGGTCTGTCAGCGAGATCGACGATTTGACACTCATCGGTTCAACTCCTTTGAGCTTAACTTGGTACTCAGTAGCACATTTATCAATCTGACGAGATGACCCGTTAGGGCGGCAAAATCAGGGATGTCGGACGGGATCGCCTCAATGGCAAGGAGGTGGCGCACCTAGTCGAGCGAACCGCGATTGCCGCCGTCGCGGGTGGCGGCCCGGCCGAGGTCGAACGAGGATTTAAATTCCTTGGCCATTCGCGGCGCGCGGGTCTAGCGTCTTCGACGGGGTCGACAATCGTTATGTGCAAAAGCATCTAGTGCACGCTTCGGTCGAAATGAGCCGCAAATATGCACCGCCGCGACCGCCCCACACGGGGCTTTGCCCCTCCCCTGCTCCGGGTATGAAACGTGGGTTTTCAGCATGGCGCTTCAGTTGAAATCGGAAGAAGCATAAACCCACTGAAGTATCACCGCAAATTCCCCAAACGGAAGTTAATTGCCAGTAAGGTTCCCTCATTCATGCGCAAGTCTTTACTCGCCTCATAATTGCCGTCTCACTTTCGATCTGAAACGAACTGAAATGGATTATTTCCGTTGGCCAGCCCGCATCGGCCGCGTCGCTGGCGCCGGTTTGATCGTCTGAATGGAGGCGAACATGAGGCACCAAACACGCGAACAATTATCCGCAGTAGCGCAGGTCGAGCAGGGCCTGCAGCAAATGACCCTTTCTCGCAACGACCGCTTGGAGCGCTGGGCGGGACTTCTTGAGCAGAAGCCGCAGCAGCTACTCTCCACGCCGTCCGAAATCGAGTATCAGCCGTCTCGTCTGCGCGACAAAATGCGTTGCGATAACTCGCCATCTCGGTTGCGTCCGAAGGCCCCGTTTTGCGCTCGGCCGGGTTGAAAAACGATACCTTCGGCGAAGCAAGGCGCTTTTTCGAAGTCAGTGCCGAGCAATTGCACGAGGTGATCTGCTACTGCCATTTCGGCACCACTATCAGTGGAGCGACCGCTGCTCGGACTGTCAGATCGCTGCTGCTTTAGAGCGTTGAACATTGGCAACGACCGTGAGCGGACACCCCTGCTGACCATTGCCGGGGTGCCCGTCAAGAACGTGAAGGCGCGACCAATCGATGCGAAAGCCGCATTTTTGTGAGGCGACAGAGCACGATTCAACGAATTCAGGCATCAAAGGGATGCTGAAGACTCTTGACTGAATCTCGTGGAAATGCGAATCTCACCTTGCTACAGATCGAGAAGGGCTCCACGACGGAAACGTTTGGGGCCTTTTTCTTTATCCATCAGCCTCCTGAAGCCTGACTTTGCTGGAACTCCGCGTACAACTCATCGAGCTTATGCTCGACGAATGAACCGAAGTCGGCTGCTACGCGCTTGTCGAATACGATGCTCAGGCGCTCGCCATTTTCCGAAACCCGCACGGCCTTCTCGCCCGAACCGTCTTTCCACACCGATTTTCTAGCCGGCTCTGGCACCTGCTTCAGGCAGTTGTACACGGCGAGAAAGCGGTCATCTGACGAGAAGTTTTTGAAAGCTGGCTCTTCGATCAGCTTCAACGCTGCCTGGTGCTTTGGCTTATCTTCCATCAGATCCGCAATATCGGCCCAACGGGTACGGCCGAACCCCGGAGCTGGCCCTACTGCCTCGATGAGGGTGCCCGGTAGCCGTGTGACGAGGGCGATCATGCGTGAGAGCGCTGCCTTGTCGACGCCCAGGGCCGACATGATGACGTCCCTGCTGAACTCGCGTTGCTCAAGGCGCGAAGCGAAAAAGGACCGCTCGATGAAGGAAAGATCGGTGCGCGCGTTGTTCTCTTGTCCCTGGCTGACGACCAGTTGCTCGTCGCTCAGATCCCTGACGACGGCCTTGATCGTACCGCCGATCTGACGAACGGCCGCTAGGCGCCTATGGCCGTATGCAACCTGATAACGGCCATCGCTTGTCGGGTGCGGCCTGACGAGGATTGGGACCTGCTGGCCATGCTCGCGAATCTGAGCCTCCAGGAGATCCTGATCGTCCTGGCTAACGCCCAATCGATCCGAAACGAAGGAAACGTCGATCAGTTCTGGGTCCAGTTCGACGACGGCCTGGCCCTTGGCCAACTGCTTTTCCAGGTCCTCGACGCGTTGCGCGCGTTCGTTGATGCCGCCGAGAGATTGCGAGATGGCGCCAACCGGTGAAGCGCGCTTCAACGGCTTTTCAAAACCGGCCAAAGGGCGCAGTTCGGCAAGCGGGCGCTCATGTTGCAGATCGGGCGACGAGGGGAGATCCCCCTGTTCTATTCCGAAGACATTTTTGCGCGCCATCGCTTATTTCCTTCCCCAGGTCTGCTTCACGAGTTCCTCGATTTCGGCGTTTACCGCCGTCAGTGACTCGAGCGCACGATCGTATGTGCCGCGGGTAAACTGGTTTCGATCGACTTCGTACAACGTCTGCTTGGTAAGGCCGGCATCCGATACCGCCGTCGACTTGACCATCGCATTTTCGAGAACGCGATTTCCGAAGATCGAGCGCATGAAGCCCGCCATTTGCGACTGAGGGCCATCATTTGGCTCGTAGCGCGTCACGAGGTAACGCAGCCAGTCGTAGTCCATCGTGCCGCCGGCGTTCTCGACGACCTCGAGTAGGTCGCCTGTCATGTGCAGGAACTGGCTCATGGACATGACGTCGAGCATCTGCGGGTGAACCGTGATGAGAACCGAGGTCGCCGCGCAGAGCGCCGACAGTGTTAGGAACCCAAGCTGGGGAGGGCAGTCGATAACGACGATGTCGTAGGCGCTTTCGATTTCGGCCAGGCATTCGCCGATGCGGGCAAAGAACATGGAATCGCTGCGACCACGAGCGATCAAAGCCTTGGGGGTCTCGTGTTCGAATTCCATCAATTCCAGGTTCCCCGGAATGATGTGCAAATTGGGCGTATATGTCGCTCGAACGATTTCGGTTATGTCTCTTCGCTCTTCATCGTAGCGGATTGCGCCATAAAGCGTCTCGTTTTCGCCTACGTCGAGCTCTGGCTGATGACCGAAGAGCGCGGATAGCGATGCCTGCGGGTCGAGATCGATTGCAAGTACGCGGTAGCCGCGAAGGGCAAGGAATTGTGCGAGATGGGCAGACGAGGTCGTCTTACCCGAGCCACCCTTGAAGTTCATGACGGAAATGACCTGGAGCTTTTCGCCATCCTGGCGATGCCGGATATAGCGGCGAGGTCCCTTTCCGCCCTCGTCCAGCAGACGGCGCAGCTCCTGAATATCTTCGACGCTGTACAACCGTCTGCCGTTGGGGAGCGGCTCTGGGCCATGCCCTTCCGAAACAATCTGCCTGAGGTAACCTTGATGAATTCCGATGAAGTCGGCGGCTTCGGCGGGTGTGAAGCTGCGTATCGTCTTGCGTGCGGTCGGTGGGAAGGTGCGTTGCTGATGCGCCTGCAATTGACGCGACAATTCCTCTGCGTCAGAAGCGATTAGGGAGCGTAGTCCACCAGCGGCTTTCAGAGGTTTGTTGAGCATCGGTTTCTCTTTTGTCCTATCCGCGCTTATTTGCGGTTTTGAAGGAAATATGCGCTGATCAGGAGTAACCCGATTCCAACATGGGCTGCAACCCTCTCGGTTGCGTTGTGCATGTACAACTTATCTCAATCTCCTTTGGGTCACGCCTGCGCAGTTGTACGTGTACAACAGACGGCAGCAGAATGGACAGCGCCCGCTCGCTTCGCACGAGGTTGCGTTCGGCAGGCGGGTCGGTGTTTGGAGCCGAATACTTCTTCGATGCGTCCATTGCCTGAATTTTTGCCCCGGCGGATGCCCATTCTGTTCAGTAGCTGGCGCAAAATCCAACCGGAGTTGTCCAAGGAACATGCGCGGCTAGCCTACGTTGCCGACAGTTATGCGAGTTTGCGCGATCCGCCTTTGCCAGGGAGCCTTCCTTTGAGCGCAGGCAACATTGCTCGCAGGCTTGTTTCGTCGTTGCAGGCAACCCGCTCACGGGTGGCGTGGCCACCTCTTGTATGTTAGAAAGTGAGTCCTGGCTTTCGATGCGCCAAAAAATGGATGAATCGAAAGCCGCCGTAACGTCCGACTGACGGAACGTAACGTGCTATTAGTTTCCGTATACGTATAAGTATCAATTATATCAAAGGGTTGGGACCGGTATAGTTGGCCCAAGAACTGCGCGTTTGCGCGCGGTTTTGTCCCGCAACTCAGTTTACGCCAGTTTTATCAGGGCAAAAGTCATTCCCGGGTGGTTGTACATGTACAACTCCGGAATTGAGGCGGTGTTAACAGGCCCAGGGGCAGGAGCGCAGGTCATGAAGGCGGATGGCCGTTCAACCGCGTTCGCGCTCGATATGCTTGGAACCGTCCGTTCCCCGTTCGGATTGGCCAGAACGCTAATAACTCGCCGGCATCATTTGTCGTTCCGAAGGTTGACAATCGGGAGCGCTCACGGGGAGCAGAACCTACACCACAGCATCCCCCTTCACACCGGATAGGAGACGAGTTCCGGAGGCCGAACATGCGCGAAACCTGGGAAGAATGCGTCATTGTAGAGCTGCAGCAGCCACGGCGTTCAGATCGTGTGGGACCCGGCGCACGCAGCCCGTCTCCTTACCGATTGCTGGCCAGTTCAGTGCGGATTTCGCTATGGAACGGCGCTTAATCGCTGCACAGACGCTGTGTTCGGCACATACCCCTGGAAGCAGGCTCGGTCTGCATTCATCGCGGCTATCGCCGAGGCGCGAGTTGGAAAATTGCGCTGAGGGCAGTGCGAAAACCCGGGCTTCGGAACATTCCCTAGTGAACGAAGTTGGTAGCTTCATGAAGAGCACGGAAGAACAGGCAAAAACCGGCATG
This sequence comes from Ensifer sp. Root31, assembly GCF_001424825.1. NCBI lineage: Bacteria > Pseudomonadati > Pseudomonadota > Alphaproteobacteria > Hyphomicrobiales > Rhizobiaceae > Ensifer > Ensifer sp. Root31. The sequence goes on along the minus strand of NZ_LMCO01000004.1, from coordinate 34,548 downwards.
ATAACGTTCGTCGCGGCAATATTCGCGCTCGCGCTCATTATCGCCGGAGCATATTTCGTGTTCTGGACGCCAACTGAGCCAGAGGGCCAGCCAGCGCCTCATGCGATTGATCAAAGCAAGTAGGGGCGATGGATCCGCGCGACACACCCACAGACCTTCCCACCTCCGCAGACATGCCCTGGCAGAAAAGACGAAAACTGTTGGCGGGTCGCGGGCTTGCGGTGATTGTCGGGGTGGCGATCGGTGCCTTCGCTATTTACGGCTTCATCGTCAACTAGGGTAATATCGTTAGCAGTCAGTAGGCGCCTGGTTGCTAATGCTGGGTGTCGAGGGTGCGGGGACCGCTGTTCGCGGATTTGCGTTGAAACCACGTCAGGCCCCGATCGCAACGGCGTCAGGCTCCCAAGATCGTCAGCGACGCGGGCAACTCGCGCGAAAGGGCGAATGCCACGGCCGGGGAGATGAAGCCGCCCGAGCAGAAAGGGGGGCGGCCAAGCGGCAACAAGATTTTTTTCGACGTCTTCTTTTTCATGCCCTTGAAGTGGCGATGTGCGTTTCCAATATCGATTTGGTCTTCTTTTCATCCGGTAGAATGTCAAGGAGGAACCAATGCACATTCCGGAGATGCCATGGTCGGGGCCGCTGTTGGTGCGGCTGCAAAACGGTACGAGCCGAGTTTTCTCCTCGGTCTACGATGCACTCGATTTTCTCGAGAATGAATGGCCACTTCGACGTGGACAACACTACGAACGGGCGATTAGGACCTGCCGCGGCGCGCTCAATAGATCGACACCAATAGCGGTGGCTCGAGAAGCGTTTATTGCTGCATGCCTGGAAGCTAGTATGCCGGCCACCGGAAGGTTCGAGCATCTGCGAACATCGAAGCGCAATGACGACAGTCCGCAAAGAGCGGCCTAGTGCTGCCAAAAATAGCGTCCAATGGACAGGCAAAGTCTTCATCCACTCCTGGCCCCTACGTGGGGCCCTTTCTTTGTTAGCTGATATGCCGTTCATCGGATGGGAGTGCTGGCATCGAGCTTGCGGAACCTTCTTGAGGCAAGGGGGTTCGTCTCTCGACTAGCGTTTTGTGGCGGGCCGGGAGTTGGCTATGAAATTGGAGAAGATTGGCAAAGCAAGGTTGAAGCTCCGCTTGCCATCGTTCCGGCATGTGCTGTCGGAGCTGAGAAGCCCGGCATTAACCGAAATCTGCATCGCTTACGCAGAGGCATCGATGCAGCTGGATAGACTCCGCTTCTGTAGCTGCCCTGATGTGCTCCTGATTGACGAATACGAACGTGTTTGTCGTGAGCTCGAAAACAGCATTGAACCGTATCTTCGTATGTTTCGGCCTCCCCTTACATCAAATGTACGATGACGTGATCGGAGGCGTCCCGGTGACCCCGCAGGTAAGCTTCTGCCGGTTTCCACGCAATACGGGATTTACCATCCAGCCCGAAGCCGGAGACCCTGCGCGCTCGCGAATGGACGTCGTTCGGAACTCGCGCCGCTTCTTCACGTTCTAATAAGATGAAGATGACTTCAGACGAAGACAGCGCCTTACTCGCCACGCTGCGGGCCTCAGCGCGCATCCATTTCCCGGATGCAGACGAGGCTGATGAGCTTGTGGCGCGCGCACTCAAAGTCGCCATTGCCGAAACGGAAGCAGGTCGAGCAAAACGCGACAGGAAACGCTGGCTGCTGCGCCTCATGGACATTCCCTGATCACTTGGAGACCCGGTTCGAGAGCGCTTTCCCGAGAAACCGGTCGGTGTCTCAGTGCGGCGCGTCCACACTGGCCGCAAGCAACCGCGAGCATTCGCCAGCAGCCGGAACGATGAAGCCCGTGCCTGAAGGTGGCGATTGTGGGCAGCAAAACACCTGCCGCTGCGAATCGCGTGCCTGCGAAAAACACCGGCGGCACGGTACGACGCCGGCGGATATGCCGATCCATGTGGATCCCCAAATGAGGCACAGGATAAGAAAACCGATGAGGTTCGCTGCGAAGTCATATGGATACTGTAACGGTTAAAATCATGTTATACCGTTACATGTTCATCTTGCCAATTTTGTTCCCAAGTTCGATAATTGATGGATGCAACCCAAACCGATCGCCGAACTGCGTCTCCTTGGTGGACATCCCGTGCTCGACTACGTCAACACCGTGGACAGCCGCAAGGATCGCATCGGGCCCGATGCTCTCGTCTCGTTCAATCATTTGATCGAGTGGGCGACTCGGCTTGAACTCATAGGGACCGCCGACGCAGCTCAGCTCGGTTCAAGAGCTGCGGCGCATCCACAAATCGCGGGAAAAGCATTTGAAGAGGCACGGGCCCTACGAGAGGCTATTTACGCAATCGCGCTGGCCGAAGTCCGGGGCCAAGCACCGCCGGAAAAGGACCTGCACTTGATCGGTCGCATGGCGAAACGATGGCTTGCCGGCCGATCCATCCTGATGCGACAGGATGGACAGATCGCCTGGAGCGAATCCGTGCAAGACCCCCAAGACATCGCTTCCAAGATTGCATGCTTTGCCGTTGACCTGTTTACAACCCGCGACGCCCGTCGCTCGATCAAGCAGTGCCCCGGTCACAATTGTGGCTGGCTGTTTCTCGATCACTCGCGATCCGGCCGAAGACATTGGTGCTCGGACGACATCTGCGGGACATATGCCCGAGTGAAGCGATACCGTTCGAAAGAATCCAGCTAGAGGCGTTTTTCACCGCCGCGGACACGGGTTTCAGCCGTTGGACCGTATTTCTGGGCCTCCGGACTTTGGCTCGGCTGCCACGGATGGCAACCCTGGAGCGACCGAGGAACACACAAGCCCTGGCGGCGTTCAGCTTGTATCGGATTCCAGGAGGACCTCATGATCATTACCAAGGTCAATGAAAAGCTCAGCATCATGGCTCAGCCCGCGACGGACGAGTTCCAGTCGTTTGCAGATCAGGGCTTTACCGGGCTGATCAATGTGCGGCCCGATGGAGAGGACGAGGAGCAGCCGGGCAGCGAGCAGGAAGCCGCCGCGGCGAAGAAAGCTCGGATGTCCTACACCTTCATCCCCGTGACCCTCCCCACGGTAACAGAATCCGAGGTTGCCGCATTTCAAGAAGCTCTTGATGAAGCCGAGGGACCGGTCGTGGCACATTGTAAGTCAGGAAGGCGTGCCCTCCATCTGTACGCGATCGGCGAGGTCCTCGCCGGCCGCATGCGTCGCTCCGAGGTCCAGGAATTCGGCCATCTGCATGGTTTTGACTTGACCGAAGCTACCGCTTGGTTGGAGAACCATTTCGCGCAGCGACCCAACGTCAGGGGTTTCTTCGACGAGCGCACTTGCAGCATCCAGTACGTTGTGTCCGACCCTGAGACGGGTAGCTGCGCCATTATCGACCCCGTCCTCGACTATGATGAAAAGGCGGGCGCAATCGGCGCGATGAATGCCAATGCGATCCTCCAATACGTCAACGAAAACGCGCTCTCGGTCGAGTGGATCCTCGACACTCATCCCCACGCCGATCATTTCTCGGCCGCCTATTACCTCGCAGGGCAGACTGGCGCCCCAATCGCGATCGGCGATCGGATCGTCGAGGTTCAGAAAATCTGGAGAACTATTTACGAGTGGCCGGACCTGTCTGCCGACGGGTCGCATTGGAACCGGTTGTTTGCGGACGGCGAAACGTTCAATGTCGGCTCGATCGATGCCAGGGTCCTTTATTCGCCAGGTCACACCCCAGCCTCCGTCACCTATATCATTGGTGATGCCGTTTTTGTTCACGACACCATTCTGATGCCCGATAGCGGCACGGCTCGCACCGATTTTCCAGGTGGAGATGCGAGCTCCCTATGGCAGTCGATCCAACGAATCCTAGCTCTTCCAGAGGCTTCGCGGGTGTTTACCGGGCACGATTACCAGGCCCACGGGCGCGCTCCCCGGTGGGAAAGCACGGTAGCGGAGCAAAAGCAGACCAACATTCATCTCGATGGTTTTTCGCTTGAAGACTTCGTTAAACTTCGCGTCGAAAAGGACGCCCAGCTACCTTTGCCGAAGCTCATCCTTCACGCCCTTCAGGTCAATCTTCGCGCGGGCCGCCTTCCCGAGCCCGGAAGCGACGGCAGGCCGCATCTGAAAATCCCAATTGGCGCTTTCGACGCAGCGGCCTGGCGATAAGAAAGCGTCTTTTACGTTTAGCGAGACAACAATCCACACGCAGCATGGCTTCTGATCTTTTTTTCTCGTTTAGATTGAGGCATTCTCCCGCCGCGTTACAGGAGAACATCATGTCCTACGATTGGGAAGGTGCGCGCCGCCGGCGATACAGACAGGCAAGGCTTTGGCTCCTGGTGGCTCTGGCCGCATGGTTAGTTGCGCTTGCGATGGCGCCGTAGCGACCGCTCAAGGCTTCTCCCCCACCCAAAAGGTGCGTCTTCGGAACATCGGCGTGTTCAATGGTTTTGGTGGCACTCCATCATGTTTCTGAAAGCTGGCCTTTTCATCTTTTTTGAAGAGGCCCGTTTTTTCAGCACATTTCGCGCTGGCGAGCATTTCTCGGCTTCGGGCAAGGTTCGGCCTGCCCTCTCGAATGGGTCGGCCTTTGCGCTGGCGGCGTCTGGACGAATGCGGAATGTGTAAGGCACGGGGAAGGGCAGTAAATGGCAGCCACAGAAACAGCAGCGACGGTCCATCGCCAGCTTGGCGAACTGACGGCAGGAACGCGCGCCTTGCAGGACACATTGCGCCGGATCGAAGAGGGCGCCGACCGCGCCGAGGATAAGGCGGCCGAAAGTCGCGCGGGCGTGCATCGCCGCATGGATGAGCTTGTCGGTCGCGTTGGTCATCTCCAAACGTCAACGGCAACGATTGTTGCCGACGTTGCGGAGATGAAACCGGTCACCGATGACGTGAAGCGTTGGAAGCTGATGGGTCGGTGCGCTCGGGGTTCACCGGTATTGCGGCGATGGCTCTCCGCGCGAGTTTCGCCGAGGCAATCAGGCGCATTGTTTTTGTAGTGACGGAGGGCCTTCAAACCCGTCGCCCAGGGCGTGAGTTTCTGATTGCTATCTAGTTAATCACCCGTGGAGCCATTGTCAGTATCGCCGCCACCGCCGAAGCCGGAATCACCACCGCCATTGCCAGGATCGCCGCCGCCGCCGAAGCCGGAATCACCGCCGCCATTGCCATGATCGCCGCCACCCCCGAAGCCGGAATCACCGCCGCGAGTACCAGGATCTCCACCACCGCCGTGGCCGGAATCACCGCCGCCAGTGCCAGGATCTCCACCACCGCCGTGGCCGGAATCACCGCCGCTAGTGCCAGGATCTCCACCACCGCCGTGGCCGGAATCACCGCCGCCAGTACCAGGATCTCCACCACCGCCGCCAGTACCAGGATCTCCACCACCGCCGTGGCCGGAATCACCGCCGCGAGTACCAGGATCGCCGCCACCGCCTTGGCCGGAATCACCACCGCCAGTACCCGGACCGCCGGCACCGCCGCCGCCCGGACTGGTGCGGGTCCGACCCGTGTTACCATTCGATGTTGCGATTGCGTTTATCGCCGGGATCGGCTGACATTTTTCTCCTCCGCCATCATTGATGATGTTGGCCGCTCCACGCGCGCTACACTGACCCGGGAAAATGGAGCGCTCAGTGATTTGCCCTTGCGCCGGGACGGCTATTGTTAAGAAACCTGCCGACACCACGGCCAGACCGGTGCTTATTAGAAGCTCACGTACCACGTTCATTTCGACCTCACTAAATTAGATATCGGTTAAATAACCTTGAGTGAGGAAAATGGTTCCTTAGGGCGCTCAGCTTGGGATCTTTGCAGCTTAGACGTTTTCCGCCTGTCGTGCGTTAATGCGTCATGGCTAAAACGTTAAGAAAGAAACCGCCTCCTGGGCCAACGGCGGATCCCATGCCGGATCGCGCCGCGCGATATTCAGGTGGCCGAACTGAGTTTCGTGGTACTGGCAACCCAGCGAGGAAGAGGCGCGGGCTCAGGTCACGCCTGGTGGGACAGAGAAAACGAGACCGACTGCACGGATTGTGCACGTGCAAGCCGTGCAATTCGCGATTTGTTCCGCGCAATTATCCGCTTTGACGCTGCATGCCCGGCGGTATCCGTTTCATGTGAGCGTCTGTCGCACTTGTCTGCGAAGCCCGGCGCGGCGCTATTCGTCTACGTAGCGGAGTTCGTACCACCACCGAACATTGCTGCAGGTAGGGCAGTCACCGTAAAGAACACTGCCGCCACAGGTGGTGCAAGTGACCAATACTTGCCTCTGCACGCGCCTCCTGGGCTGGGGCGCGCGGCTGGCTTTACGCACTTTTGGTGGGAAGGGTGTGTCGTCAGCGACCTTGGTGATGACCGCTGATACGATGCTTGCGATGAACAAGTATCCAGCAATCCAACCGAGGTCGCCGTCTTTATAAAGGAGCGCGAAAGCGCCGATCGCCATTGCAGCTACACAGGTACCTCCGCTGACCCACCGAAAAAAGGGAAAGCTGAACTTGCGGTGCCAGTAGACCCACACCCACGTGGCGACCAACAAAGCGGTTCCCAGCAAAAACTGGTCGTTTCGAGAGATGGACGTCGTTGTAAGCAGGCTGGCCCACAGCACGGCGATGACGCAAATCGATGTGATAAAGCCTGTCCAACCCACCAGCTTGCCTCCTGAGAGTGAAGCTCAGCATTCTCTAGGTTGAAAACTTTTGCAATTCGCCCGTTGGGACTACCTGTGATCGAAGCTCATATCCAGTTCGATCTCTCCCGCTTTGAGCGGTCGTTGCCCTGGCGCCTTCGGTGCGGCCGGCACGGTATTGCTGGAAACGAACTCGCCTTTGGCCCAAAGGCCAGCCTCGGCGGCGCGCCGGTTAGATCCGTGGATATAGCCGGTTCGATCGAGGAATTCTCTATTGCCGCCTTGTCGAGATTCGGCCGCCCAAACCCATCGAGTTCCGCAAAGTCCTTGGTCCAGAACGGAACTGAAGCCGCATTCAGTGCCAACGCGGCAAGATGCGCCGCCGTATGTGTGACCGAAAGTGGCTTACGTCTGCGCGGTTCAACCGCGAAGCGTACGTCCTCACTGATATAGGCGCCGAGGTCGCGATCTGACTGAACGATATATGACCACGCCCTGCCATTCGCCCTCCCCCTTCCTGACGGTTTTGGCTTCCTCCCCAATCAAAAGCACGCCGGCGTCAGTATCGACCAAGCCTGTCCAGGCATCTGCAATCTCAACGACTTCCCATCCGCAAAGATGACCTGCCCTAGATCGGCGGGTTGGTCCGCCTTGTCCGGTGGGGCACCGCCCGGGAAGGTAACGAAGGTGCCGGTCTTCATCGAAGTATCGAATTTCATGCGTCTGCCTTCTCGATATGCGCGCCAATCGATATGTGGGCAGAGAAAGCGTGGCTTCCATGAAGGTCACAGCGTTGCCGCGAAGATTAACGCGGTCATTGGTCAGTTCGCAGTCTAGCCATCCGCCGCGTGCCGACGCCTGATAGGCCATGAGCTTGTCGTGGCCCAATCGCGCAACCCCAATAGGGCACGAGCGTAGCGTGGATTGACCCCGTAACCGGGTCTTCGGGTATGCCCGCGCCGGGGGCGAAGTAGCGCGACACGAAATCCGCCTTTGCGCCCTCGGCTTCCTGCCCCGTCACAACAAGGCCGACAGGGCCGAGGTTGGCAATGGCTGCATGGTCGGGAACGAAACCGCGCACGGCATCGGCGCTGCCGAGATCGGCAAAGATGTTCTCGAAATTGCGGAAGATGCGGACGGGCGGTTCAGCGAAAATCCCTGCTATTTCCGGCGGCAGAGTGCCGGTGTCCTCGGGCGTCAGACACGGAATGTCGAGCCGGTATCCGCCCGGCTCCCTCGATACACGCAGTTCTCCGACCCGGGTGTGGAAGACGAGCTGTGTGTCCGCCTTTGCCTTGGTGAACAGAATATGCGCTGTCGCAAGGGTGGCGTGCCCGCAGAAATCGACCTCATGAGCCGGGGCAAACCAGCGCAGATCCCACGCCCCATCGGGGCGGGCTTTGACGAACGCCGTCTCAGCCAGGTTGTTCTCCTGTGTAATCGCCAGCATCAGTTCATCCGGTAGCCAGTCGTCAAGCACAAGAACGGCCGCGGGGTTCCCCGCGAAGAGGCGGTCGGTGAAAGCGTCGACCTGATACATGCGCATGGCAAATTCCGTACTGCAGATGATTTATCTTTGTTACTATCGGCCTGAATATCAGTCCGGGACGCAATAAGGCATCGGCGGATTCAGCCAAGGCCCTTCAGAGCTTGTATCAGATCGTCGATGATGTCCTGAGGATGCTCCAGCCCGACCGACAGGCGGAGCAGTCCCGCCGGCGCCATTGTTTTCGGGCCTTCGACGGATGCGCGATGCTCGATGAGCGTGTGTGTCCCGCCGAGGCTTGTGGCCCGCGTCACGAGCTTGAGCCGACCGGCGACCCCCATTGCGGCCTCGGCCCCACCCCGAATAACAAAGGACAGCATTGCGCCGTAGCCGCTCATTTGCTGCTGCGCGAGCCCATGGCCCGGATCGTCATGCAGGCCAGGGAATAGCACCTTCTCGACATCTGGATGAGCAACCAACGCTTCCGCTATCTTCTGCGCGCCCTGGCAATGTGCCCGCATTCGGATGGGCAAAGTCTGCAAACCCCGCAGAGCCAACCAGCAGTCGAAGGCCGCAGCCACACTTCCCTTGTGTCGCTGGATGATGCGCAACGGTCGCTCCAGCGGCGATCCCTCGGGAACGACGACGACACCCGCCATGAGATCGGAGTGCCCGCCAATATATTTTGTCGCCGAGTGCATGACGGCATCCGCGCCCAGTTCAAGCGGACGCTGAAGCACCGGTGTCGCCCATGTGTTGTCCACTACGGCAAGCGCGCCGCCCTCGTGCGCGATCGCACATGCCGCCTGGATATCGACAACCCGGATCAGCGGATTTGACGGAGTTTCGATCCAAACAAGCCCTGTCGGCGCTACCGTGACCGCGACACGCAAGGCATCGAGATCGCGCATATCGACCGGCTTGAATTCAAAACGCTTGCCGATGTCCGTCTCGTCAATGAGCGAGCGGATACCAAAATACATATCGTCCGGAACGATGATACGGCCACCGGTCGCATGCCCCTCGAACACGGCGGTGATCGCCGCCATGCCAGACGAAAAGGCCAGAGCCGCGCTCCCGCCTTCGAGCGAGGCCATCGCAGCCTCGAAGGCGTTGCGCGTCGGGTTCGCATCCCGGATGTATTCAAAGCCGGAGGGAAACGTACCGTCAACGCCGCGTTGAAAGGTCGTACTCGTGTGCAAGGGGAGCGAAACAGCGCCGGTCGCCGGATCGACGCTGCGGCCGATATGGATTGCCTTTGTCTCGATACGCATCCGCGAACCTCCATGTTGGATTTCGACGGCGAAGTTGAAGATTGCGACGCCGGTCATTATAGTGACCGTATACGGCATGAGGAGTGAAAGTCAATATAATGACCGATATGATGATGGTGGCTGAGACGGAACAACAGCTCGGCTCGGTGCTTGCGAGCCGAATCCAGAATCTCCGGCATGAGCGGACGCTGAGCCTCGACGCACTTGCCAAGCTCACCGGCCTCTCCAAAGGCACCGTGGTGGCACTCGAAAAAGGCAAGGCGAACCCCAGTATCGCCGTCTTGTGTCGGCTGGCTGCGGCCTTTTCACTCTCTGTCTCCGATCTCCTGAGCAATCAGGTAAATGACGCGCCCGATAGTCCGCTTGAGCGCACCACACCAAAGATATTGTGGAGCAGCACCAATGGCAGCCAGGCACAGCTTCAGGTGTCCACGACCGGCCGGACCATGTTCGAGTTGTGGTCGTGGACCATTATGCCGGGTGAGGAGTATCGAGCCGATGCACACAGCCCGGATACACGCGAGCTGATTTCCGTTGCTGAAGGCAGCCTCAGCGTTCGCGTCGGTGCTGAAACCTTGATCCTGAATGCTGGGGAAGGTGCCCGGCTGGTCACGGATCAGGAACACTCCTATGCCGCAGCGGGCAATCGGCCCGCTCGCTTCACCATGGCCGTGCTGGAACGGGGAGGACCGGCCGACGAAAAGCCATCCGTGGAGAACTGACGAAATGCCGAATCCGCCGGGCCAACCTGCCGGTCCGCGGCGATCCCTTCGCTCGAAAACTGCGGCTTACCTCGTCTCTCTCGACGGTCGCAAAACGGCAATGTTTCGAGATGTAATTCCGCTGTTTCCGGGTGTTGATCAGGCCCCCCAGGGGGAGCACCCTGTTTCGTATCTCAGACCAGCCTTGACGATAGCCCTCCAGTGCAATGCGTGACCGAAGCGCTCGATGAACAGTTCGGGGCCAAGCGGGATGAGCGCGAAGCGGGATCACGCATTTCTCCTTATGCTATCTGCTGGGGTGGCAGTTTAGAACGGTATCCAGAAGGACGGAGCTTCGATATTGGTGGACAGTATCCCGGCGACCGCCATCGTTTCACTGATGGGCCCGTCCAAGCGATGTAAGGGCCATCCAACGCGCGCAAGAAGGCGCTCGAAACGAAGATCGGTGTCACGGTGGCGATTTCGATGCAACATTGGCCACGCACCACTCGATGATGCCTGCGGGTTGCCCCGTCGACGCCCCTCTTCCCTCCGCCGGGGCAGCGTCGACGCAGAAACGCGAGGTCTCGACCATGAAAGGGTGGGCGTCCGACCTCCCGCTTGGCAGAAGCGATGGCCCCAAGCGCGGGCAGAAGTCCAGCGCATCCTGCAACCTCGCCACTCGTCGACAGCGCAAGGATATAGTCCGGTTGAAGTGCGTCGAATGCGTCGGTTTCCCGACCATCGGTGACAGCGACTTCCCAACCTAGTCTGCCCGAGAACACCTTAGCTCGAAGCCGATGATGGGCGTCGAGTAGTTGTTGTTTGGACGTGCCCTGCTCTTCCGAAATCGCGATGACCCGCATGCCTTTCTGGACTACGGAAATCGCGGTGGAGATGAGCACGAAATAGAATCGCTGCGCTGTGGTTGGACTATACAGGCTCCAAACAGGTGTTCGGGTCCCAAAGCGGTGCGAAGAGATCTCTGTCGCTCCTCGATGATGACCTTCGCTCGTGCATGATTCACAGTAGAACAATTGGCAGCGTCTTCGCGCTAACAAACGGAAAAGATTAGGGAAAGACCAGAAAGTCCACCTGCAGTCCTGCGCCAGAAGGCCGGTGTCGTTAACCTTTTGTTAACCCTAAACTTCTGGACCGCCTCGGAGAAACATGTCTATCCTTGGCGGGTAACGGCCTTCAAACCGACCGAAGGCCGCCAAGAGGTAAAAATGGCGATAGCAAACCGAGTAGAACCCGTCGTGGGCACCAAGGAAGATGCCGGCGACAAAATCATGCGGCATGCCGGGATTCTGTCCGGGCAATTGCAGCAGCTCAGAACTCGCATGTATCCGCCAAAGTCGGAAAAGGCCCTGCGTTCGTTCCTCACCAATGAAGTGTCGAAACTGACGTCCATACCCGATTCCACCCTCAAGCTCCTGTCCACCGAAGGACGTGGACCGGTGCCCAATCGGCTCGAGAACAATCATCGCGTTTACACGCTGTCCCAGATCAACGAGCTGCGGGAATTGTTCGCCAAGCAGAAGCCGGCGGAGGCCTTGCGGTTCCTCCCACGCCGCCGTGGCGGGGAGCATCTCCAAGTTGTTGCGATTGCCAACTTCAAAGGCGGCAGCGCAAAGACGACGACCTGCGTCCACTTATGTCATTATCTGGCTCTCCACGGCTACCGCGTCCTTGCACTCGACCTGGACCCTCAGGCGTCCCTGTCGGCCATGTTCGGCGCGCAGCCGGAGGTCGATGTGGGGCCAAACGAAACAATTTACGCCGCACTTCGCTATGATGAGGCCGAACGTCGGCCAATCCGCGATATTATCCGCAAGTCATACTTCGATGGCATCGACCTGATCCCGGGAAACCTGGAGGTCATGGAGTATGAGCACGAGACACCCCGCGTTCTGGCAAACAAATCGGGTTCTGGCGCCATCTTCTTCGAGCGATTGAAGCTTGCACTCTCCGAGGTCGAGGCAGATTACGACGTCGTTATTCTGGATACGCCGCCGTCGCTCGGGTTTCTCACGCTGAGCGCGATATACGCCGCGACCAGCATGATCATAACTGTCCATCCAGCCATGCTCGATGTCGCATCAATGAACCAGTTCCTTCTGATGATGGGCGATCTCATCAGCGTTCTGAACGAGAGCGGAGCCCAGCTGGATCAGGATTTCATTCGATACCTGATAACACGGCATGACCCCAATGACGCCCCGCAGTCCCAGGTCGTCGCGATGCTGAGGCACCTGTTCGGCTCCGACGTGCTGTTGCCAACCGCTATTGAGAGTACCGCGGTTGAGGCCGCCGGGCTTGCAAAGCGCTCCCTCTATGAACTCGAGATGGGACAGATTGGTCGCGATACGCAAAAGCGTGCCCGTGAAGCTGTTGACGCAGTAAATGAGGCAATCGTTCGCTTGATCAATGACAGCTGGGGACGGACATGAGCAAATCTCCTCGCAAATCAATCGTCGCCAGTTTTGGGCTGCTATCATCGGAGCTGGAAACCGAATTGGTCGAGCAAAAGCCGGCTACCCCGGTGCCGTCAGGCGGTAATCGTGTCGGAGCCGGTGTCGTCGCCGCGGCGCACCGTGCAATCGACGACATCCGATCAGAACGAGACCGGCTGAGAGCCCTCATTGAGTCGGGTGCAGCCGCTGTTCGGCACTTGGATCCCTCACTCGTTGATCCCTCCCCGTACCCGGACAGACTGACTGATGATAATGGGGCGAACTTCGAGGCATTTAAGCGCTCGATCGAAACCGAGGGACAGAAGGTTCCGGTTCAGGTCCGCAAGCATCCCTCCAGTCCCGATCGCTTTCAGATTGTCTACGGCCATCGACGTTGGCTTGCTGCTCGACAGCTTGGGAGGCCCGTACTGGCCCTCGAAGTCGAAATTTCGGATCTCGACCTTGTCCTCGCACAAGGCATAGAAAATGCGAACCGCCAGGATCTCACCTGGATCGAGCGGGCGTTGTTTGCATCGCGGATGGACCAGGCAGGGATCAAACCGCGCTATATCTACGCTGCTCTGGCGATAGAAGACGCCGAATTGGCGAGAATGCGAAACGTATACAGGGTCGTTCCTGCCGATATCATCGAGGCTATCGGCCGTGCCCCAAAGATCGGACGGCCACGTTGGCTCGAACTTGCCAAGACAGTTAGCGACGTCCCGACAGCCATCGAAACACTCCGGGCTGTGCTGGTGGAGAAATTAGACGCGACTGAAACCTCCGATCAGCGTTTCCAGCGTCTTCTGAACACCGTCAAGCCCGTCCCTCCAAGGAGGGTTGCGCCGGCGATATCGGATAAACGCGGTAGGCGGCTTGCCACCTTGGTGGCGTCTCCAAAAGAGGTCCGAATTGCAGCCGAGGGATCGCTGGGGACTGAGTTTCTGAAGTTTCTACAGGCGGAGTTGCCCAGCCTTGCTGAGCGCTTTGCCAGTGAACATGAACAGGAGCAATCCTGACAGCTGTCAGGGTTTCGAGACGTAACAGGAAAGGAAGCGCTGCAAAAGAAAAAGGCCCCCTAAACGTTGCCGTCGTGGAAGCCTCTCTCAAAGTGTGACAACTCGAGAATCGCATTTCCCCGAATCCCAGTCAAGAGTCTTGGCACCGTTAATTTGGTGAGCGGATTTCTTTTGCCTCTTGAAAGGTGAAAGAAAATGGAGAGCAGACATGTGACGACGCCCTTTGGGCGGCGGCCGATAACGCTTGCCTTGGTGAGCCGGCAGATAGCGACGAAAGAAATCAGATCCGACAAAACGACAGACAAGTGGAAGGTCTTGCGGGATGCATCCGAGGCGCGGAAATTCCTCGGCGTCCAGGATCGCAGTTTGGCGGTCCTGGAAGCTCTCCTCAGTTTCTATCCCGAGAATGAATTAAGGCAGGGTTGCCAACTTGTCGTTTTTCCGTCGAACGCGCAACTGACCCTCAGAGCCCACGGCATCGCGGGCGCGACGCTTCGTCGGCACTTAGCGCTGCTCGTCGAAGCTGGGCTGATTGTTCGAAGGGACAGTGCCAACGGCAAGCGCTACGCACGCAAAAACAAGAGCGGCTCGGTCGAGAGTGCCTTTGGATTCGATTTATCGCCGCTGCTCATGCGCGCGGAGGAGCTCGCCCAGATGGCGCAGCGGGTTTGCGCGGACAGGATCGCATACCGCAGGGCCAAGGAAGATCTCACGATATGCCGGCGTGACGTCCGCAAGCTCATCTCCGCGGCAATCGGAGAGGGGGCCGACGGCCACTGGCAGAAGCTGGAGGCCGTTTACCTCGAGCTCGTGCGCCGAATCCCACGTGCACCCCTCTTGTCCGATCTTCATGGCCTTCTTGAGGAAATGGAAATGCTGCGTGAAGAAGTCCTCAACGTATTGGATATAAAGCAAAAAGCGGAATTTTTGAGCGCCAATGATGATCACAATGAGCACCACAAACAGAGTTCAAATACCGAATCCCTCTATGAACTTGAACCGGGCTCTGATGTCGAAGAGCGAGCTATGCCTTGCCAAAACAGGGAACCGGCTAACATAGCGCTGAAGGTGTTTCCGTTGGACATGGTGCTGCGGGCATGCCCTGAAATCGTTGCATACGGCCCGAATGGGCGGGTAGCCAGCTGGCGGGATCTGACGTCGGCATCCGTCATCGTCAGGTCGATGCTTGGTGTTACTCCATCGGCTTATCAGGAAGCGTGCGATGCGATCGGACCGCAAAATGCGGCTGTCATGATCGCCTGCATCCTCGAGCGGGCAGGGCACATAAACTCGGCAGGCGGATACATGCGGGCTCTAACTTCGAAATCAAAACGAGGGCAATTTTCGCTGGGGCCGGTTTTGATGTCGTTGTTGAGGGCGAAAGGTATTAGCTCTCGCGGCGTTCATGATCACGGAGCATTGCCATGATCTCACAGAAAACCCTGACAGCTGTCAGGGTTTCCAGAGCATGGGATCCTGACCCGCCCCGCCAGAGCTGTCGAACCGGCGAGCATTTACTGTCAGCAAGCGAGGGGGCCCGCGCCAGCGGTGTCGAGAACCTGCCCCTGTCGCCAGGGGGGCGGTGGGTTGGCAGCTGCTAGTAGACAAACCTCAAACGCGACATCCAGAGACTTTTCGCGGCGGGCCCGAAGTCCTCCACCTGACCATCCTTGAAGATGTAGACGGTGCTGCAGACCTCCTGGACGACCGCCAGATCATGGGAGATGAAGATCATCGTCATGTCCCGCTCGGCGATCGTGTCCTTCAGAAGCGCGACGATTTCGGCCTGAACGGACACGTCGAGCGCTGATGTCGGCTCATCCGCAACAATGATCTGAGGTCTAGCCAGCAAGGCCCGGGCGATACAAACGCGCGCTTTTGTCCGCCGGAGAGCTGATTCGGATTGCGGTTGAGCAAGCTTCGGGCAAGACCCAGCCGATCCATGATGGTCGAAAGGTCGGGGAGCGCTCCCCTGGGGCCTATCCTTGCGCCGAACCGAATGCTCTCGCCAAGCGTCTCGTCGACGCTCATCCTGGGGTTCAAGGATACGGAGGGATCCTGGAAGATCATCTGCACGCGACCAAGCAGGCGGCCGCGGCGGCCGCTCTTCGAGACATCAAACTCGATTCCATCGATGGCAACCGTGCCAGCTTGGGCACTGTTCAAGCCTGCGATGATGCGCCCGATCGTCGTTTGGCCGCTTCCACTCTCGCCGACGATGCCGGTGACAGTGCCGCGCGCAAGCTGAATTTTTATGTCTCGCAATCCAAACGTCGGCGCGGGCTTTATGTGTGTCGGCATTCATCGCGAATGGCTCCTTGGATCGAGGCTGCGGCGAATGTCTTCGCCGACTAGATTGATGCATGCGATCCGGCCGAAGAGTGCGAGGCCCGGGAACAGGCTGATCCAGTACTGTCCGGTCAGGAGATACTGGAACCCTTTTGCGACCGCGGATCCGAGCGACGGCTTGTCGATCGGAACACCGAGGCCAAGGAAGGAGAGCGTTGCCTCAAGCGCTACAGCGTGACCGACCTCGATCGGGATGGGTGACCGCCGGCGCGATGCTGTTGGGCAGCAAATGCCGGAAGATGATCCGGAAGATCGGTAGCCGCAGCAATCCGGCCGCGTGCCGCCGTACCAGACGGCATAGTCGCCGGCCGCCCGTTTCGTGTTGAACACCGAGAAGGGTGCTGCTGCCGGCTGGGCGATCACGCCAATTCGGGCCCAGCTTTGTGCGACAGCCTGAAGGCTTTCAGCGTCGCCGGGATAGCGACCGGCGGGTCCGGCGAGGATAAGATTGAAGCCATCAGGGAAGCCGGCCTTGGCCAGAAGCGCCTTTGCCTCGTCGTAGTTCGGCTCCTGCGGCTGCAGTTTCGCCGACGTGCCCGGCAGGCCAGTGGGAACACTTGTGCTGCCGCCGTGCCATAGCCCGCCAGGATCTTGTCGATCAGAATGCCTCGGTCGACAGCCAGCGCAAGCGCCCAAGGGTTTCTTGAATGGATTGGGGATCTGCTCGCCCGACTTAGCCGTCACAACGAGAAGCACCTCTCGTGCGACATCGAACTGCACGAAGTTGACGCGGGCAGCTCCCACACTCGCAACCTTCGCGTCGCGCTGTTTCACGGAAGCAACATCGCGAGCCGGAATGGCATCGGCTACATCGACTTCACCAGTGCTGAGCGCCGCCACGCGCGCGGCGGGATGTTCGATCACCCGAAACGTGACCTTCGCCCAGTCAGGCTTACCGTCCCAGTAGCTGTCGTTTCGCACGAGTTGCAACGTTTCGCCCGAACTCCAGCTCTCGAGCCTGTACGGTCCTGTGCCAATGGGGCTACGACCTGCGTTCAAGTCTTCCCTCGTCTGGAAACCCTCGGAGGGCCGGTTCATCACGAACATGGAGGAGAAAAAGAGGGTAGGTTGGGAACGGCGCCATTGGTCTCGATGACGACGGTGAGGGGATCCGGTGCCGAGACGATTTGATGGCGCTCACATAGGAGCGAAAGCCGCCGCTGGGCGGTTTGAGAAAGTCCCGAATGCGCTCGATCGTGTAGACGACAGCGTCCGAAGTAAACGCTGAGCCGTTATGAAAGCGGACGTCGTCGCGGAGCTTGAACTCCCACTGGGTGTCCAGACAGTGGTCGTCAGGACGTCGCAAGACCAGGCTTCAGCTCCAGCTTCTCGTCCTGATAGACGAGCCGCTCGTAGATGTGCGACAGCAGCGAGGTGTTCTCGTTGAGATTAGATTGGCGTATTGCGGATCGAGCGTCATCAGCTTTTAGGACGTGGCGATCCGCAGCTCTCCGAGGTCTTGTGCCTGGACCGGCGTCAACGGAGCACTTCCGAGCATGATCGAGATCACAAGTGTCGAAAATAGGCGTCGGCGAAAGGGGCTTCCCAGTTTCATGTGCGGTTCCTTGTTTTGGTTCTTGATAGAGTCGGAACGCCGCGATGGAGTACTCCCCAACGCGTGGCTTCCAGGGCGAAACGCATGCAAGGCGTGGTCGCGCGGTCTTCTGTCAGACTGACGGCGAACCGCGGATCACACGCGCACTTGGGACATCACTGTTCAGCCGCCCTGAAACATCGACAGGCGCTGGGACGACAACAGCTGAATGCGCCTGTGCCCCGGCCGAGGCGCTATTGATCTTCAGGAGATCGGCGATGACGGAGCGGATTTGTGGCCATGGATCTTCTTGGCTTGTGGGGGACGGTTGCGACCTGGTGACAACGGCTTGGAGCTTGGCCGTTGCACCGGCAACAGATTGCGCCGGAGTATTCCATAAGTCCTCCGCTGCTCGGTCCTCTGCAATAGACGCACGGTCCTCTGCTTCGAGGGCCTCGTCGTAAGCCCGCGAAGCCGCCGTTGGCGCGGATCCGGATGCGTCCCGGATTGCTGAGGCAACCGAGAGGAGTGACGTTTCGAGTCGCTGCTGACGCAACTGTGATTCGTCCAGACGCTGCCACGCAATGCGCCATTGATGCCAAACCGCGAGTACGGGATCGTCATCGAATGGTCCCAAGGTCGGGGTCTTGGTCGCGGAAAGCTCTTGATATGTGGGTAAAGGGGCCGTCGATCCGAGGGAAGGGCAGTCTTCCATCGTGACCGCAGACAAAGTTCTGCTATTGTCGGAATCAGCCATGATCCGAGCTCCCTACAGCTTAGGTTGTGGTCAGGCTGTGCCAGGTGGTGCGAGCACCGGCACGGCCGATCTGAACCTTTAAGTGCCATATGAACGAAAAAAGTTCAACCGGAAAACGAACTTTATGAACGAAATAACGGGAGCTCAAATTCGCGCGGCAAGGGCCTTAGTTAGATGGACCGCTGAAGACCTAGCCGATTCAGCAAGTGTCGGTATCTCAACGATACGACGCGCAGAAGCGGAAGACGGGCTGCCGACAATCACTGCTGCAAATTCAAAGCTCATCCGAATTGCCCTTGAGGGCGCCGGCATCGAGTTCATCTCTGAAAACGGTGGCGGCGTGGGTGTTCGCTTCAAGAAGCAGCTTAAGTTGTGATGGGGACTTCAGCGGCGGACCACACTCCAACAAACCATTCGACCGCGGCTAACGAGCTAGTCGCTGGCGAGATGCTGAGCGTGGCGACATCGTCGTCGGTCAGAAGCGCAGCAAGCTGACCGCCAAGCCTACCGCTCGAAGTCCGATACATTCTATGTTGCCAATGAGGCGCCACAGGAAAGCGCGCTGGAGGCGATCTTACCATCGAACTGGCTGATCGGGCGATCTGCCTTGCGCCGCTAGATGGGGCACCAGATTCCATCACTTCGGGGTTTCAGACGCTGTTTAACCGCATCGTCGAGATTTCGGATCGTCATGCTGGCCATTGGCACCTCTCCTTCATCATTGATTGCAGTTCGTCATTGATTGCGTGAATTTCAATGGTAGCTAAGCGGCACCCCGGATGCTCTCGGCGCAGACAGAGCGCACCAGCGACCGCGGAGTTGGAATCTTTTCAGTTAGACGCTGAAAAGCCAGTAGCCACAACCCCAAGCTCTGATGTCCGCTGTCTGGCAGCGCGCCCGCTTATTCCACTCACCCCGCTTCTCTGCGCTTTGCCAGAATCCAATCGACCGCGGCGGAAATATCGCGCAGTGTCGCCGTCGGTGCAGGCTCGAAACGGCCTTCGTCGCCGTGGCGATACTTTCCGGTGCGCACCAGCAGCGCATGGGCAAAACCGATCCTCAAGGCCCCAGCGACGTCCGTTTCCGCATCGTCGCCGATCATCACGGCCTCTCCTTCCGTGCAGTTGATGGTGGCGAGTGCCGAGCGGAAGAATGCCGGAGCCGGCTTCCCAAGGACAATGGCGTCTCTTTGGCTTGCGAATTCCAGTGCAGCGACGAACGCTCCCGCGTCAAGGCTGAGTTTTCCGTCGGAATCCCTGAACGTCCGATTGGCTGCGAGAGCGAGCAATTCTGCTCCCTCGACCAGCTCTCGAAATGCCGCATTCAGCGCTTCGTAGTCGAATGCGTCTCCCGCGTCGCCAACAACGATCGCCTTCCCGCGACTGCCTTCCAGGCCTTGGAATTCCTGAATTAGATCGGGGTGTAACAGAAGATGTGGCGATCGCTCGTGCTTGCGAAGCCAATTGCGCGCCGCCTGCGCCGGAGTGAAGAGTTCGTCGCTTGTAACCGAAAAACCAAGCCTGGCGAGCCGGTCGAGTACGGCTTGCTTGTTTGAGCGGGTGGTGTTGCTCACAAAGCAAACGAGGAGACCGGCCTCGTGCAGGCGCGCCACTGCTTCAGTCGCGCCGGGCACGGCATCTTCGCCATCATAGATGACGCCGGCGAGATCCAAGAGCACACCTTTGATCATCACATCACGATGACACGGAGAGACAATGGGTCAAGCTCTTCCGACATAGCTGGTTGCAATCTCCCGGAGGATCGGATGCGGGATCCAATCGACCATCACCTGTGTGCGGTGTCATCAGTGGATCATCCCGAATCGGTCACTATCGATACGGTGACCCTACCAGGATGCCTGGGGCCATGGGGCCGGAAAATGCGGCTGCGACAATGGCCTGCATTCTCGAAAGGGCAGGGCACATCAATTCCGCCGGCGGATATCTGCGCAATCTGACCGACAAAGCGAGGCGAGGGGAGTTTTCGCTCGGGCCGGTGTTGATGGCGCTGATGCGTGCAAGCGTCGTTCCTGGTCGCAGGGTATCCTAAAGTTCCTTGATATGCATTGATGCTGGCTTTCGAGCGTCTCCTGCTCGAGCTTTGCTTGCAAGATGGAATCCTTTTGCTCAAGGCTCTCCTTGTAGATGTAATCCGCATCCTGCCAGAACTGGCAAATCGCGACACCGAAGCCTGTCAGCATTTCAACGCAATCGAAGGGGTGGACGCCTCGCCGTTTGCAAACTGTCAGAAAACTGCATATATTTCTGACAGGAGACAAACATGCAACGGTTGAGCGAACAGATTTTGGCATATGCGGAGGGAATGCCCGAGGGCACGCCCGTGTCTGCGAAGAGCTTGCTCCACCTCGGCAATCGAGCTGCGGTGGACCAGGCGCTGTCGCGTCTGGCGGAGCGTGGTCAGCTGATCCGCGTTGGCCGCGGCGTCTATCTGCGCCCTGTGACGAGCCGGTTTGGCACGCGGTCGCCTTCGGTGGAGCAGGCAGTCGAGGCGCTCGCCAGCCAGCGAGGCGAAGTCATCGTATCCAGCGGTGCTGCAGCCGCCAACAGCCTTGGCCTCACGACGCAGGTTCCGGTTCGCTCGGTCTATTTGACCTCGGGCCGCACGCGGAAAATGAACTTTGGCAAGCAGGTGGTCGAGTTGCGGCATGCACCGCGCTGGCAACTCGCCATGGCCCATCGGCCCGCTGGCGAGGCCGTTCGCGCGCTGGCCTGGCTTGGTCCTGAGAACGCCGAGGTGGCGCTGAAGGCGTTGAAACGCAACCTGCCGCAGACCGCCTTCAACGAGCTGGTGGCGGCGGCGCCGCAGCTTCCGACTTGGCTCGCGCGGAGTGTGGGAAAGGCTGCGCATGGCTGAAGCATTCCTCCGCCTTCCAGCCGCGGAGCGCCGCGAAGTTCTGGCAATTGCAGCTGATCGGTCAGGCCGGCCGGCGCACCTCCTCGAAAAGGATGCCTGGGTCGTCTGGGCGCTGTCCACCCTTTATGGCTCGCATTTGGGTGAGCACCTCGTGTTCAAGGGCGGCACATCGCTTTCGAAAGCCTATGGAGTCATCCATCGATTTTCCGAAGACGTCGATCTCACCTATGATATCCGCGCGCTTGCCCCTGACCTGGTTGGCGAAGAAGGCGAGGCATTACCGAAGACCCGTAGTGAGGAAAAGCGCTGGTCCAGCGAAGTCCGCAAGCGACTTCCAGAGTGGATAGCGGGTACGGTGCAGCCAGTCGTTGCCGAAGCCGTTGGCAGCGAGTCGCTCGTGGCCGCGATCCGCATCGAAGACGATAAGCTTTTCATCGATTACGAGGCAACGACGACCGGCTCCGGCTATGTCGCCCCCATTATAATGCTCGAATTTGGAGCGCGCTCGACGGGCGAGCCAGCCAGTTCTCGCGACGTCGTCTGCGATGCCGCCGGCCTGGTCGACGGGGTAGATTTTCCAACCGCCCGGCCACGGGTGATGCATGCGGAGCGGACCTTTTGGGAGAAGGCGACGGCAATCCACGTCTTTTGCCTGCAGGAGCGGCTGCGCGGCGATCGCTTCGCACGGCACTGGCATGACATTGCCCGCCTAGACGAAGCCGGCTTCGCGGCCTCCGCCTTTGTGGATCGTGAATTGGCGGGCTCCGTTGCTCGACACAAGGCGATGTTCTTCGCCGAGAAGGCGGCCGATCGCGTCCCGGTTGATTATGCCGCAGCCGTCAACGGCGGTTTACAGCTGGTTCCAGCTGGCGACGGCGCAAAGGCACTGGAGGAAGATTACGCTCGAATGGTCGAGGATGGCCTTTTTCTGGCGAACGCCGAGCCTTTCGCGGTGCTCATGGAGCACTGTGCTGAAATCTCGGTGAGAGCAAACGCTATGACCGACTAAAAAGGGGCCGTATCCACTAGAGGTATGTCGCACCCTCTCACTATCGATACTTGAAACCTATCGATAGTGACGGGTCGAGAAAATAGGCGTTCGGATGACGGAAGAATAGCGACAGTTGATTTCCGTTAGTGGAAATTAGCACGTCAATTCAGATGGTTAACAGTGTGTGAATTTGCAACTCCCCTCTCGACTTCTGGGGTACGTGGGGCAGAACCAGCGCCATGGTGTTGCGCCGGTCGAGACCGCGGGCAGCGGCGAAGTCGATATCTTCGATACAGGCCTGGGCAAAGCGTAGCTTGGCGGAGGCGAGCCGGTTACGGATGCGCTTGTCGGCGCGCAGGGCGACTTCGCGGTCGAGCATCAGGCCGAGCCACTCATCGCGGCTGAGCTCATTGGTGCCGGACTGCTCGGTCAATTCGCGCCAGGCGGCGGCCATGCCCGTCAGCCCGAGGGCCTGCATCTGGTCGAGGGTGGGGTTTGTCAGCATTCTTGCTTCCTTCACTGATAGTAGGATCGGCCACGGATATTGGTATGCGCAGGCGTGGGGGCCGCATGTTCAGCCTGCGGTCTTTCCCGGTCGAGGCCGGATTTGAGGATGGAGGCGACGGAGGAATAGGTGACGGCATTGATGGTGAGCGCCCGCTCACAGGCCGCATCGAGGCGCTGCGATCCATAGCGCGGGGCCAGCGACAGAATGCCCATGGCCGAGCGGTATCCCTGTTCCGGATGCGGCCTGTCGCGCATCATGCGTTCGACCAGGATGGCGGCATTGGGGCCGATCTGGGTCGCACGGCCGATCAGATTGGCCGGCGTGGTGTTGGCATAGCGCTGATGTGCCTTGGGCATATGGTCGTTGATGGTAACGTGGCCGGAACGCTGGGAGCGGCGGACATGGCTGGCGACACGCTGGTGATCGTGGAAGATCTCGACTACCCGGTGGGTGAGCCGCACCTGCAGGGTGCATCCGATCAGTCGATGCGGCACAGAGTAGAAGGTCTTGTCGACCTCGACATGATAGTCCGGGTGAACCTTCGCCGACTTCCATTCCGCATATTCGAACGGCATCACCGGCAAAGGCTTCAATGCTGCCCGCTCGATCTCCTCGAACAGTTCGCGGCGACTTTTGCCGACGTGGCGCATCGTCCGGTTGTTCAGCTCCTCGAGCAATTCGGCAATCGCCGTGTTGAGGGCGGCAAGCGAGAAGAAGGTGCGGTTCCTGAGCCGGGCCAGAATCCAGCGTTCCACGATCAGCACCGCGCCTTCGACCCGGCCTTTGTCGCGCGGTTTCCTGCTGCGTGTCGGCAGGATCGTGGTGTCGTAATGCTCCGCCATGGCGGCGAACGTCGCAGTCAACGTCGGCTCGAACCAAAGGGCCTTGGCCACCCCCGATTTGAGGTTGTCGCACACGATTGCCTTGGTGACCCCACCATAGAAGGTCAGAGCACGCACCTGGCCGTCGATCCAATCCGGCAACTGCTGGCTAAAGCTGGCATGGGCGAAGGTCAGGTTGGAGGCGCCCAGCACCGCGACAAAGATTTGGGCCGGATGGATGACACCGGTCGCCGGATCGATCACCGGCATCGTCGGCCCGGCATAGTCCGTCTGCATCACGGCGCCCGCCGCGTGCCGATTGCGGAACGCTACACTCGTGCGCTGCCTAAAGGCGGCAACCTGCTCGCAGAACCACGTGAAGCCGTAACCATCGGGATGGTTGGCACGGTATTCCTGCCATAGAAGCGTCAGCGTCACCCCTTTGCGCTTCAGCTCTCGAACCACCACCGCCCAGTCCGGCTCGCTGAGATCGCGCGGCGGTCGACCGGCTCGGCCGAACAGCCGCCGCTCCAGCTTTGCATCCTCGTCCGCGCCGACTGGCAACGGCCACGAAAGCCCGGCCTCCCGAGCTCGAAGCAAATAGGTCGATACCGAGCTCTTGCCGATCTTCAGCCGCTCGGCAATCTCGCGCACCGAAAGACCCTCTTCGTGGGTCAGGCGCAGAATCGTCCGGATATCCCTCACTGTCGTTCGTCTTGCTTGCTTCCGTCTCGCCATCGGCCCCTCTCAACGTTGTCGTGAGAGGCTTAACCAACAAGACGGCGCAGCCGCGAACCAACCGCCAAACCGCCGCCGGAAAACTGTCCGGGATTTAGCGGAATCACTGTCCGGGAATTACTGAAAACGGTGTCCGGAGATTACCGGAAACCCTGTCCGGACTTTGCCGAAACCCGCACATGGCGAAGTCCCGCGTGGCTATCTCGGCCTCGGGCTCCATCCGGTCGCCGTTACCGGTGGCGGCCAGGGGGCGATGGTCATGAGTGTTGACCCCGATGGACCCGGTGCTATTGGTGGGGTCCTGCAAGGAGACATCATCGTCCACTGGAACGGTGAGGCCGTTCCTTCGGTCAATGCGCTCGTGCGGACCCTTGATCATCAATCGATTGGCCGATCGGTCTCCTTGGGGATCAGGCGTGCGGGCGCTGATGTCGAGGCGGCGGTCACTATCGCGACCCGGCCCCGCCAATGAGTGACACGGGCCCTGTTACGATCGCGGTGCGCATCGACGATCCGGCGCTTGCGGAGCGGTTGAGCGAGTTGCTGACGTCAGTCGATTGGGTGCGTCTGGCGCCGGAAGGGGAGATGTCCGAGCTGGTCCTCTCCACGGCGCGGGCCGCCACGGAGGAGGCGGGCCTGACTTCCCGCGAACGCGAAGTCGTGGCGCTTCTCGCAGAAGGCCTTTCGAATAAAGAGATTGCTCGCAAACTCGGCATCTCTGTCGATACAGCGAAATTTCATGTCGGCCGCGTCATCGACAAGCTTGATGCCACCGGCCGCACCGATGCGGTCGCCCACGCCGCGCGGCGCGGCGTGATTCATCTGTGAAGGCGCTTTTATTATGCTCGATACACTTCCAATTGACAGTCATTCTGATGACGGTCATCCGCTGACCATCCCATAGATGCCTATTCGCGCGCTGTGTGCGTGTCGCGGAAGCCGTAGGCCCATCCGTTGTGCGTGTCGGAAATCGACGCGGAGCGGGCCGAAATGACTGAGTAGATGGTTCGTTCATCGGACGGCAAACGGTTTCGCCGGGGAGAGCCAAATCAAGGATTCTGAAACGAAGGGAGTTCGCATGGCACCCTACGCCGAGTGGTTCACCAATGATAATTTCCTCGTCGAACAGTACCGCTTGGTAGCTCGGTTACTCACGGCTCAGGCCCTTGCGGGCCTATAGGGACGTAAAAACTCGTTGGAGGCGACGTCCAGCACCGGATCTGACGGGCAGAAGGCGCGGCGGCGTTCTCCATTTTGATAAATCGGCGACAAGGTTTGATCGAGTACATCGGTCGACGCATATCGGTCACTTCCCTGTTTTGCCATAGGTGCCGACTAGCTCGGTTCCGGCAATGATGTGATCGCGCATTTGCGCTTCGATTTGGTCCTTGCTAGCCGCCGCCGATAGGGTGAGCCGGTCATTGAGTGCATAGAGAGCTGCCTAGCATTGTGTGTAGGCCCTGTCGGGAATGTCTCTTATCGGCTGGTTCCCAGCGAAACCCGCTGACAAACGCTGGGGCTTCTCACGGTGCCGTGGATAGATCCAAAACTGACCTGCGTAGCCTTTCCAGCTGCATATCGCGGTATGGCCACTCACTATTAATCGGATGATTGTCGGCGTGGATCGCCTGGAACGAGGCCTGCCTGCCAGCTTCATTATCGAGCGCGGCAAGGGCGGTAAGTAGCTCGGCTTGGATCAGGTCCAACGGTGGCCGGTCAGCGGGGTTTGGTGCCATGCACCTACGCGCGATCTCCTCGACGCCGTTGGCGAGGAATGTTGCGGGAGCGATCGGATTGCCAGCCTTGGCCCACTTCTCCCAAGTTTCCGGCCGCAGCCACTTCTTGGATGCGCCTTCAATGGGGTGTGGCCACCATTCGCGTGTTTTGGCGCCATAGGGGTGCGATCCCAGAGTCATGACCTCGAAAATGATCACTCCCAGCGCGAACACATCGGACGAACCGGTAGCGATGTTCTCGATCCATTGCTCGGGCGCCATGTACGGCCTTGCACCCTCGGCGTTCTGAAAGTCTATCCCAGCATTGGCTAGGCCGAAGTCAGAGAGCAGCGGAAAATTGAAAACGTCGGAACCGGGGGCTTCCCGGAGAGCATCACCGACACTCCACATTAGGATGTTCTGAGGTTTCAGGTCTTGGTGGCACTCGATGCCTCGGCTTCGGCAGTGGCGGAGTGCCGAGCACAGGTAAAAAAGGACGGCGAGCCGGCTTACGGCCGAGAACTCTGGACGTGGGATCCATTGCGCGAGGTCGTCGTCCCAAGCTCGATAGAGCGCCACGGGAGTGTCAAGGATCATTCGGTAATCGAAGGGCCAGCATACGAATCGATGATAAAAGGTGCGATGTTGGATTTCAATTTCCCGCAGAAAACGTCGGTTGCGCTCGAACAGATCTCCACGCGGGAATCTAGGTACCTTGGCGACCACCCATCGGGGATGAACACTCTCCCCTTGGTCGAAGAAATAGACAGAACCACACATCCCGCCACCGCGCTTGGCGATACGGCCGTGCTTGGATAGTGTGGCTTCAATAATAAGCTGAAGCTCTTCTTCGGTGAGCTCTCCATCGAGTAGCGAACACAAATCGACCTCCTTCAGGCATTTCTTTGACAACACCTCGGCAGTCAAATATTGGTCAAGCGCGCTAACTAAGCGGACGCTGTTATTATACCGCGATTGATAGCAGCAAGCTTGGCGCGAGCAAGGGCAGCGCCCGCTCACTAACCGTGATAGCTTGAAGCGGACTGTCGCTCAATCACCTCCAACGAGCGGCTAGGCGAGCTTATTACGGTGCGCGAATCCAGACGGTCTGGGATCAGGATTGCGTTTCAATCCCGCCAGCGGCCGAAATGAGGGCGCAATGCTGTCGTTTGCAGACCTAAGCGTGGACGCCTACGGGCCGGACAGAACAGTGCTTCCACGAGCCCTGCAAGCCTTGTTGCTGTGATGTTCACTTTTTGGGCCAAGAAGATCGCATAATGTATCGACTGAAACTGCCGGCAATTTAGCCATCAGTTTTTCGGGGCGCGGCCGAACGCACAGGCGGCGGGCGAGGCGAACTTGGTTTAAATTCGACTAGCAAAGACTTGAGCTCGATTTCGCGCACTCGTCGAGCTGCCTCGTCGGGCGTCACGCTGACCTTTTTCCTTGAAGTCATCAGTCTGAGCAAACACTGGTATTTGATAGATATCCACAATGGCGGGGGCGACATCACCATTGTCTAGCTATTTCAGATAGGTGTATCTGCCTACTGGTTCTTCTAGCGCTTACCCCTTTTCTCCGGCTTCTTCCCAGACTTCGATTGCTGCGACCTCATGGGGCTTTTTCTTCTTAATCGGCCATCCCTTGGGGATCACACATCGCCGGCTGTCGCGAGACTTAATCACTAGCACCTGGACATCCGGGCCTTCGTCACAGAAGCGGAAGCACAATGCCCCATATTGTTGTCGGAAGGCCCCCGTAAACAGCTTGTCCGGTTTCGCCGCGAGTTTGTCGGTCTTGTCGCGCAATGGCTGAAAGAGCGGCATTGACTTGGCGAGCCTCCATGCACACCACGTCGAACCCTGCCCCGTAGGTCAGATGTTGGGTCAGCGTGTCAGCTTCCAGCCCTACCTGGTGAATTGGTTCGCCAAACTCGTGCAGGCAGTGAACTGAGTCCGGCAGGTGAGATGGGACGGATCGCTCAAGTCGAACCTTCCCATCATGGTCAATGATGCAGATCGCCACCGATTACACATGCTTTGGTTCGTTTTTGAGACGCACAGGGATCACTCACCGAGTCCTAGCCTGAAAACGTTCGTCACTTCATGGCGGCCGCGCAACACATGCTGGCCGACAGATCGCGCCAAGCATCCGGAACCGGCAGATCGCAGCACGATGTCGCTGACCAAAATGACCGCTTGGTCATCGTCGGTCATACACTCTTTGGCGACCTCCTCGAGACGTTGCGCAGTGTTCACGACATCCCCGACCAGCGTAAAGTTTATGCGCCCCGGAGCCCCGATGTTTCCCACCATCGCGGGGCCAGCATGTATGCCTATCCGGATTCTCACAGGCGGAAGGCCAAGTTCTCGTCGATTCCGATTGTCGGCGACAATCGCCACTGCGATAGCGTTCGCGGCGCGACAGGCTCGGGCGGAATGATCCAGTTGCAATTCAGGCGCTCCCCAAAACGCCATCAACGAGTCGCCGATGTATTTGTCTATGGTGCCTCCTTCCGCCTCCACGCATGCGGCGAGGAGCCGGAAATGGTCATTGAGGAACGCCGCCGCATCGGACGCCGCTAGCCGCTCGGCGAGGCTTGTGAAGTCGACGATGTCGGTAAACAGCACAGTGACTTCCCGCTCTACAAGGGCTGTCGCCTGTTCGCCCTGTGCCATGAGTTGCTTGACCAGGCGTCGAGGTACGTAGGTCTCGAACCAGTGCAAGGTCGCTATGAGCGCATTGTAGGCTCGGATCGCCTCGTCCAGTTCACGAAGATGGCTGCCGGCGAGGGGGCGGGCAGCCGTGAGATCGAGCGTGCGAATTGCGGACGTTGCGCGTGCCACGCGCAATATCGGTTTTCCGATCGCGTAGCCGACAATCCAGGCGCAAGTGACGGCAGCAAGCACAGCCGCGAGCCCCAGCCAGGCCGCTTGCTCAAGTCGGCGCACTTCGCCGCCAACTTCGTCGACCGGTAAATAGCGGCCGATCAGCCAAGGCTGATCGCTGTATCCGGGGATGTCGCGGTAGATAAAGACATAAGAGGTGTCATCGACCGTGACCATATGGCTTTTCGACGAACCTACGAAAGGAGCCGCGCTCTCCTCTGTCTCCGCGTTCCAAATCGACGCCAGCACCCGGTCCCCGATCTCGGTCACTTCCGGAAGGGGCTTGTCGCGCTTGAATAGCTGAGGGTTGTGCGCAAGTGCTGCATGGGCGAGGACATGATTGCGGCCGAGAAGAATAAATGCGCCGGCATCTGACCCCGCGGGCGATTCGGCGAGAAAGCGTGAAAGCTCTGCGACCGTGACCGTGGTCAACAAGATCCCGAGAAAAGAACGTTCATGCCACAACGGGGTGCGAACATTGACGAGAGGCTGCTTCAGCCGTTCGCTCCAGAGAAGCTCTCCCCAGACCGGGCGGCCTGCGCGCCGCGCCATCTCAAACGCATCGTCCAGGCCGGGCACGGTACGCATGTCGATCTTTCGCAAGACGACTTCGTCGCCATTGCGCTCGACGCGTAGCTGCGTCAGATCGGTGCGGATGACGGCGAGCGCAGCGATCTGCGGGAGGCCGGCGAGTGCCGCCCGAAGTTGGCTCATAGAGGCATCTTCGTCCTGCGGGTCGATTTCGCCGTCGAGGTAAAGTCTGGCCAAGAATTCGGACTGGTCGCGGGCTGGATCGAGGTGCAATCGGGTCCGTTCCACAATCGTGTCCATAATTCGCTCACTGCGGTCGCGGACGAGCGCGACTGTGTTCTGGCGGCCGCTTTCCAGGGCGAGGACCAGCGCTGCCGCGGTGACTGCGATGATGATGCCGAACGTTGCCGCCAATGCAACGTGTATGGGGATGCGGCGTAGACGCTTCGATGATGCCTTGTCGCCGCTGTTGGACCAAGCATTGTCGCCAGCCGCCGATCGAGTCTTCGGCAGGAGTTTCCAGGCCAACAATTTCGGACCGACAATAGACATCCGAAGATCAGCGAACTGCGGGCAAGAAGAACGGCGGGGTGTAGTCCGGGACGCCACCTCCCGTGAAATCGCTCGCTTGAGGGTTTGATGTTTCTAGCTTCAGTTTTCAGTAGTGAAGATGCAGCACGACCGGCGCTTGCTCCCCTTTCGGGATAACCACGAACAGATTGTCGAACGCACTTCGTTCAATCTTGATTTCCTCGGAATCTCCCAGCGCCGCGAGAATCTCTGGAATGGTGCTCCAATGCCCCACAACAAGCACTTTGTCCTTGCCGTGCTCTGAGCGAAGTAGTCGGACCAAGCCGCCACTGTCCTCATAGGAATGAACACGGATTTCGAGTCCAAGGGCCTTCGCCAGAGGCTCGGCTGTCTCGACCGTGCGCCTGGCTTGCGTGGCATAGACGACGGTGATGCCTGCATCTTTCAATCGCTCAGCTAGCGTCTTGGCCCGTTTTTGTCCGGACTCCGACAGTGGGGTTTCGTCGCGAATCTCATCGAGGTTCAGTGTTGACGGCGGATCAGTGTGCCGAACGATGTAGATCGCCTCCTGCGCGCCGACTGAATGGGGAAAAACAAGGCTGCAGGTAGCCAAACCGATTAGCAGTCGGAGGGCCTTAGCTTCCATGGCCGTGCTCCCTGGTCCGTTCTTTCAGGGGAAACGAGACGATACTACCATGCAACAGAGGTTGCAGACAGCCGAATCGGTATCTCTAGGTCAGGTCGGACGAAGGCGACTGGTCGTTGAGATGGCTTGCAAGCTGGATGAGGTTTGGTTTTGCGACTCCAGTGCGCCTTGGCAGAAAGGTGCGGTGGAAAACGTGAACAAGCGCATTCGCCGGTTCATGCCAGGCGATACGGATCTTGCAGCCGTATCGCAATGCACTGATCTCGAAATGCGACGATTATGATTTAGGCCGAGGCCCGCTTAGTGAAGATGTATTGTTTGCTTGCACGATGGCTAACGCGCGGTTGCAAATGCCAAAACCGAGGGCGCGATTGATTCATGCGCCCCCGAGACGGCCCCCGCCGGTCTTCGAAGCGAGATACATAATCGAGGCGACGATCTGTAGGACCAATCCAATGCCCCAGATAACCAAACCCATGTCTGTCATTAAGTTTACGCTCAGGAGCGCACCGATAATCATTAGGGCCCAGCCTAGTCCGATCTGAACACGCGCAGTTCTGAGGGACATTTGATCACTTCTCCTCAAGGCATCCGATGGCAACCACGCTTGCAATACCTCCGGCGATTGCGCCGATTAGTCCGACTAACTCTGGCCCTAATTCCGGCATTCCCATACCCGCGCCAAATCCAGTCAGATAGCCAAGGATCGCTCCGGTTAGCAGACCCAGACAGCACGCCCAAATTGGCCTGAATGGCAAAACGTCCTCCATCATACTTCACGGGAGAGTGTAGCGCAGCCGAAGTTAGATTTCATCGCAACTAAATTGAGTAGTTGTGCACGTATCATAGCCGAGCGGGTAACTTCGATGATGCTTGGCTGTTAGGGGCCGGTATTCCGCCGCAGCTGGAAACGTTGTAGACTGAGACGTTGGCATTGCGCCTCCACTGCGGAGGCCGCTTCAATGCGTCGGAACACCGCCCCGTCGTTGAGGCCGGCTTCATCGATCCCCCGTTTCAACGCCGTCACTGGCCGGCGGATCAAGATCACATGTTCGTCGTCGTCTTCGTGCGGCCAAGGTGGTCTTGCCGTACCCGGCCTCGATCACGGTTCAGAAAAGTGGTGTCCCTGCAGTTGAAGATGAGAGACCACGAAGTGTAAGTGGCGTGCTCCAATAACGCCGACTCAATGGGCTCAATCGACTGCTTCCTCAGGGGAGCGGTGAGGGCATGTAAATGGCGAGGTTCTGAAAACCTCGTTGTCTGCGATCCCCCAATCAAACGGGGCTACTTGCCGGGCCTAGGCTTCCCGAGTCGCCGTTGGCCTTCGCGATGTTGATCCTCCGAGACGAGGCTTTAACGGGTCAAACCGCGCGCGAACTGGCTCTGACCGCGCTGCTGCCGGCGCTCGGTACGCTCATTCTTTGCTGATGCCGCGAAGCCGATTGGCTTCGTTGGCATGAGATGCGCGGCGACCTGGACATTTTCAATGCCAAACAGCGCTGCCACTCCGAACCGAAAATGCCACTCTCCTGATTTTGCGCGGCGGATTATTCCAATTGAACAGCGAAACACGGATCATATCTGCCTTTGCCAAGAGGATGGGCAGGGCAACCGCAGACCCCGCTAAAGGCGTCCGGCATTGTTGCGCTTTTTAAGGTTTTCAATTCTCTCCTAGCACCCAACGCTTCGACACATGATCGTGCCGCAGCGATGATTGCGCCGCCTGGCGTCATTCGCCGACGCCGACCACCGAAGGTCAGAGCCAAATTTGCACACAGAAACACAGGCTAAAGCCAGCCGGACATGCTAGGGCCTGTCCAAACAAGCCGAGCCACGCCATTCAAGGAAAAGGCGGCAAGCACCCGGATTGACATCATTTCCTGCGTTGATCGTGTACTTACTGAGAGCGGACGAGGCATCAATGTCCGCCGCCACCCCGATCGTGCCCGCCACTTCCACTATCATGTCCGCCGCCTCCTCCAGATTTTGCAATAGCGTTCGAAGTGAGACTCGTTGAAAGGAGAAGAATGACCGTCGGCGGAGTTACCGCCGCGAAACGGCCGCAGCTTTTAAGAAACTCTCGGCGACCATCCGAGTCCGCCGTACTTTTATCGTATCTTTCAGTTCTCTTCATTTCTCTCCCCCTCATAGAAATGAGGCGTCCAAAATAATTGAAGCATTCGAAAAGTATCGTTCCCAACGGTTTTATTATCTAGACCGGGCCGGGCTTTACAAAAATCGAAGATAAACATGGTTGAGAAAGTAATGCGTTTGTTTCTTTCTCACAATATATCAGACGATATAGATGCTGAAAAGAAGTGCCTTTCGCGCAGGGCTCTACCGCGTACGCTGCTACGCTTTTCACCCGTTATCGCTCCGTCCGCATGACTTTGAAATCCCCGTTGCATCATCGCGAATGCCAAGGTCGTTTTGCCAGAGCCCGGCGACCCACAGAGAAGAACCGCACCACTGCGGTTTGCGAGCAAGGCCCCATGAAGCGCGGTGCACGTTCCGAGGTTCTCTATGATTTCGTCGGTTAAATGGCCCTTCAACGCGGGCACAGCTTCTCCGGGATCAAAGACCAAAGCGTTTTTCCCGGGTCCGACGATCTCGACCAGAAGCGCAGGTAGTTTCTCGCGTAGTTTGCGCGCCGCAAGGCAGCTCGCGCCCTGTACAACCAGATCCGCTTCTTGGTCTCCGACAGACGCCGCCCGCGAGAGCGCGGAGGTAACCCTGAGCCTGGCACCGGACATCGTCACCGGGACGAAGTCTCATCGAGCGCACCACGAGATCGGTTGTTTGAACAGTCTCGCCGACCTCTTCATCATCGAATCTTGGCAGCATTAGGAGAAATACAGGCTCTGCCTGCAGAGAAGCGTCGACCTACCTCGGACGGGAATTTGCGGGCTATTGTCCCACATCATCCACCACTGCTGCGAGCACACGCGCATTCTCGCCAAATAGTAAAGATCGAATGTTCTCGGTTCGTGCTTCGTTGACGAGATCGCCGAGGCCGCGCGTTTCACTCTTCGCGACGCTACCGGATATGTCATGCAGTTGCACTACATTGATGCTTTGGGAAGGAGATATGTGATGGCTGCAAATGCACTCGTCCAGACGCGGATTGATGCTGATATTAAGGACCGCGCCACGGCCGTCCTACAGAACATGGGGTTGACCGTCTCGGATGCTGTTGGAATCCTTCTAACTCGGACGGCGAACGAAGGCTCACTACCGCTGGAAATGGTTGGTAGCAGTGACGCCCACGATGCCTGGTTCCGCGCCAAGGTGTTGCAGGCTCTCGAGGACACGCGACCCGATGTCGAGGATGCTGATGTTGAGGCTCGCTTCCGCGAGCGCCGGGCGACAGCTCTGCACAAGGCAGGGGCTGGCGATCGATGAGGCTTGTCTGGGCACCGCCGACGCTCTTGCTGATGTCGTCGGCAACCGTCGAGAAGTAACCGCTATATCCCGGCAGCTCGCGATCGAGGAGTGTATTGCGCTGATCTCGCAATCGATCGTCAATCGATGCCGACCGAGTGGGCGCGCTATTTCATTGATCGGCACCTTGCGTTCGACAAAATGGTGTGGGCGACGTCGCCGTGACACCGCAAAGGGTGCGCGGCTGCGCTCTTGGCTTGACGACCGCGGTGGCGCGTGAGCCGGAATGATGGGCGAGGGATATTCGAGCGTCGCCTCGTGCCGACGCATCGAATATCCCAACGGCTGCCACCGTGCGCCAGTCTTTAAACTTCCATCGCTGCGCGCGCCATTCCCCAAACGAGTTATGCCGACCGAACCGCAGCCGCGGCTGCGGAAAACTTCAAAAGCCCGATGAAGAGGCGGTGAGCCGTCACTTTGCTGTTGCTCCTTTAGCTCGAAGCCTTCTACCGCACCGGTTCAACGAAGGGCATCCAAGTGGCCCAGCCAGAAAGGCATTCTGGATGTGGCCAAGGCACCGCATGACCTCAGCCAGGCTTGCGACTGCACCCTCACGACGAAGCCCGTAACATCTTTCTGACCTTGCGCGAGAGTTCATCAAGGGTCGCCATAAGCCGGCTCATCTGTGAGATCGAGGCCGTCAGGTCTGG
>NZ_LMCO01000003.1:0-258485 GCF_001424825.1 Ensifer sp. Root31 | reverse complement strand
ATGGTTCGCACGATGATTGGCGTCGACAGCACCGGCGCCGGCTGTATCAAAATCATGAAGAGCGATGCTGACGATCCGCGCACTACGCCGGATAGTGAGCGCTGGAAGTTCCTCTACAACAGCAAGTTCGGCATTCAAGCGAGCTTGTGTGACATATGGGTGGTCAACACCTTCCAGGCTGGCAGCGGCCCAAGCTACTATCCCCCGGGAAGCAATTCCGCGACGTTCGCTTACATGTCCGTCACCATTGCGCAGGGAACGCTTTGGGGGTTTCGCAATACCGCTTTCCCTACGCTCCGGTATGACGTCCCGTTGTTTGACGTGAAGGCGAAAAAGGGCGGCGGAAGCAATGTCTACAATCAACAGATGGTCGCCTGGACCGACAACGGTGCCTACTACCACGGTCAAGGCGGCTTCTATGCCGTGGGAAATTTCGCTCAAATTGGATGGGCGGAAAACATGGTTCTCAACAATAATCTGGGGAGCTTCTCCTACGGGACCCCAATCGTTGTCACGCCGAACGATACGATTGATGATTTCAACAAATTTCGATCGCGCGACAAGCGGTTGATCGTCTGGAATTTGCCGGGGAACAACGTCGCGCCGGATGACGCCCCCGTTTTGGCGCCGAACGGCAGCAAGACGATCAAGATTACGTCAACAGAAATGAAGATCGCAAAGCCGGGCTACAATGTGGACGCGGCAACCGTTCAGCAGATGGCGTTCGATGCCTCCAAACTCCCGGTCAAGGTCATCGCTGCAGCGGATATCGCGCTTCCCGCTGGTGTGAGCTACTACAACACCGGAGTTCCGCTACCCGATACCGTCGCACTTGATGTTCATTTTTACGACAGCGCGGCGATCATGTATCCGTCCAATCCGCAAGTCCTCGATTTCGGCGCCGAGTACTGGTTTGACGGGACGAACATCGGCTTCAACGCGACAAAGGCAATGCGCGCGCGCTTCATGCTCTACCTTGAGGATACAAGCCCGCCGACCGGTGGAAGCAATAAAGTCTTGCGAGAATTCACTGAAGGAGGCGTCGACGTCGTTCAATTCCTTCGTCCTGGATCCGCAGATCCGCCGGCATGGAAAGACGTCGTCATCGATAGTCGGCGTCCGCAAGTCCAAATCCTGGCGCAGGGGTATTTCCCATTCGGTGCGGGTAACGACCTGATTACGGACATTCCATTTGACGGGACCGGGATGTTCCCGATGGTGAAATACCTRACGCATCATGGCGCCGGGAACGGCGCGAGCCTCGGGCAAAGCAACCTACCCATGTCGTGGAGCGCGTTGTGGCGCCTGCCGTTCGTGAAACGGCTGAAATACAGCTACAGCGGCCAAGGCCACGCCGGCGAAAGCACCTATTGCGAACTGACGGCGAACAACGCCCGGTTCCACACCTTCGCGGGGAATGTCGGCGATTACTACAATCGTGCCGACAGCCCCGGCAACTGGCGGACCTCCGGTGCCTACGCGCCTATCGGCATCCGCTACTACATCTTCGGCATTCCAGCTTAGGAAACCCCTGATATGACCGCACCCTATGTAACGGGCACCGTTTCGGTGACCGCCGGCAGCGCCGTGGTGACAGGCAATGGCACCGCCTGGCAAACCGGCCTTGTGATCGGCGGGCTGTTCGGCCTCGACAGCGCCAATGGAAATCCGGTTCCGATCCTGTCGATCGAGAGCGATACGCAACTGACGCTTGCCAAGCCTTGGCGTGGGACCACGGCTGCCAACCAGGCCTACTGGATCGTGCGCGATACGGCCTACGGACAGCAGCTAGTCGCCAACGCACAGGCTCTTGCCACTTACATCCAGAGGCTCGACAATCCGGCGTTGGCATCGCTTGCCGGGCTTACCCCGGCCGCTGATCGCATGCCCTACTTCAATGGCGCCGGCAGTGCTGCGCTCGCAACGCTGAGCGCATTCGCTCGAACGCTGCTCGACGATCCTAGCGCAACCACATTCTATGCGACGCTCGGGCAGATCCCGAATGCTCAGCTTCCAGGCAGGCTGCAGCAAAATACCGGCGCCAATGTCGTGGCAGATGCAAATGACGCTGTCGACAGTGGTGAGTATTGGGTGGGTGGGGACGCCTTGAACATCCCCATCGCGGCGTCGGGGCAGATCGTGGTTTGGTCGTCATTTTCGTTCGCCAAATCGCAGATCTTCGTCCGCCTGAACACAGGACAGCTCTGGTATCGAGCCATGACAGCTGCGGGGACTTTCACGGCTTGGAAGCCCTTTCTATTTCGCGATGAAATCCTGGCGGCTGTTTCGCAATCTGGCGGAATACCGACCGGCGGGATTATGGATCGTGGGTCAAACGCYAATGGTTGGTATTTCAGATTTGCCAACGGCGTCATGATCTGCGTCTCCAATAATATCCCGCTGGCGTGTGACACAGCGGCGGGGCCGATCTTTGTATCTACCGACACCCCTTGGAACCTTCCGGGCGCGTTTGTTGACGGGAACTTTTCCGTCAACATGTCGATCAAGACCGGGCAGCGTTGGACTTCCGGGCGTCCAACATCAACAACTCAGGCGTATGTCAGGCATTGGGCCCATTTGACCCAAAGCACAATTGTTGACGGCTACGCGATAGCAATAGGTAGGTGGTTCTGATGAAGATCTGTCTTTCTCCATCACGGCGAGATGACGCGCTGGCCGTCGTGAAGGCCGGTGACGTTCTGACGATCAATGGCGCGGCATTCGATTTTTCGATGCTGCCAGACGGCGCAACGATCCCTAACGGCGCGATCCCGTGCGAATGGATCATCGGCCCTGTCGAGCGACTGGCCGGACGTCTTCATCTCACGTTGATCCTGCCGCACGGCGCCAATCCTTCGCCTGCCGTTGCGTTCCCTGTCGCGCTCCACCATCCGCCGGATGGCGAGCTGGCTCTGCCGTTTGACCCGCCACCCGCCGAAACTCCCATCGTTGAGGAGCCCGCCAATGTGGACGGTTGACCAATCGAAAATCATCACAGCCGAGCAGAAGGCTGCGGAAAGCATCGCCGCGCTGCAGGGGACTTATACAGCCGCCATTCAGGGGCATCTCGACGCCAAGGCCCGCGAGCGGCAATACGATGGCATCCAGACCGCCATCACCTATCGCGACGATCCGAACCCGCAGTTTGCGGCCGAGGGCGCTGCGCTCTTCACCTGGCGATCGGCGGTGTGGACTTATTCCACCGCCGAGCTGGCGAAGGTTATGTCCGGCGAGCGGGACCGGCCCAGCGTCGAGGAATTTATCACCGAACTTCCCGCATTCGTCTGGCCGCTGGTCGAAGCTTAAAGCGCCTTAGCCACCACCTGCGTCGCGACAGCGACCAGCAGACCCGCCAACGCCACGGCGGTTCCGTATCTCGCCACTCTTAATCGACGCCAGCGGGCGCCATTCCAATCATAGCCCATCAGATGCTCCATCACGGAAAGAACCGCAATCCGGAGAGCTGGATTGCGGTTCCAAGTTGCCGGCGGGGGKCAGGGGGCGGCGGCAACTATCGAGAGCATGCCGCTCACTCGTTAAGTGAACATTGCGAATCGGGCGCACCTTTTCACTACTGAGAATCTACTGGTGGTCAGCGAACCATTCGCGGGCTTACGCCAGCCAGCATCTTGACGATGTCGTCCTCCAGTTCCTGACAGAGGTCTTCAAATTCCTTTAGCATTTTGGGATCTGATGTCCGTTGCTCGCGCAGTTCATCGCGGCTCAACACTGCCATGCCGTAGGCTTCCATCAACTCATTGAGTGCCGCGAAGTTGGCGTCGGAAATCTGTTTCCGATGTGCCGGCAGGCGCATCATCATCCGTGCTCGCCCGACCCTCTCGAAGTCCATCACCCGCTCCTCAGTCTGTCGACTGAGAAGATTGTCCCCCACCAAAATGAAAGTAKCAACATGAACATGAACCGACGCATCAACGCGGCGGGCCTTGCGCTCGTCAAGCAGTGGGAAGGTCTGAAAACGAAGGCCTACCAGGACGTGGCCGACGTCTGGACCATCGGTTACGGCCATACCAGCGCCGCCGGCGCGCCGGTGGTAAAGCCGGGCATGGTAATCACCGAGACACGCGCCGAAGAGATCCTGCGCGCCGATCTCGCCACGTTCGANCATACCAGCGCCGCCGGCGCGCCGGTGGTAAAGCCGGGCATGGTAATCACCGAGACACGCGCCGAAGAGATCCTGCGCGCCGATCTCGCCACGTTCGAAGAGCGCGTTTCGCGCCTCGTCAAGGTGCCGCTGACGGATAACCAGTACGCCGTGCTCGTATCGTTCGACTTCAACACTGGCGGGCTCGGCAAGTCGACGCTGCTGAAGAAGCTTAACAAGGGCGACTATGACGCCGTCCCGGCGGAGTTGATGAAGTGGGTCTATGCCGGCAAGAAGCGCATTGAAGGGTTGGTCAACCGCCGTTCGGCCGAGGTGGGGCTTTGGGCCAAGGGTGCGTTTGTCTCGACCAACACGCAGCCGGCCGCAGCGAAAGCGCCGGAAGTTGTGACGAAGGAAAACGTCAGCTGGGCCGCCGGCATTCTCTCAACTGTCGCCTTTGCCTTCACCGGCAATGGTCCGCTGCAGTGGGCATTAGCCGGGATCCTCGTCGTAGCCTTCGCGATCGGGGCGTTTCTCTTCATTCGCAAGCGGCTCGATCCGGCATGATCCCCTGGCCGAAGATCCTCGGCGGCGCGCTCGTGCTCGCCGCCATCACCTGGGCCGTCCTTGAGATCCGCGAGGACGGCGCCCGATCAATCACCAACGCATTCGAGAGGCAAAACAATGCGGCGGCACATTCCGCGGGCGATGCTCGCTCTGACTATGACACTTGCCCTGACGGCCTGTGGGACTTCGCAGCCAGCAAGTGTCGACGGCCTGCGGCGGGTCGTCGGAACTGACCTGGTCGGCGCGCGAGGGGCGACGCCGGCGGATCAGCGAAAGATAGACCGGACTGTTGTCGGCCTTTGCGCCGGCGGCGTTTGGACAAAGGCGGAATGTGTGCGGCATGGGGAAGGGCGCTAGATGGCACCTGCGGATATTGATGCATCAGTGCATAGGCAGCTCGGCGAGCTGGTCGCGGGCATGCGTGGCCTGCAGGACTCGATCAAGCGGCTAGAAGATGGCGCGATGCGGGCAGAGGACAAGGCGGCAGCTAGTCGCGCCGGTGTCCACAGTCGCATGGATCAGTTGGTCGACCGGGTCGGCGATGTCGAGGCGTCAGTGGCGTCGATCGGCGCGGACGTCGCTGAAATGAAGCCGGTCACGGATGATGTGAAGCGCTGGAAGCTGATGGGCATTGGCGCGCTTGGTGTGACCGGAATTGCGGCCATGGCGCTTGGCGTCAGCTTCGCCGAAGCGATCCGGCGCATCGTGTTCGTTATCATTGGCAAGGTCTGAAAAAGGGAGCGGCCCCTGGGGAAGGGGCCGCGAGAGTTGGACAACGGCTGCGGGGGGACTGCCAGTTGCCCATGGGGTGCGAACAAAACGCCGGCGTCGATAAATTGTTCCGTCCGCGCAACCCAAAAACGAGATGACACCCTAATCACGCTGTGCCTTAAATCAGCGATGGCTAAGGCACCTCCTAAGGGCAAGCGCCCGAAACAGTTGCTCCTCGAAGAAGACGCTGTGCTGCGCGGGCAGCCGAAGGGGCCGCGCGACCCTAACCAGCCGCGCCTGCCTTTCGATCCCATGCCTGATCGCGTCGAGCCTTGTCTGGCGCTCCTAGCCAAGAGAGTACCGGCTGCTGGCGACTGGTCATTCGAAATCAAGTGGGACGGCTACCGCCTGGCGGTCCATATCGAGGCAAGCCGCGTGCGGATCCTGACGCGCGGCGGCCATGACTGGACGCACCGTTTCCCGGCGATTGAGGCGGCGGCGAAGGTTCTTGGGCCGACAACCATGATTCTCGACGGCGAGGCGGTCGTGCTCGACGAGGCCGGGCGTTCGAACTTCGGCATGCTTCAAGCGGCATTGGGCGGCCGAGGGGGCAAGCGCGAAGCCGATGAGGCGCGGTTCTATGCCTTCGACCTTCTCTACTTCGACGGTCACGACCTGCGCGGCATGGAACAGCGGGAGCGCCGGGCGATGCTAGAGGATGCAATTGACGAGGGCGGCACGGTTATTCGATTGTCAGAAGAGATTGAAGGCGAGGGTGCGGCGATTCTGGCGCATGCCTGCAAGTTGGGCCTTGAAGGTATTATCGCCAAGGACAGGCGGGGGCCGTACCGTTCCGGCCGGCTCGGTGATTGGCTCAAACTGAAATGCATCCAGAGCGACGGCTTTATCGTCGTTGGGTTCGAACCTTCAACAAAAGTGACCGGTGCGATTTCGCGGCTGTTGCTGGGGGCGAGGCGAGGCGACGAACTGGTCTATGTCGGCGGCGTCGGCACAGGCTTTACCGACAAGATGGCGCGCGACCTGCGCAAGCAGCTGTCGGCCATACCGGCGAAGGTGCCGCCGGTCTCGCTCAAGCGGAAGAACGCCGTGTTCTGCGAGCCAGCGTTCGTCGCCGAAGTCACCTATACGGAGATCACCAGCGACAGGAAGCTACGGCATCCATCGTTCAAGGGGCTGCGCGAGTTGGCTGACAACGCCGACGTCTTCGACCTCGGCGAATAGCCTCTGCGCGACGACGACCAGCTTCGCAGTCATCCCTGAACCGGGCGCTCGCCGGCAGCCGGCGCCTGTACTCGAACCTCGACATTCTTGCGGCCGCACTTGCTGCATTTCACGTGACCCCGAACATAGATCGGATGATCCCGCCCGAGCTTCTTCGCGAACGGCTCGATGCCGCTGATGCCGCCGCGTTGGCAATCCAGGCACCAGAGATTGAATCGATAGCCGTCATCCAGCAGTTTGCCGAGCGTGTCGATTATGACGGTCTGTTTCCCAGACATGCGCTTTCCTCCTCGATCGAGGCTTCAATAAACCGCATGTCGTGAAAGGCGCCCGCCTAGCGCCTGATGTTCTAGCTATGTTCGCAGCGTGTCCGTGTCAATGCGGGCCCGGCGATGCTCGAAGAATTGGCCGGAGGGTTTTCCCTCCGGCCCTTGGCTGCCCGGCCACGGGTGGTCGCAGCCGCGAGGCTGCAACGGCGGGTGCTGATTGGCGTCGTACCCCGCCCGGCAATCATCTCGGATCATTGCCACACCCGCTGCCTGCGCAGGCGCTCGGCGGTGTGCCAGAAAAAATGGTCCTCGACAATGCAAGATAGTTTTCAGTTCACGGGCGTTCGCCCTGTGTCCCCGCCGGCGGCTTACCTCGGCGGCAAAAAGCAACTCGCGGCGCGCATCGCCTCGATGCTCGAACAGATCCCGCATAACCTCTATGCCGAGCCCTTTGTCGGCATGGGTGGCGTCTTCCTGCGACGATCGCTCATTCCGAAGGCGGAGGTCATCAATGATCGTTCCGGCGACGTCATCACCCTGTTTCGAATCCTGCAGCGGCACTATCCGCAGTTTATGGAAGTGATGAAGTTTCAGCTTTCGTCGCGTCGTGAGTTCGAACGACTGGCGGCGACCGATCCTTCGACGTTGACGGATCTCGAACGCGCTGCGCGTTTTCTCTATCTGCAGCGCCTCGCGTTTGGTGGCAAGATTGC
Source organism: Ensifer sp. Root31 (assembly GCF_001424825.1). Lineage (NCBI taxonomy): Bacteria > Pseudomonadati > Pseudomonadota > Alphaproteobacteria > Hyphomicrobiales > Rhizobiaceae > Ensifer > Ensifer sp. Root31. Next base: position 250,881 of record NZ_LMCO01000003.1, on the reverse strand, counting down.
GGGTCGATCCTTCGGCGTCGATACCACCGGCTCGGCCCGTTTCAACATCGGCCGGCTCGGCGTCATCCTCGAAGAGGTTCACGAGCGACTTAGTGGCGTGGTCATCGAGAACCTGGATTGGCGAGATTTCATCGATCGCTACGATCGACCTGGCGCGCTCTTCTACCTCGATCCGCCGTATTTCGGGAACGAAAGCGATTACGGGAAGGGTGCCTTCACGCGAGATCGGTTCACCGAGATGGCCGAGCACCTGGCGACGATCAAGGGGCGGTTCATGATCTCGCTCAATGATAAGCCGGAAGTCCGTGAGATCTTTGCGGCGTTCCCAATTGCGCGGGTTGATCTGACTTACACCGTTGCCGGCGGCGGTGGGAAGGATGTTGGGGAGGTTCTAATACTGGACGGGAAAGAGCCCGGTGTCGCAAACATGCCTCAACCGTAAGCACCGCCACCGCCAGAGCGGAAGAGCTGTGGACGGCCTGCGCCGAAAAGTGAATTAGCGGGGCAGGCCGAAGTACGAGGCCTCTAGCGTTCTGTTCTCGCCTGGGTATAGTCGAGCACAATTTTAGATAGCGAAATCGAGAGAAATGGAAAAGAAAACAAAAGGCGCTTGGTTGCTGGCCCAATCGAAAAACTTGGACGGATATCATGGTCCTGGTGCCGCTCGAATAGAAAATGTTTCCTACTCCGGTAAGATTGGGCGGCTCTACAACTTGCTCCGCCGTCACGCGGATGAGCAGAGCACGTTCACGATATCTCGGCATACCGTCGACATGGCGTGTCAGCTAAATGATATTGATAAGCCAGCTCGGCAAAACGGGCTCAAAGTGCTTGAAGAAGCGGGGCGCGTTGACGTAGCCGGGGACGGGTCAATCGCCGTTTTGGGTGCCACAACGGCAGCCGTCTTGGAGGCCACAGCAGAAATCTTCGAGGACCAGAATCCGAGCGCTGATGAGCAAGCGATCCTGGACTTATCGGAGCGCGTCTCCGACAGGCCCGTGGATCGCGCTGAGGCGGAGGAATATATCTCCGACATGCATAGGCTTAAGCGCGCCGACGCAAAATCTCTGATTGATGTGTCCAAGGGAACCGGGCTGATTGATGAAGAGGGCACCAGCGGCGAAGGTATCCTCTTCAATTCGAACACCTTTCGGGATGGAAAGTACGCGCAAAAGGCACACCGGGTTCTAGAGCAGCTCACTGGGGCGGAGAGGAGCCGACTTTCCGAAGTGCAGGAAAAGCTCTCTGCTCGCGGCGCGATGTACGACGCAGAGGTCGAAAAAATTCTGGGTCCGGACCTCTATAGGAGACTAATCAGCGTTGGCGTCTTTGATAGAATGGAAGTTAGCAATAGCACCGAGGCGGTCGGTTATATCGCTTCTCCTAATGACTTTCAAAAGTTTGGCCGGCCGTTTGAAGAGGATCCGATCGATGATGCCAAAGCACTAATTGCGTCGTTGACCTACGGCCAGACCAGGAGTCATCACGTTCGGGGGCAGATCACGATGCCGTCTGCTCTAATTCGTAAGCTCGTTAGAGGCGAATCGGTGGGAAAGAACGGCGTTCGAGCCATCGGCGAGGATTATCGCGAGCTGGAAGCACGTCAGGTTGTAGAGGTGACGGAGCGGAGTTCGGGGCGCTACACCATGCGTCTTCTTAAGAAGGATGTGGGCGAACTTGCGTTGACAATTGTCCGAGGTGGTGCGGCGGCCGAGGAGGCCGTACTTATGGATGGATCGCCGGCCCGTGCGTTTAAGGGACCCCACGTGACCAGAAATGAAGTGCGCAAAAGAAATGACATCGCCGACCGGCGGTTCGTCCTCGATACCTTGGACAGCTTGAGAAGCGGGGAGTAACGCTGTGGCTAAGGGTGCAGGTCTTGAAGAATTGGTGCGGGCGTACTTTGCCAGTCAAGGGTTCGTTGCGCTTCGCAGCGTCCCTATTCAATTCGAGAATGAAGACGTTACCGATGTCGATGTTTGGATTTATGGCAGGCAAGGTGGAGGCGTACGCACGCGATCGCTCGTGGACGTCAAGGACAAGAAGTCGCCAAAGGCATTCGAGAGAGTTATGTGGACGCGTGGTTTGCAGCTTGCTCTGGGATGTGACCGAGCGATTGTTGCCACCACGGACAATAGCCCAAAGGCCAAACGTTTCGCGCTTCAGCATAAAGTTGTTCTGTTGACAGCAGGCTTCTTGCGCCATTGGGCGGATGAAGACTTCCTCCAGGATCGATTGACGCTCGAGGAATTCCTCGAAAATATCCAGTCTTATCCCGCACAGAAGCAGGATGGGGATTGGGTGAAGCAGATCGCGTCCGCCAAATCGGCGGCTGCAAGTCTGGCGCCGTATCCAGCTTTCAACAAAGCTTTAAGTTCGTTTCGGTTCTTCGCGGAGCGCGCCGCAACCAGGCCCCACCATCGGGAGCAAGCCCTACGTGGCGCATTTCTATCTGCTGGACTTGCCTGCATGGCATTGGACGCGGCGCTTGCGGGGTTGGCGTTCGAAGATCCACAAGAGAGGTATCGGCAGCTCTACGCAGGCGTGACCTATGGCGACGCCGGTGATGGTCGCGTTAAGCACAGTATAGATACAGTGCTTAACGTAATGGCCAGTGGAATGAAGAATGGGCGAGTGCTAGCCCGCCAGACCAGCGACGCTTTCCACCAAATGTTCGCTGATGTCCGAGCAGAGATAATCGCGGAGTTTTTTGGTAAGGAGCAAAACGCTGCTCTCCTCTTCAAAGCGGCACGGGAACTGGAGATGCGAGCCCATATGCGGAGCCGTTCCGACCTTACGACGCTTAACGTCGAGGTGAAGTCGATCATCGGTGTGTTCGCCGATTTCGCCGGCGTCAAGCGTCCCGCTCTCTTGAGTACGGACTTTGAGGCTGCAGGGGGGCCTTCGATTGGAAGACGGGCTGCCGGGACGGCCGTCGTGCCTCAAAGTGGCCCCTCGGCGGTTGAGGAGGTCGCTGAAGATCCGGGGCAGCGCAATAGCGAGGATCCAAATCCGAAGCTCTTGTGAACTTGTCACGGAAATCCGTCAGGTGCACACTTGAAATGGCGATTTGACGGGGCGCCGATCAGATCGATAAAACGCACCACAAAATGCACTACAGATGGCGAAAATATTACTGTAACTGATTGAAATATATGTGAGGCGGCGGGAAATCGAAACATCTCGACCGCACCAAAGAAAACCTGCTTCGGCAGGTTTTTTTGTTTTTATCCCTATACTTAGCGCAACGGTGTCCCACGTCGGGACCATGCGTGGGACATCTGTTCGTTCCATTGCACCAAGCGCGAGTTTCCGGCTTCAATTCGTACGAATTACGCCACGGCGTCGTGTTCCTCGCGCGCAGCTTCCCAGACTTCCCGCGCTGCATCCAGGTTCATCAGTGCGATCCCCAGCCCAACAATTAAATCCGGCCAAGCCGACTGCCACAGGTAAGCCGTCGCCAGGCCCGCGCCGATGATGGCGACATTGGCAAAGGCGTCATTGCGGGCAGACAGGAATGCCGCCCGCGTGAGGCTGCCGCTTCCATGGCGGTACGCGGCGAGAAGGTATGCACAGAACAGGTTGATCAGGAGAGCGCCAAAGCCAGTCAGGGATAGTGCAAAGGGCTCAGGCGGGATTGGATCCATGAACTTCGCCCAAGCCGTCCATAAGAAGGCCAGCGCGGGGACCAGAAGAATGAATGCCATCGCCATACCGACACGTGCACGGCTCCGCGCTGTCCAGGTGAGCGCAAAGAAGATCAGGATGTTCACGGACGTGTCTTCGAGAAAGTCGACACTATCGGCCAAGAGGGAAACGGAGCCGATGGCAAGCGCAACGAAGAATTCAACCCCGAAGTAGCCTAGGTTCAATAAGGCGACGATGAGCACGACGCGGCGTAAATTGTTATCCACTAAGGGTTTCCTTCATCCACTAAGGGTTTCCTTCAGAGCTACCGAAATACACCATCGACAATTTTGACGCACTTGCCAGCAATAGATTGCTATCCTGAGCGTTAGGTTTCGAGATATGCACTGCTCATGGAAGCCTCTGCCAACGCAGCCAGCAATGCCGGCTGCGCACCGGTCGCCATAGACGGAGGTGCTCTGATCACCGTCGTCCGGCTGATCGCGAACCGCTTGCTGGTGCGTCTGGCGCAACGCGAGATCGGTACCGGTGCGGAAGGTCAGATGGAGCGCTCCCTTCGACAGGCAAGGCGCATTTGGGTGAAGATGTGGAAGGCTTGATCGACGGCGAGCGGCCGCCGGAGCTTGCGGCAGCGATTCGGCAGAAAATTGGCTGGTTGCGCCAACAGTGAGAAACGGCTTAGCCGACCGTCTATAGTCACCTTGTCTTGAGTACGTTCGCCTGCACCGGGTGCTCGATGCCCTTCAGCGAAAGCAGACGGGTCTCGGAGCCATCGATGAAGTCCGGCGCTTGGGCGGCCGTCTCCGCTGATACCAGGATCTCGCCGGCACCGGCCTGGGATTCGAGCCTTGCAGCCTGATTGACGGTGCCGCCGATTGCGGTGAAATCGCTGCGGAAGCTTGAGAATTCGCCAATCTCGACATCGCCGGTATGGATGCCGACACCAACGCCGAGCGTATGACCAAGGGTGCCTTCGAGGACCAGGTTCGAGCCGTCCAGGGCTGCGTGATGTCGCTGTATATCCATCGCCGCCTTGATCGCAGCACGAGCATGATCCTTTATCTCGATCGGGAAGTTGAAGATCGCCATCAGGCCGTCGCCCATCTGCTTGTTGACGATGCCGTCATGCGCCCAAACCGCCTGCGCGCAGCGATCCTGGAAAAGGCTGACAATTTCGCTCAGCTCAAGCGCTTCGATCCGCTCCGACAGATGCGTGAACCCCCGCATATCTGCAAACAGGATGGTAGCGCGGGTGGTTATGTGGCGTTGCTTCTTGACGTAACGGAAGGAGCGTTCGCAGATCGTGCAGATGTTTGGATTCATCTTGCTTCGGGTGATGCCGAATGCGCGGAAGGGAAGGGCAAGCGGGCCGCGGATCGGGATAGGTACGCGCATCTGATCCCAGCAGCCCCGGCATATGTTGGCGTTGCTGTGATGGGCAGGCTCGGGGGAAGAGGCAGTCGTCATGCCCTGCAATCTCGTCAGGCCGCAGAAACCTTTTGGTCGCGCGTTAATAAACTTCTAATATTCAGTTGCTTTTGGCAACTCGTGGTTTGGATCGGGCGACAATAAAGGCGCGGCGTATTCTGCTGCGCGTCTCACCCTGCAGTGTCAGCCGACTGCCGCCCGCCAGAACATCCGACTTCGCTGGTAACCCGAAAAGTGCGAGGGAGGGAATTGCGAGGGGGGAATAACGGAAGTCGCGGTTACGCTTGCGCTTTGCGATCCGCGCAAGGGGTGACCGGCGGAGATGCTTGGCGCGCGCTCCGCTCCTCGAAAGCTGGATTGTTCATTGTCCAGCTTCCCCAAGCTTTCGCCTATCGCGCTTCAACCGGTCTTCGAGCTTCTCTTTCGAGGATAGGCGCTCTTTGCGGCACCTTCGTTACTCGGCGAAAGCCCGAACCGGCAGCTGCTGTCATTTAACCGTGCCGTCGGGCGAAACTTGTTGTGTTTCGTCGCCGGTGCTTGAACCTGCGGTCGGCGCGGTATTCGTCGGTGCCGGTATCCGGCCCTGCTTGTTGTCGATGCTGCCGGTGTGCTCCGGTGATGGTTGCGGTTGGATCTGGTCGACTGCCGTGGTCCGTTCGCTATCGCTGTTTTCGCTCCAGATTTCGGTGCCTCCCCACACAAGCAGCGCCAGAAACAGGCCAGCACCGAGGATTGCCAGAACACGCACACCCAGCGGACCCTGACGGCTTTCGCGCGCCGTAAAGTCCTCCCGGTCGGGATCATGTGTTGCTGAGATAGGATCGCCTCGCTCATCCAGATATTTGCTCATCGGATGACCTCCGTTGTTGTCATCGTAAACAACGGGCATAGAACAACAATGTTCCGTCTTGAGGCAAATCGCCCGGTCATTGGCCAGGGATAAGAGAAGCCGGAACGCCAACGAATTGGCGGCCCGGCTTCATATGTCATTTCAGCATGAAACGTGATGTTCAGTTCGACCAGGTGTCGGCGACACTGCGACGCACGAGCTTGTAGCTGTGATCGGGTTGAACTTCGTAGGTTTCGTAGACCATGGTGCCCTGGTGCAAGAAGCGGTTCTGAATCATCGTACCCGGCGCCGCCTGCGTCTTTCGCATTGGACCTGTCTCGCCGTAGGTGAGGCTGCCCGGTAACGGCTCGAGGTTGGGGGGGGCGGTGTTGCATCCCGCCAGAGCGAGAAGGGCGAGGATTGCGACATGCGTCGGTCTCATAGGCTGATCCTTGATTGAAAACCTGTGTTTGACACTAGACATTTGGTCCTGGGACGAAAAGCTCGGGTTCGATTGATATACTGCAGTCTGCTCGATCTCCTCGGTGGACGGCGCTCGCCAGGTCAGTTTCGCGCCAACTCGCTTGTGGTTTCTCGAACTTCTTGACGGCGCGCTCCCGCTTCAGTCGCGACAGGCGCTGGATCCAGAAAATGCCGTCGAGCTGGTCGATCTCGTGCTGGAGACAGACCGCCATCAGGCCGTCAGCGTCTTCCTCGACAGGCGTACCGTCGAGTGTCTGGTACCGAACGCGCACCATCCCGGGGCGCTCGACGTCTTCGGAAATTCCCGGCATCGAAACGCTGCCTTCGGCATGTTTGACCATGTTGGTCGAGTGCGAGACGATCTCGGGATTGACGAAGATACGCACACCACTTTCGCGGTCGAGTTCGATCACTGTCAATCGCTGCAGGATGCCTATGTGCGGCGCGGTGATACCGATCCCCGGTGCCGCGCGCATCGTGTCGAGGAGGTCGTCCGCAAGCGCACGCAAGGCGGCGTCGAACTCTTCGACGGTCTTTGCTTCCCGGCTCAGCAACGAATCTGGAAAACGAAGGATGGGGTGGATCGCCATCTGAAGCTCCTCGGCTGCGGCCGCATAGTGCTATCCGATCGCCCCGTCGATGTCGACTGCGCGTGCGCACGAGCGTTTCCCATGTCTTTGCAACAGCTTGAATAAATCTGTTGCCGCAGTGGCGACGTCCGCGTCTGCGATGTGGACCTCGGCAAGGCTTTGCGCTAGCAGGGCTGTAAGGCCCAATTCTGAGAGGAAGATCTGGGCGGCAAAACCGGCAGTGATGTACCCTTTCCAGAACCGCGCTTGGCGGGCTGGAAAGTTGGCAATCGTTTCGAGGGCGCGCTCATGAGCAATACCGGCGACGACGACCGCGATTCCGAAGAAATCCCCGCCTATGATGGGGCGGACATCTATGCCGAAGACGGTTCGGTGCGCTCCGACTTCCTGATGCATGTCGGCGCGGCGATTGCCGACCGCGACACGATCTATCTCCGCCAACACGTCGCCGGCCTGCACTCGTCCGAAATGGGCGACCTGCTCGAGGCGATCCAGCCGGAACAGCGCCTGGCGCTCGTCTCGCTGCTTGGCAAGGACTTCGATCTTTCGTCGCTGACCGAAGTCGACGAGGCCATTCGCCTCGACATCGTCGAGCATCTGCCCAACGAGCAGATCGCCGAGGCGCTTGGCGAGATGGATTCGGATGATGCCGTCTACATTCTCGAGGATCTCGATCAAGAGGACCAGGACGAGATCCTGGCGAAGCTGCCCTTTACCGAGCGCGTTCGCTTGCGTCGTTCGCTTGATTATCCCGAGAGCACAGCCGGCCGGCGCATGCAGACGGAGTTCGTCGCGGTGCCACCGTTCTGGACCATCGGCCAGACGATCGACTATATGCGCGAGGACGCGGACCTTCCGGAAAGTTTCACGCAGATCTTCGTCATCGATCCGACCTTCAAGCTCCTGGGTGCCGTTGATCTAGACAAGGTTCTGCGCTCCAAGCGCTCGATCAAGGTCGACGCCATCATGCGCGATACCAGCCATGCCATTCCAGCGGAGATGGATCAGGAAGAGGCGGCGCAGCTCTTCGAGCAATACGACCTTCTTTCGGCTGCTGTGGTGGACGACAACGGCCGGCTCGTCGGGGTTTTGACCATCGACGATGTCGTCGACGTCATCCAGGAGGAGGCGGAGGAAGACTTGCTGCGTCTGAGCGGCGTCGGCGATGAGGAGTTGTCGGACTCGGTCGCCGACGCTTCCCGCTCACGCGTCCCGTGGCTGTTCATCAATTCGATGACGGCCTGTATCTCCGCCTCTGTCATCGGCCTTTTCGATGCGACGATCCAGCAGATCGTGGCGCTTGCCATCCTCATGCCGATCGTCGCGGGCATGGGTGGCAATGCCGGCTCGCAGACGATGACCGTGACGGTGCGCGCGCTTGCGACCCGCGGCCTCGACATTCACAACGCGCCACGAATCATCCGGCGCGAAGCGGGGGTGGGTCTCTTGAACGGCATGATCTTCGGCACGCTGATCGGCCTTCTGGCCGGCCTCTGGTTCCAGGATCCGAATATCGGCGGCATTATCGCCACGGCGATGCTCATCAACATGATGGCCGCGGCCCTTGCCGGCATCATGGTTCCGCTCCTTTTGGAACGCTTTGGCGCCGATCCGGCGGTCTCCTCCGCCGTCTTCGTGACGGCTATTACCGATATCACCGGCTTCTCCAGTTTTCTCGGTATCGCCACCTGGTGGTTTCACGTCACGTGACGTTGCCGGTTGTTTGACTTTTACGTCAAGGTCAACGATAGTGATGGTCAAGAAATCATGGAATGGCAGCGTGAATAAGTACTATAGCATTACCGAATTGACGCGGGAATTCGGCATTTCGACCCGAACGCTGAGGTTCTATGAGGACGAGGGCCTCATTCATCCGGAGCGTCGCGGACGGACCCGCATGTTCCGCCCCGCGGATCGCCGGTTGATACAGGAGATTCTCCGGGGTCGGCGCATCGGTTTCACGATCGCCGAGATCCGCGAGATCATTCAGGTCTATAAGGACCCGCCCGGCGAACTTGGTCAGCTGCAGTTGTTGATGAGCCGCGTCGAGGCGAAGCGCGAAGAGCTCCGGCAGAAGCGCAAGGATATCGAGGACACGCTCACCGAACTAGACAATGTCGAGGAGGCATGTCTGACGCGTCTCGCCGAGATCGGCGTCGGCACCTGATTGGGTACCATTCAGCGCATGAAGATTAAAAAGGTGGCTTTGGCCGCCTTTTTTATTGTCTATAAGCAGCCGATCAGATCCAGCGGCTCGTATGCCGGCAGTAGCGCTCGAACTCGAAGCCGAAGCGCGAAAGCAGATGCCGCTCCTCGTTGCGAATGGCGAAGATCGTGGTCAACATCACCGCCGCAATCGCCATGATGAAGAACCAAGGATTGAGTGTGATCAGGCCAAAGCCGATCATCATCAGCGTGTAGCCGAGATAGATCGGATTGCGCGTGAAGCGGAACGGTCCGTAGGTGACAAGGCACGTGGCGCACCGCTGCGGAAGTACGGCGGTGTGGCGATCCAGCAGCGTCTTGACGGCCCAGAGATCGAGCCAGATTGCTGTCGCGACAAGGATGGCGCCCGAAATCCAAGGCACCCAGCCGTGGCCATGAACCACCGGGATGGGCGAATATCGTGCAAGCAGCAAGGCTGCGAGGGTGGCGGTCCCGTAGAGCAGGGCCGGCCATGGGAAACTCAGCGGCTTGGCACGATAGGCATTCATGTCCTAGTCCCCTGATTGCACGTCCATTGTGCACTGGCCGGCGATTCGCGCAATGCGTTCATCCGTGTTCACGTTGATCTTTCCCCTGTTCAGGTCGTCGAACAGGTTCTGTTCCACCAGACGGTCGAGCGTACATCCGCAAAAGGCGTCACAAGGCACGGCCGGATTGCCACGGCCGCAGGCCTCGACGCAGTTGGTGCGGTAGGCCTGCTTGGGATCCGGCAGTGTCGGCGGCGAGACCAGTGAGAAGAGATAGACCAATCCGATGAGCAGCGGCTGGTGGAGGAGGTATATGGCCAGACTGTGACGCCCCCCGAAGATCAGCGCTTTCGTCCACAGCCGTCTCTTTCCGTCGTTCACCGGGCGCTTGGCAAGCCATGCCATCAGGCGTGCATGCACAAGCTTTGCGGTGCCGAGACCGAGGAGGAACGGTGCGAGCCACGGCAGCAGCGGCACGTAGTCGTTCGAGCGCGGAATCGTTTCGGAAAGGCCGACCCACCAGAGATAGGGTGCGTCGAAGATCGCAGAGCGGAGATAGAGCGGAGCGGCAAAGGCGGCGGCTGCAGCCACGAACGAAACGATTGCCGGAAGCGGCAGGAAGAGAAGGCCGACGAGGCTCGCCGCGGCAATCGAATGGAGGATCCCGAAAAATATGAAGGTGTTGGGGAAGGCGAACCAGGTCGCAATGCTGATAACCGCGGCCGCGCCGGCAATCTTGGCAAAACGACGCATGAAGGCATCGAAACGTATCCTCGGCCGTTGCCCGAGCACGAGGCTGTAGCCCGCCAGAAACAGGAAGCTGCTGGCGATCAGGCGCGCAAAAATCTTCCACCCGCCGGTACCGGCGGTCCCAGCCGCGACATAGCCAAAGAATTCCAGATCCCAGACGAAATGGTAAAGCGCCATGGCCACCAGTGCCAGGCCGCGCAGCACATCGATAAAGACGAGCCGGCGATGGGCGCTCGTCGTTGGTTGCGGTTCAGCGGTTGAGGTCATGTTGCTATCGGACATGGTGTTCGCCATCCTGTTGGCGCCAATGAGATTGGCAGGTCAGGCTTGCGCCAGACCGGCTTTGATTGCTTGGAAATGGAATATACGGCTGGATTCCCGTCCTGAGATATCCGAGACGCGTGGCGCGAGCAGTTAGCGGGCGGCGTCTTCCAACAGGGCCGCGCGCGCCTCCGAGAAGAACTGCCGGCGGGTCAGAACGAAAATGACGAAGATTGTCAGGCCGACGAAGGCGTAGGGGCTGATGAACCAGCCGAGATAGCCGATCGACAGGAAGATCGCCCTGAGACCGGCATTGAAGTGCTTTGCGGCGAGCACGTTCATGCGCACCGCGCGTTCGGCCGCGATCTCGGCGGCGTGCCGGTCGCGTATCATGTCCGCCGTCATCGGTATGCCGCCCATGAGGATCGAGCAGTAGTTGAACAGGCGATAGGACCAGCCGAACTTGAAGAAGGAATAGCCGAAGAGGCAGGTGAGCCCGGCGACCTTCAGCTCGAAGGCCGTTCGGCCCCCGTGGAAGACATAGGGCATGTCGGCGAAGATCATCTGCACCTGCTCGGTCGCGCCCAAGAGAGCGAAGCAGCCGCCGAGCGCAAAGATTGTTGTCGAAGCGAAGAAGGCGGTGCCCGCCTGCAGCCCGGCGATGATCTGGGTGTCGATCATTTTCAGGTCTCGGTTGAGCGAATTGCGAATCCACCGGCCACGATGCTCGTTCATCAGCCGCGTGAGACTGATGCGTTTGAAGCCACGGGTACCGTCTGTTGCCCAGCTGAAGCCGGCCCACAGCAGGATGAACACGGTAAGTGCTATGTAATCTTCGAAGGTCATACACGTGTTTTTGGCATGGCTTTTGGAAATTGCAAGGTGGGCGCGCCTGTGGAGAATCGGCGCTGCATCAACTAGTGTGATGAAATTGCGGCGGAATTTCTTCCCGCAAAAATGCGCGAACCCCAACGTTTGCTGTGTTGACCGGAGTGCGGATGCGCCCCTGTCACCTTTTCGCCATATTTCACCGTTGCGTCTTTACACTTTCTTCAGTATGGATTGCGCCATGCACGGGCCCTTGATGTGTGGCCCGCAGCCGTTGAGAGTTTTTCGGAGACATCATGGACAATACAATACAGAAGTCTTGCTGGGGCGTGACTGCTCGCGCCGTAGCCGGTTTCGCTGGCGTTCTTGTTCTTGCTTATCTTTTCGGCGGCCTTTGATACCCAAAAGTCCTCTGATTGACAGCGCGGCTTCCCGGAAGCCGCGCTGTTTTGATTCCGGGCAGTCGTATCGCGGGTTCGGGCGGCTGCGGACCGAATCGTCGGCGCAATGTCGCACCAACGGGAACTTATGTCGGTTGATCGCCTGATCGACAGGGATAGGATGGCTTAGAGTTTGATCCTATATCTAAGGGTGACGGTATTGCTTCGGTCCTGAGGAGGGATCGAGTTTGTATCGACTGTGCAATCATGCATATGACCGCATCCGGCGATGGGCCGGCGGCATATGTTCAGGCTCCGGGCAGGCAATTCATGTTTCTTTCCGTCTTCGACGTCTTCAAGATCGGCATTGGTCCTTCGAGTTCGCATACGATGGGCCCGATGTCGGCCGCCAATCGCTTTCTCGAACTCATCCTGTCCGACGAATGGCCGCGTCCGTCGCATGCCTCCGTCGCCGCCATCAAGGTCAGCCTGCACGGCTCGCTTGCCCACACCGGCATCGGCCATGGTTCGGGCAGGGCGGTTGTGCTCGGGCTTGTCGGCGAGCGTCCCGATCGCGTCGACCCCGACCGCATGGATGCACTGATCGACGACGTCGAGCGCACCGGGCGCATAACGCCGCCGGGCCATCCATCTTACGAATTTCAGCCGAAGACCGATCTGATCTTCGACAAGAAGGTGCCCTTGCCAGGCCACGCCAACGGCATGTCCTTTTCGGCCTTCGACAAGGACGGCCGCCTTCTGCTCAAGCGCATCTACTATTCGATCGGTGGCGGTTTCGTCGTGACCGATACGGAACTCGAAGCGATGCGCGCTTCCAAGAACAAGCCTGCTGGCGTCAAGGTCCCGTTCCCCTTCAGCACTGCCCAGGAAATGCTCGACATGGCCGCCCGCTCCGGCATGACCATCGCGCAGATGAAGCGGGCAAACGAAGAAACCACCATGTCGCCGCAGGAACTGAATGAGGGGCTCGACCGCATCTGGGGCGCAATGAGCAGCTGCATCGACCGCGGCCTTAGCCAGGACGGCATCATGCCCGGTGGTCTCAAGGTGCGCCGGCGCGCCCGCTCCATTCACGACAAGCTGCAGGAAGAGTGGCGCTCCAACAAGATCAACCCGCTGCTCGCCAACGACTGGTTGAGCGTCTACGCCATGGCGGTGAACGAAGAAAACGCCGCCGGCGGCCGCGTTGTGACGTCGCCGACGAACGGTGCCGCCGGCGTCGTTCCGGCGACCATCCGCTATTACATGCATTTCCACGACGATGCCGATCAGGACGGCGTTCGCGACTATCTGCTGACGGCAGCTGCCATCGGCGGTATCATCAAACACAACGCCTCCATTTCAGGCGCCGAAGTCGGCTGTCAGGGCGAGGTCGGTTCGGCCTCGGCCATGGCGGCAGCGGGCCTTGCTGCTGTCATGGGCGGTTCTCCGGAGCAGATCGAAAACGCCGCCGAGATCGCGCTCGAACATCATCTCGGCATGACCTGCGATCCGGTCGCCGGCCTGGTACAGGTGCCTTGCATCGAACGAAACGCACTCGGCGCCGTCAAGGCCGTTACTGCAGCGTCGCTGGCGCTCAAGGGCGATGGTCAGCATTTCGTGCCGCTCGATGCCTGCATCGAAACCATGCGCCAGACCGGCGTCGACATGAACGAGAAATACAAGGAAACGTCCACCGGCGGCCTGGCGGTCAATGTCGTCGAATGTTGAGCGGCGCACGAACGATTGTGGATGACGCTGCGCAATTCGCTTGACCGTGACGGCCGGACGGGTGTTCAAAAACAGCCATGTCTCTGCATCTCATAAAGCTCTGCGTCGGAGCGGAATCGATCGATGATCTGCGCGAATGGGTTTCGCGCAAGGCCCTGGCTGCGATTGCCGCCGGCCTTGAACCGCATTCATACCACACCACCCGAATGGTGCCGAAACGCATGGACGAGCTGCTGGAAGGCGGCTCGCTCTATTGGGTCATCAAGGGTCAGGTTCAGGCGCGCCAACCGCTGATCGGTATCGAAACCTTTACGGACGGTGAGGGGATCGGTCGCTGCAATCTGCTGCTCGGACCCGAAGTCGTTGAAACGGAGCTGCAGCCGCGTCGGGCCTTCCAGGGCTGGCGCTATCTCAAGGCTAACGAAGCGCCTCGAGATCTGGCGTCGCTTTCGGGCGATGGGGCCGAAATGCCTCTCGAGCTCCGGCGCGAGCTTGCCGAACTCGGTCTGCTCTAAGAGCCTTTCCAGGAAGAGTGCGAAGCGGTTTTCCGCCAGGAAACGCGAAGAACCAAAGAAATAGAACGCTTCAATGGCTCCGTTTAGGACGGAGCGCTCAACTGCATGTTTCCTTAAATCCTATTCGATTTAAGGATAAAAACATGCAGCAATTCAAAGCGCTGCAGCGACCTTTGCGCGTCTAATAAGACGCGCGGCGCTGTGGCCAGACGAAAAAGGCGGCCGAAGCCGCCTTTCAATCTCAGTCTATTCAAAGGATGCGCATCTTCAGCGGGTGGCGACGACCGGGTGCCGTCACGTGAAGATGGATGCCGGCGCGTGGCTGTGTCGAGCGCCAGGCGCGTGCACCATGGGTCAAGAGCATGCCTACCAGATCCTTGGTCTTCGCCTTCGGGCGGTTCAGACCGAGATCGGCAATGCGCATCGCTGCCTCATGCAGCGGATGCAGATTGATGCGCGACGGTTTCGCCCGTCGCCCGGGCAAGGGAGTGACACCCGGAACATTCTCGTTCATTGCCATAACTAACCTCGTACGCTTTACAAAACCGAGGAGGGTGGTCGGACTAACAGATCGGCCACCGAAACTAAATGCCGTCTACTGCTGGGCAGCCCAGCAGGAAATGCCTTTCTTCTTCAACGTCTTGCATGCGTTTACCGCTGCATTCTGGTCGTCGAACCCGCCAAAACGAGCGCGGTAGAGCTGAGCACCGCCATTGCTGAAGGCGACCGTAAAGGGCGTTGCCTTGCTGAGCGCCTTGCCACCCTTGTCCTTGGCGTTGCCGAGCAGGGTCATGGCCTGTTCCTTGTCCGGCGTCGCACCGATCTGGATGACCCAACCCTGGGGCTGCGGTACAGCCTGCGGCTCGGCTTCGGCTGCGACCGGCTCGCGCTTGGGAACGGAGTTGGTGATCTGACCGTCGACCATGCCTGCGGCAACCGGCTGACGCGACAGCTTGATGCTCTGGGCGTCAAGCGTATTGGGGACGATCTTCGGCGACAGGACCGGGTTGTCCGATGCGCGCTTGGTGCCGGCATAGGCCATCTGCACGCTGTTGGTATTTTCGCCACTGTAGCGCACGGACGGAACCGGTCCGGTGTTCGGCAGGTCGAGGCCAGCGGCAGCTGCGACCGGGCTGGAGACCGGCGTTTCCGCGACCTGCGCGACAGCGATAGGCTCTTCGGCGACAGGCGCAACCGGCGTCGGTGCGGTTTCAGCGATCAGGTTGCCACCGCCGCGGCGCGATGCCGCCGGCATGTACTTTGCCACCAGGCGACGCATCTGGGCGTCACGGCTGGCGCCAGAGGTGCCGCCCATGACGACGGCGACGATGCTGCGACCCTCGAGTTGAGCAGAGGTCACCAGGTTGAAGCCTGAGGCACGGGTGTAGCCTGTCTTGATGCCATCGACGCCACGCACATTGCCAAGCAGGCGATTGTGGTTGCCGATCGTCTGCTTGCCGAAGCGGAAGCTGCGCGTGGAGAAGTAATCGTAATACTGTGGAAAATGCTGGCGAAGCGCGAGGCCGAGGCGTGCCTGATCGCGGGCCGTGGTGCGCTGTTCGGTATTCGGCAGGCCGTTGGCGTTGCGATAGGTGGTGCGGGTCATGCCGAGCGCACGCGCCTTGTTGGTCATCATGCGGGCAAAACGCTGCTCCGAGCCACCCAGCAGTTCGCCAAGCGCCGTCGAGGCGTCATTGGCGGAACGGGTGACGAGCGACAGGATCGCCTGCTCGACCGTGATCGATTGCCCCGCGCGCACGCCGAGCTTCGAAGGCGGTTCGGCGGAAGCGTTCTTGGAGAAGGGAACAGGCGTTGACTTGCTGATCCGACCGGCTTCGAGCGCCTCGAACGCCAGATAAAGCGTCATCATCTTGGTCAGCGAAGCGGGGTAGCGCAACTCGTCGGCATCTTCGCCGTAGAGAACCTTGCCGGTTTTCGCGTCGACGACGATGCCCGAATACTTCGGGTTGGCCAAAGCGGGTGCTGCGAAGGCAACCGATGCGACGGCGCCCGCAAGGACGATCCGTCCTACCATCTTTGAAAAGGCGCCGAACGGGCGTTTCGCGAGATCAAGAAAACCTGATTGGGACACTACGCTGCTCTTCATTCTCATGTCATGGGTGTTGTCCGGACGCCGCCTCCGGGAACGACCGTTCCTGAGACAGTATCGGCATAGCGTTACCAATCGGTTTATGATGAATGATTGGTTTCCGGAATCGGACGCATTTGTACAGAGGTGATACCGGTGTAGCGCAATGGTGCGGCGCACAAGCCAGCATCACACCACTTGGACAAAATCAGGGCACGAGATGGCTTTTCACGAAGCCACCCACAGCATTGTCGATTTCGCGCCATTGCGGCAGCAGATTGCGGGAGAAGCGGTAAAGGACGACGAGATCCTTGCCGGCATGAATATCGCGCTGGCAGTCCGCACTCGTGGAGGCCTCGTTCGCGCGAGGCTCCAGACAGCGCACGACGTAGGGTGGCTCCTTTCCACGCGCAGCTGTGAAGAAGGCCTCGCCGGCATAGCTCGACGTCGCCTTGACGCCGTGCCGCGTCAACCCATTGGGGCCAGGGCCTGTGGCGCCCTCGAAGACCTGGGTGTAGATGGGGTCGAGCCGACCGGACATGTCGCGCGACATCGTGCTCTGCGCGATCTGCAAGAAGATCAGGGCCTCCGGACGGCTGACGTCATTGAAGAGGTTGCGGTTGTCGTCGCTGTACCCCTCGAGCGCTGGCCATGTCACGTAAACGTCGACCCGTTCGGCGATCGACGTCGCCCGCTGGTTTTCAAAGCGAATGACGTTGGCGGGCAGGCGTAGGTGATCCTGACCGATGAAGATATCGTAGGGCACGAGGCTTGACGTGTGGCCGGCCAGTGCGAGGTTTTCCCCGAACCAACGCCCCGACAGGGAAAGTGCGGCGGTGATCGCGGCAAGCAGGACAACGACCGCGGTGATCTTGTAGACGAAGCGCCTCGAAAGGAGCGGGCTGAGTTCCGGCTCCGAGTTCCCGTTGGAAGAGGTGCTCATCGATGGGGCGTCCCGTCGCGGTAGCCGCGCGATATGTGGCGGTTCAGCTGCCGCTGGTCGGTCGGCAGCGCAAGTTGGACTCTGGCAGGGGTGGCTTGCCTGACGCTGGTCGAAGGTGGTTAATTTTCGATTAAATAGGCGCGTCTTCCGCTTGTGCGCGCCTGATCTCGGCGCGCTGGGGTGGCCGAGAACAAGAAAGCCGGCTCCGAGGGACAGCGGAACCGGCCAGGGCCTGGTCTGAAACGGGGATGGGACTGACCGAAGCCCGGATAACTGATCGCGGCGCGGGAAATCACCCAACCACGCCGCGGTCATTCTGTGAGGGTTACTGGGTGCGGACGCTGCCGACTGCGACCGTGCGGCCATCCTGCAGCTTGACCCAGCGGCCAGCATGTTCGGTCGACTGCCGCTTGAGGTATGTGTATTCGGTATCCGACCACAGCAGCACTTTGTTGCGCATGTTGTCGAGGATGAAGTCGCCGCGATCGGTGCGCACGGTCAGGACCGCGTGGCCATCGCCATTCGGCTGAAGGACGACAGTGATCAAAAGGTCAGAGCCGGCGAAGCCGCTTTCGATGAGTTTGCGGCGCTTCAGCAAAACGTAGTCTTCGCAGTCGCCGACGCTGTCCGGGTAGGACCACTTTTCCTCGACGCCGTGGATTTCCATGTCGGTCATCGGCGTGACCGCCTGGTTGACGTCGTAGTTGACCTCGAGAATTTTCTGCCAGCTTTCGCGCGTCAGGACCATCGGGCCGCGATCGGCGCCGTTCGAGCGGCATTCGCCCGGATTGATCTTGCAGAACTCATAGTGGCCGATCGGCGGGTTGGTCGCACCGGTCACGGTCATGTTCGCCGGAAGGGCCATTGCGCCTTCGACCAGGCCGCCGGTCAAAAGTGCGGCGACAGCGATCATCTTGGTGATTGTCTTGAGCATGATTGTCTCCCCGTTATGGTTCGACAATGGCACGGACATTTTTATCGCTGGCGAATATGCGAGGTAAAACAAAGTACAAATGAAAATCGTATCAGAATAAAATAAGAACAGATTTTGAGATATATTTTAGTCGAATTTGATTCAAATTTTATCGATCTTGAACGGCCGTCGAGCACGCAAGTGGAATCTGTTAAGCATCTAAATGGTTGCAAGAGTGGGGTTTTGTGAGCGCATATCGACGGATAGCGTGCCAATGCCCGGGTGCATGGCGGCAGCTGGATGTGTCGGGGAGGGGCAATTTCGCCACTTTGCGTTTGGCCGCAATGCTTGATTTCAACGTGAAATCAACGCGACGAGCGAAAATACGGAGAAAAATTATTTGAAAAAAGTTGTGCCGAAAATCGGCAAAGGGAGCCACGGGCTGTGCTGAAATGGAGCAACAAGGCGCCGCGGTCGGAACGGACGCGCGGAAACATCGGTTCGATCGTCGAGAGTGTTGGGCCGGAATAGCCCCGATCCAGGGCGGTCTACCGCGTCGGCGTTGCCGATTATGCTCGGCCGCATACGGATGCCGCCGAGGACGAAGCGTCACGATTGAGGGCTGGCAATGCCGTTGAGGCGGCGGCCGAAATCGCCCAAAGCGCTATCGCGCAAACGAACGCAGCGATTTTGCGATAACGTCATGCGCATCACAAGAGTTTGAGGCGCAGTCCGCGGATACGACTGCTTAAATCCTTAAATCGGAATCGATTCAAGGAGAGAATCATGCAGCAGATTTAAAGTGCTGCAGCGTCCTTTGCGCGTTGACGCGCGGCGCCGTAGAGGCCGCGACGCGGTTTAGAGGAATTCCGTCAGGGCTTCGCGGGACTGGACGCCCGAGAATTCGATGGCAACGCCTTCCTGGAAATGACGGACAATCTTGCCCTTCATGTTGCCGAGCTTGATTTGCGTGCCGATCGGGGGGCGGTTTTCAATGTCCACCGCGGCGCCGGACATCGAAAGGTCGATGATGCGGCAGGGATACTTGGCACCGGTATCGAGCGTCAGCTCGGTCAGCGTCTTGCGCGGAGCAAGACGATCGTGGCGACGATCTTCGGGAAGGCCGAGTTCGTGCTTGTTGGCAATCCACGTCAATTGCGCCGCAAGCTTCTCGCGCTTGCGCTCCGTGGCGTTGAGCTGGATGACGAAGGCGTTTTCGGCGAGCCGAGACACGGTGCCTTCGAGCCGGCCGACGTGATCGATGTAGGCAATGATGCGTTCGCCGGCACGTGGGCGGGCTGGCGATAACAGAAGCACGTCACCCGGTGACATGTCGACGGCGGTGCAGTCGAATTCGTCGTGGTTGGCAAGCATCAGTCGCCCGGTAAGGTTCACCGAGACGCGCTGAAATGCGCCTTCCTGGTGCGGCTTCGGACCGGTATTTTGAGCTTGCTGGAACGAGAACATGATCACTCTGCATGACGTATCTTGGCAGGCAAAGCATAGTGCGGTCCGGTTAATAGAATGTTCGCCCTGCGGTTGGTGGCTGCGCGGATCTTGGCACAGGCGTTTGTCAGGCGTCGCGGCCGCCCTCGAAGACGCGCAAGTGTTGCACCTGCCGGATTCCGGGAGAAAATGCCTCGTCCATGGCCGGTTCCCTTAGGAGCGCCGCCGTCCGATCCGGATCGAGCACTCTGAGGCCCCTAACATCGAGACCGCTGACCGGTGCGGCGTGCAACCAGTACGGGCGCGACAATGGTGAGAGAGAACCGAGAATGCGGTCACTGTGACCTTCGTTGGAGGCGAGGGGAAGGAGCAGAGCCTCGATCTCCAATTCTCTCCTGTCTTCCGTCAGTGCAATCGCCGACAGCATGACGGGCACGTGTCGTGCCATCACCTGCGTGCTGACTTGAAGCGTTCTGCCAGCCTGGGTCCCGAACCAGAGTGTACCGAACTGCTGGCCGCGCAGTTCCTGGCCGAAGAGGGCGCAGACATGCGTTCCAGCCAGGCGGAATTTTATACTGGCGAAACTGTCCCTCTCGAGGATGAAGAGCTCAGGCAGGAGTGTCCGGATGGCCGACGGTTCGATTTCGTCGCGACGCGGTAGTTCACGGTCGCCACGAATGAGGTTCCAATACTGGAACAACTGCGTTGATGTCTTGCTGCGCATGATGTCGTTCATTCCATTTCGCGCGATCTGTGTGCCGATCCGGCACAAATTCGACCGCTCATACCGGTTGTCCTGATGACAGAGCGAATTCCGTGCCACCTGGAAATTAAGGTTAACAAACGGTTTCGATTGCTTCGGCCGCAGCGGGCTGGCACCTGAATGAACATCACTTCACGAAGGATTGCCTTCGGCACAGATTTTGAGCTCTGGGTATTGGGAGCTCACCGACCGTTCAGTTTTTACTGGACGGTCTTTTTTTGTTTGCTTATGGCTGGGCGCGCTGTCCGGCGATGCGCAATTGCCCGGCCGACTGGGTCGGATTGAAACGGACATGCGGACGGAAGAGAGCAGCAGCCATGGAACGAGATCAGGCAGCGACGCCACCGGAGGCGGAGCGGGAAGGCGCCGTCCAGCGCACGCACGAGCCCGCATTCAACCTGCCGGCGGGGCTGACGTGCATCCTGTTGTTCCTCGTCGCTATTCATGCGCTTCGCACCTATGTCTTCTCGAGCAGTCTCGACCAGGATATCATCCTGAACTTCGCCTTCCTTCCAGCGCGCTATGATCATCCGCTTGCCGAGCAGAGCCTTGCGTGGCTCTGGAGCCCGGTGACGTATTCGTTCCTGCACGGAAGCTGGGAGCACCTGATCTTCAATATCTTCTGGATGGTTGCCTTTGGGGCACCGGTGGCCCGGCGCATCGGCATGGCGCGGCTGGCTCTCTTCTGGGCTCTTTCGGCCGCCGCTGCCGTAGCACTTCACACAGTATTTCACTGGGGCGAGATGATCGTCGTGGTCGGCGCCTCGGGGGTCGTTTCGGGCTTCATGGGTGGCGCGGCGCGATTCGTGTTTTCGCCAAGCGGCCGCATCAGTCGGCAGTTCGCCCACCTCAATCGCAGGCTTTCCTTCAGCGAGGCGCTCTCCAATCGCTCAGTCGTCGTTTTCAGCGGCATCTGGTTCCTGACGAATTTCCTCGTCGGGTTCGGCATGTTCACGCCTGGCGGAGCCGACAGCGTGGCGTGGGAAGCGCATATCGGCGGTTTCCTCTTTGGCTTCCTCCTGTTCGCGTTGTTCGACCCACGCGATTGAGAACGCACCGATCCTGTTGCGATCATTGTCAGAACGCTTGATTTCCCGGGAACGCTGGCGCACCATTTGAAACGGCCGATATTGTCCATGGACGGTGCGGCCCGTGAAGGCCGGGTGCTCAAAGGTATAGCGCGTTTCTGAGGAGCGACGCGTCAGCCTTGCAGGTACCGGAGTGGGTATAGGTTCCGTTGCCCGACTGTGCCGCACACGACAGGCTGGAACCTTCCCCGCCGACCCGGCGTCGTCGCAACGGGGAGAAGTGTGCATGTCAGTAAAAGCGATACTCAATGAAAAGGGCCGGAACGTCGTGACCGTCGGTCCTCGCATGACGGTTCAACAGGCCGCAGTCCTTCTGCGTGACAATCATATCGGCGCAGTGATCATCATCGATGCGGATGATCAGATCACCGGCATCCTGACCGAGCGCGATATCGTCGCCGCCATTGCCAAACATGGCGCTGCCTGTCTGGAGAAGCCGGTCTCGGCCGTGATGTGGCAGAACGTCTATTGCTGCACCGAGGAAATGTCCGTCGATACGCTGATGGAAATGATGAGCAAGCTGCGAGCCCGTCATCTGCCAGTTGAAACGAATGGGCACCTGGCCGGCATTATTTCGATCGGTGACGTGATCAAGCATCACATTCGCGCGATGGAGCAAGAGGCCGAGCACATCAAGGCCTATATAGCTGGATAATTGAAAGGGGCGGTTTCCGCCGCCCTTTTGTTGTCCGTCTGCGGCGCAATCTCGAACAGTCGTGCTGAACGCGCGCTGGCACTTTCCGCCATCGCTAAATGTGCGACCGGTACAGCAATCCCTTGGAGCAACGCGGAAACCTGGCATTGCGCCCGTTGTCAGCGAACCAGGACTTCCTGCATCCGGCGGATTTCGGCGAGCTTGGCTTTCGCTTCCTGATAGCCGCGATCAATCGCCTCTCCGGCGCGGTGGAATTCCGAGAGCCCGATGTCGTTGAGCTTCGGATGGAGGGCCAGATCCGGAGGATCGCCGGCAAGGCGCGCACGCGAGATGCGATCCTGAATGATGTTGAAGGCCTGAACCATGACGCTGGTCATGCCCATGCGCGCCGAGTGGTGCGTCGGCTCGTTGATGGCCGGCATATCCAGGGTCTCTGTGCCGGCGCTGTGTTTGACCACGGCAGAGCGGCCATAGAGATCGTAGTTAAGGTTCACGGCAACGACGAGCTGCTGTTCATGCGCACGGCATACCGAAACCGGTACGGGGTTGACCAGTGCGCCGTCCATTAATGTCCGGCCGTTGGCATTGATCGGCTCGAAGATGCCGGGAAGGGCATAGGACGCGCGGATGGCGGTGATCAGAGAGCCCTTTTCCAGCCAGACTTCGTGGCCGCTATGCACCTCGGTTGCAACCGCAATGAACGGTCGGTCGAGGCTCTCGATGCTTAGGCCCTTGAGATGCTCCTGCATGCGCTTGGTCAAGCGCAGCCCACCGAAGAGGCCGCCGCCGCCGATGGCGAAATCGAGCAGGCCGGCAATGCGTCGTACAGTCAGTGACCGGGCAAATGCTTCCAGTTCATCGAGCTTGCCGGCGAGATAACAGCCACCGACAAGAGCGCCGATGGAGGTACCGGCGATCATGCCGACCTCGATGCCTTCTTCGTCGAGCGCTCTGAGCACGCCGATATGGGCCCAGCCGCGAGCGGCGCCGCCGCCGAGCGCGATTGCGATCTTGGGCGGTCTGGGCGGCACGGCGGGTTCAGATGGTGTTGTCGAGAGTGATGACCCGTCCGGGTCGGTCAGGTCGGCAATCTGGCTGCTACGCGTAAAAGTCCAGTTCAACATCCGGCACCTCCAACACCGCCGAACACGTGGCAGCGCAACACGTCCTTCAGAATGCGCGAAGGGCGTCGTGGCGCTCCATGCATTGACTCAAACTTCCGAAGACCAGATTCGATCCTGGAACGACGCAATAATTTTGAGCGCACTTGTCTGGAGGAAAACCTGCCAAGCCGGCGCTGGTGCCGGCCTTGTCCTTATTCATCGCTGAAAGACTGGCACCGTTATTCAGATTACCATCGATCCTGTCGCCGCGTGCGGCGGGGCCGATAAACATTCACTACAGTTTGCAATGTTACCCGGCTTGCGGCCGTTCCCAGGGAAACTGCATCCTTGCCGAAGGATTAGGCGCCCGCTGGGTTACCAAAATATCAACGCAGTATGCACCCGCCCCAAAAAGATGCGCAATGCTTAATTTTTGTCATAAACCTCGGTCGGGTCGAAATGCCTGATGTCGTCGGTGATCGTAACGGTAGCACGGCCGCCATCGGTGCCGACCGTTCGATAGAAGCAGGAGCGGCGGCCGGTGTGGCAGGTTGCGTCGTGTCCGGCGACCGACACCTTGAGCCAGATGGCGTCCTGGTCGCAATCGGTGCGAATCTCTTTCACCGTCTGAAGATTGCCGGAGCTCTCGCCCTTCTTCCAGAGGCTCTTTCGGGAGCGGCTGTAATAGTGGGCGACGCCGGTCTCGATCGTCAGCGCCAGCGCTTCGGCGTTCATGTGCGCGACCATCAGCAACTCGCCGTCGCGTGCGTCGGTGACGACGGCGGTGATCAGCCCCTTTTCATCGAAGCGGGGCGTGAAGGCCGGACCGTTTTCCAGTTCGGCATTGTTGGAGGAGGGGGTCTCGAATGTGAGCGTCATGAAAGGCTCCGTTGGTAGGAGCCTTACTTGAAGCCCCGCAGCATCGTCATGAAACGGGCCTGTTCGGCCGGTTCGGTCTGGAAAGTACCCGTAAATGTGGTGGTCAGCGTTGTCGAGCCTTGCTTCTGAACGCCGCGCATCGCCATGCACATATGTTCAGCCTCGATCATCACCGCGACCCCGCGGGGCGCCAGCGACTCGTCGATCGCCTTGGCGATCTGGGCCGTCATCGATTCCTGCGTCTGCAGCCGGCGACCATAGATATCGACCACGCGGGCGATCTTCGAAAGCCCAAGAACCCTTCCATTCGGCAGATAGGCGACGTGCGCCCTTCCGATGATTGGCACCATGTGGTGTTCGCAATGGGAATAGAACGGAATGTCCTTGACCAGCACCATGTCGTCGTAGCCGGCAACCTCTTCGAAGGTCCGGCCGAGCACGTCTTCGGCTGCGAGATCGTAACCACTGAAAAGCTCGCGGTAGGACTTGGCTACGCGTGCCGGCGTATCCAACAGGCCCTCGCGACTCGGATCATCACCTGCCCAGCGCAGCAGAACGCGCACGGCGTCCTCGGCCTCTTTTTGCGTCGGCCGGTCGCTCGCATTGTCGAGCACGGGGAAATTCTTCACTATGGCATCCATAATGGCCTCTTTGCGCAATACGGGGATTGCTTGACGTTTTATCTTTCGGACAACTCGCCACTGGCCATTCGCCTAACCCTGCAGGCTTGGGTTCCGTCGGCGGGCTCCGGGGCTTTCTGGTCCTTGCTTAGCAGTGCAATGGACCGTCCGGCACGGTTTCCCAAACAACAGGCGACATTTTGATCCTCTTGCGGAACTGTCGCCCCAACACGACATAGCATATAGTATGGTGCCACAGAGATGAAAGAGGCCGAGGGGACTGCGTCGTGCTTTTTTCCTGCCTATAGGAGAAAATCATGCGCCGATCACCCAAAACCGCGAAAAATCAGCCGGATCGCGTCAAATGATGGATGACATTTACAACAATCGTATTCTCGACTTCGCCGGCAATATCCCGCGTATCGGGGTTCTGGAAAATGCCGATGCCGAAGCGGTTGCGCATTCGAAGCTTTGCGGCTCGAAGGTCCGGATCTGGCTGAAGATGGACGGCGACGTGGTCACGGATTTTGCCCATGACGTCAAGGCTTGCGCGCTCGGGCAGGCATCGTCGTCGATCATGGCTCGTCATGTCGTCGGCGCGCAGGCGAGCGAAATCCGAAAGGCCCGCGACGAGATGCTGGCGATGCTGAAGGCCGACGGGGAAGGTCCCTCTGGCCGTTTCGAGGACATGCGGTTCCTGAAGCCGGTGAAGGACTACAAGGCCCGGCACGCCTCGACCATGCTCACTTTCGATGCTGTCGTCGATGCGATCGGCCAGATCGAGGCCAGGCGTCTGGCGACGGCCGTCTGAGCCATGTGCCGGGATCCGCATTGCGAACATCCGCCCATGGCTGGCTCTGAGTCTGCGGGCGGCGGGCGCAACTGGTCCGGTCCTTTCCGCAGGACGCCGGGGCGCCTGCTTGGCATGGCCTTCATCCGTGCCTATCAGTTGACCCTTTCCAGTTTCATCGGCAATGCCTGCCGGCATCTGCCGACCTGTTCGGAATATGGCTATGAGGCAGTCGCACGCCACGGCCTGTGGGCCGGTGGTTGGATGACGCTTTTTCGCGTCGCGCGTTGTGGCCCGGGCGGAACCCATGGGTTCGACCCGGTGCCGGAGCGCCTGAAGGGCAGGCATCATTGGTATGCGCCGTGGCGCTACTGGCAGCCGCGGCCAAAGGGCGGATGAACGCGATGACGATCCCGATGGAATATCGGCAGGCTTCGGTCGATTTCGACCGCTTCATCACCGATGCCCGCGATATCTCAGGGCTCCAGACGACGAACCAGGCCTATACGATGGTTCAGGCCGTGCTGCAGACCTTTCGTCGTCGCCTGGATGTCGAGGATGCGATCCTGTTTGCCGACGTGCTGCCGCCGGTTCTAAGAGCGATCTTTATCGCCGAGTGGGATCTCGAAGAACCCACGAGCCCGTTTTCGGGAAGGACGGCTATGACGCTCGAAGTGCAAGCGCTGCGTGGAGACCACAATATTTCGCCGGATACGGCAATTGCCGATGTGGCGGCAGCCTTGCGGAAGAACGTCGACGAAGCGAAGCTCGATCGCGTATTGGCCCATTTGCCGGCCGGTGCCGCCGACTACTGGCGTGCATGAGCCAAGGAGTTCCCTGCGTGAACAGCTACGTCGCGCTGCTCTATAGTATCGTGCTCAGCGAAGGGCGGCGCGTTGTGATGGGTGATCTGAAAGCCATGGCCGAGCGGCTCGGTCACCGGTCACCGCGCACACTCGCCGCCACGGGCAACCTGTTGTTCGAAACGGACAGGGTTGCCGTCGGAGAGCTGGAGGCGGCGCTCGAGACGGCATTCGCCGAGACGTTCGGCCGGCAGGTCGACATCATCGTTCGTCCTGGTTCCGATTGGCTGAGGCTTGCCGCAGCCAATCCGTTTCGCGTTGAAGGCGAGGAGGACGGCACCCGCGTCCATGTTCGCGTGATGCGCGAGCCGCTTTCCGGCGCCGTGCCTTCGGATTTCGAACGCTATTGCACTGCCGGCGAGCGTCTGGCGGTCGTCGATGGCGACCTTTGGGTTCATTTCACCGGCCAGGCAAGCGAATCGAAACTGCTCGGCGCCTTGACCAAAAAACGTCTCGGCATCGGCACGTTCCGCAACTGGAACACGGTTAAGGGCCTCGCCGCGATGCTTCGTGCATCCTGCATGTTTCCTTAAATCCTATTCGATTTAAGGATAAAAACATGCAGCCATTCAAAGTGCTACAGCGACCTTTGCGCGTCTGATAAGACGCGCGGCGCTGTAGGCTGTCCTTGCCTTTACTCCGTTTCGAAAAACCTCTATCAGGCCTGCGTCAAATAGCCGGCGGAAGCCGGTCAGTCATACCACACCATACCACCCGCATTCGTTGGCGGGACTGGATAGGAGATCATGATGTCGAATCCCGTTTCCCTTACATTTCCTGATGGCTCCGTCCGCGAATACGCCCCGGGCACGACCGGGCGCGATGTCGCCGAGTCGATTTCGAAGTCGCTGGCCAAGAAGGCCGTCGCCATCGCGCTCGATGGCGAGCTGCGCGACTTGTCCGATACCATCGCCGATGGCCGCATCGAAATCGTCACCCGCGACGACAAGCGTTCGCTTGAGCTGATCCGCCACGATGCGGCGCACGTGATGGCGGAAGCCGTGCAGGAGCTGTGGCCGGGCACGCAGGTGACCATCGGACCGGTGATCGACAACGGCTTCTACTACGACTTTGCCAAGAACGAGCCCTTCACGCCCGACGACCTGCCGGTCATCGAGAAGCGCATGAAGGAGATCATCGCTCGCAACAAGCCGTTCACCAGGGAAGTCTGGCCGCGCGAAAAGGCACGCCAGGTCTTCGCCGACAAGGGCGAGGCCTACAAGGTAGAGCTGGTCGATGCGATCCCGGAGGGCCAGGATCTCAAGATCTACTATCAGGGCGACTGGTTCGACCTTTGCCGCGGCCCGCACATGGCCTCGACCGGCCAGATCGGTACGGCATTCAAGCTGATGAAGGTTGCCGGAGCCTATTGGCGCGGCGACAGCAACAACCCGATGCTGACCCGCATCTACGGCACGGCCTGGCATACCCAGGAAGAGCTTGACCAGTACCTGCATATCCTGGCCGAAGCGGAAAAGCGCGACCATCGCCGCCTCGGACGCGAGATGGATCTCTTCCATTTCCAGGAAGAGGGTCCGGGCGTCGTCTTCTGGCACGGCAAGGGTTGGCGTCTGTTCCAGACGCTGACGGCCTATATGCGCCGCCGGCTCGCCAACACCTATCAGGAAGTCAACGCGCCGCAGGTGCTCGACAAGTCGCTGTGGGAAACGTCCGGTCACTGGGGTTGGTACCGCGACAACATGTTCAAGGTGACGGTCGCCGGCGACGACACCGATGACGAGCGGGTCTTCGCGCTGAAGCCGATGAACTGCCCGGGTCATATCCAGATCTTCAAGCATGGCCTGAAGTCATACCGCGAACTGCCGGTGCGGTTGGCCGAATTCGGCAACGTCCATCGTTACGAGCCATCCGGTGCGCTGCACGGGCTGATGCGCGTGCGCGGGTTCACCCAGGATGATGCCCACGTCTTCTGCACCGACGAGCAGATGGCGGCCGAGTGCCTGCGCATCAACGATCTGATCCTTTCGGTCTACGAGGACTTCGGCTTCAAGGAAGTCGTCGTCAAGCTGTCGACCCGTCCGGATAAGCGCGTCGGTTCCGACGAGCTCTGGGATCGCGCCGAAAGCGTCATGACCGACGTGCTGAAGACGATCGAGGCGCAGTCCGAAGGCCGCATCAGGACCGGCATCCTGCCGGGCGAGGGCGCCTTCTACGGTCCGAAGTTCGAATATACACTGAAGGACGCGATCGGCCGCGAATGGCAGTGCGGCACGACACAGGTCGACTTCAACCTGCCGGAGCGCTTTGGCGCCTTCTATATCGACAAGGATTCCGAGAAGCGTCAGCCGGTGATGATCCACCGGGCGATCTGCGGTTCGATGGAACGCTTCCTCGGTATTCTGATCGAAAACTTCGCCGGCCACATGCCGCTGTGGATCTCGCCGCTGCAGGTCGTCGTCGCGACAATTACTTCCGAGGCAGACGACTATGGT
The DNA here is from genome assembly GCF_001424825.1 of Ensifer sp. Root31. Lineage (NCBI taxonomy): Bacteria > Pseudomonadati > Pseudomonadota > Alphaproteobacteria > Hyphomicrobiales > Rhizobiaceae > Ensifer > Ensifer sp. Root31. The sequence goes on along the minus strand of NZ_LMCO01000003.1, from coordinate 222,140 downwards.
CGCGAGGTCGCGGAGCTTCTGCGTGATGCCGGACTTACGGTCGAGACCGACTTCCGCAACGAGAAGATCAACTACAAGGTCCGTGAGCATTCGGTGACCAAGGTTCCGGTCATCGTCGTTTGCGGCAAGCGCGAGGCGGAAGAGCGTTCGGTCAACATCCGGCGTCTCGGCTCGCAGGCCCAGACGGCGATGTCGCTCGACGAGGCGATCGCTTCGCTCTCGGCTGAGGCCACGGCGCCTGATCTCAAGCGCAAGGCTGAAAAGAAAGCCCGGGGTTAACACCCCGGGACCTTCGCTCTGTCAGCAAACTGTCATATTAGCGGAATATCCGGATGCTACAGCGCCGCGCGTCTTATCAGACGCGCAAAGGTCGCCGTCGTACTTCGAGTTGCTGCATGTTCCTATCCTTAAACCGGGTACGATTTAAGGAAGCATGCAGGAGGCCATCCATCGGAGACTTCCGTGCAGTTCAAAGAGCTGTCTTACGCAAATGAAAATGACCGGCGCCTGAAGCGCTGGTTCATCCGCTCCATGGAGGGCCTGGCGGGTCGCAACCGATACGTCAAGCTTTACGCGCGTTGGCAATCCGACGTCGTCGGCAAGAGCGACCGGATCTTCGGCGAGATGCTGAAGCTGATCGATGTCCGCCTGCGGCTTCAGGGCGAATGGCCGCCTCGGCACCTGCCGGACACCCCCCTGGTTATCGTTGCCAATCATCCCTTCGGCATCGGCGATGGCATTGCCGTTCTGGCGCTTGCCGAGCAACTCGGCAGGCCGTTTCGGGTGCTGATCAACAACGAGCTGTTGAAGGTGCCGGAGATGGCGCCCTATTCGCTGCCGGTGTCCTTCGAGGAGACGAAGGAGGCCTTGGCGCTGAACATGGCGACGCGCCACGAAGCGGTGCGATTGCTGAAGGACGGCGTGACGATCGTGATCTTCCCGGCCGGCGGCGTAGCAACGGCGCGCTCGGGCTGGGGCAGGGCCGAGGATCTGCCGTGGAAGATCTTTCCGGCCAAGTTGATACAGGCCGCGCGCGCGAACGTCATACCGATCTATTTCGAGGGGCAGAACGGCCGCATCTTCCATCTCGCCAGCAAGGTCTCGCTGACGCTCAGGATCTCTCTCCTGATCCGCGAATTCCGAAGGCTGTCGGGCACGACGATCGCGGCCCGCATCGGGCATATCCTCACCTGGGAAGAGCTTTGCTTGCATGCTGACCGCAAGGATCTGCTCGGTCGCATCTACGAGGCGGTCTTTTCGATGGCACCGCCGCGTCGCCGTTTCCTCAAGCGTGCCGGCTGACGTAGCGTCAGGCGTGCCTGCCGCACGGTCAGCCTGGCGGCGTCAGATCAATCCTGTGCTTCCGCGGCTGCTTCCGGGCTTGCGGCCGCGCCGCCATTGGTCAGCAGCACTTCGATATCGGTGTTGACGCCGGCCTTCACCGTGAAATCGCGCTGGTAGATCTTGTTCTTGTTTCTTGCGACAGCCGTATAGTTGCCCTCGAGAAGAACCAGCGTCGGGAACGCCCCTTCCTCCTGGTCGACGATGTCGCCGGCCGAAGTCAGGATCGACCAGCCGGTGTCGGCGATGGCTTCGCCGCCCGGCTCGGAGACCAGCTTCAGCGTCAGCTTCGCAGCCTTGTGCTGGATCGTCGCTTCGGTCAGCTTGCCGGCTTCCACCTGGATGTCGGCCGTGATCACCGCATTTGTCGTGCCGTAGTTGGAGCTGACATGATAGGTGCCGGCGCCGAGGCGAAGGACGGTGCTGGGCTTCACGTCGGCGGCAATCAAGGCCCGTTCGCCATCGCTCTGCGTTTCGGACGAATAGATGGAGAAGCTGAGTTCGCCCGGCGGGATGCGCACATCGCTGCCTGAGACCGCATTCAACGTCATGCCGCCAGCATCAAGGACCAGTACCTGCTTGTCGAGCACGCCGTCTTCCGGGATGCGGATCTTGCGCGTCGCGGCCGCACGGCCAAATGCGACGTTGACGAAATACTCGCCCGGCACCAGGCTGAAGGCCGTCGATCCGCCTTCGGACGTCGCCAGCAGCGGCAGCTTGCCGTCGCTTCCGGGGATCGGGCTGAACACGCGCCAGGTCAGGCCGGCCTCGACGGGCTGACCCTTGCCGGTCAGAAGCGCCTCGAGTTTCACGTCCTTCAGTGTGCCGCCCTGTGTCGGGTCGCTGGTCAGCGGACTGAAGCCGGTCAGCTTCTGCGTCTTGCCGGTGGTGGAAATGGAGGGAAAGCTCTCGAAGGCCTCCGTGGCGTCCTGCGCCAGGACGCTGCCGGCGGTGATGCTTGCGAGTGCGACCGCCAAACCGGTTCTGATGAAAATACGAGGGCAGGTGCGCATGAGAGCAGTTGACTTCCTGACTGGGTGACTCCACTTGAGACGCCGGTATGGCATTTTCGTGGCTGCCGGTCGGCGGCAAAATAGTGGAATTCACCCAATATGAAAACCGAAATAAAGCTCGTTGACTATCTCGCGTCCCGCCGGTCCATTCCCGCTTTTCAGATGGGTGAACCAGGACCCGGTAGAGCTGAAGTCGAGGAAATGCTGAAGCTCGCCTCGCGTGTGCCGGATCACGGCAAGCTCGCTCCGTGGCGGTTCATCGTTTACCGCGGCGAAGAGCGGGCGCGCATCAGCGCCGAACTGAAGACAATGGCACTCGCCAAGAAGCCCGATCTGTCTGACGAGATGATCAAGGTCGAGGAGACGCGGATGACGCGGGCTCCGGTCGTCGTTGCGGTCGTCAGCAAGGCAGCCCCGCATTTCAAGATCCCGGAATGGGAGCAGCAGATGTCGGCCGGTGCCGTTTGCCTCAACCTGCTTATGGCGGCCAATGCGCTCGGCTATGCCTCCAATTGGCTGACCGAATGGTACGCCTTCGACGAAGCTGCCTATCCGTTGCTCGGCGTTGAGCCGGGCGAGAAGATCGCCGGCTTTATCCACATCGGCACCGCTACGGTCCCGCCAACGGAGCGTCCACGCCCGGAACTGGCCGAGATCGTCACCTGGGTCGGAGAAGACGCCTGATGTTCTACGACACGGCCGCAAACAGGCATGGCCTGCCGCATGATCCGTTCAAGGCCATCGTCTCGCCGCGGCCGATCGGCTGGATCGGCACGCGCGCCACGGACGGCTCGCTGAATATCGCGCCCTATTCCTTTTTCAATGCGATCAGCGACCGGCCGAAACTCGTGATGTTTTCGTCGAGCGGCTACAAGGATTCGGTGCGCAACATCGAGGCCACCGGCGAATTCACCGCCAGCTTCGCCAGCCGGAATCTGAGCGAGGCGGTCAACAAGACCTCGATTGCAGCTCCCCATGGCGAGAGCGAGTTTACGATAGCCGGGTTGACGCCGGTTGACGGGACGTTGGTCAAGGCGCCGTTCGTGGGCGAGGCCTATGCGGCGCTGGAGTGCCGGATGACCGAGATGTTCCAGCCAAAGGGGCTCGATGGCGAGCCCTCGGACAATTACGTCGTCATCGGCCAGGTGGTCGGCATCCACATTCGCGACGAGGCGATCCGCGACGGTCGTTTCGACATGGCGACGGTCCGCCCGCTCGCCCGCCTCGGCTACATGGATTACTGCGACGGCGGCGACGTCTTCCAGATGGTGCGTCCCACGCGCTGAGGCGTGGGTAGTCGGAGGAAGCGTCAGCCGCCTGTATCCAGCCATGCCGCTTGCTCCGGCGAGCGGCAGACCACGGAAGAAAAGCCATTGGCGCGGCTGGCAGCGAAGGCGCGCCGGACGGCCTTTTCAGTCACTGCCGTTTGCGGCAGCATTTCGTAACAGCCAAGACCCGCTTCATGGGCGCGAAGAGCAGCAGCGGCGCGCCCGGCGGCGATTGGTGCGACCAGAACCTCATCCTGCGGCTCCTTCGATGGTCTGCAGCCGATAGCCGCCGCCAGCGCAGAGGCATCGAAAATAATTCCTTCGAGACGCGGCGAGCTTTCGCCAAGGGAGTAGGGCGAAAGTACGCTTTCGGGGACCGAGCCATATTCGGCAAGGATAGCGACCTGCTGCAGGCGATTGCCTACGTTCGCCTCCGCGACGCGCAGCATGACATCGAGCCTCTGCACATCTGCGCGGCTCCGGCATCCGGAAAGCAGGACGCCGCTAATGTCGTTGCGAAGAAGCGAGGCCATGTCCTCCGCTGCCAGGCGGTTGATTGGAGCGATCCGTGCGAAGACACGGCAGGCACCGCGCGCGACTGCCACCAGCTGAGCTAGTGCATCGTCACCAAAACCGAGATCGACAATAATGCCATCGAAAGCGTTGAGATCGACGGACGTCGGTAGCGGCGCGCCGGCGCTCTGAAACAGCAGTGGTTTCATGGTTTTGAAGCGGTTAACGGACATGGTGAACCAATCTTAAACCTTTGCCGGCTAGGCTTCCAACATCAGGTGGCTTTGGGTGTCTAGTGGGGCGTCGGTGATCATACAAGCATTTCTTCGCTGGGTGGAGACGGCGAGAACGGGCGATCGTGCCCGCGCTGCCCGGGCCCTCGGTCGCGCCTATGTCGACGCGCAGATGAACGGTATTGATCGTCAGGCTGCCGAAATGGCAATGACCTTTCTGCTCGACGATCCCTCTCCGAAGGTACGTTCGGCTCTGGCCGAAGTGCTCGCGCCATCCTCCGATATTCCTCGTGCCATCATTCTCGGGCTTGCCGAAGACCAGCCGGAAATCGCCTACATCGTCATTTCCCGCTCGCCTGTTCTGACCGACGAGGACCTTGTCGATCTTGCAGCCCGGGGCTCGGTCGAGACACGGGCGCTGATTGCGGCCCGCGCATTCGTGTCACGTTCCGTCTCAGCCGCTATCGCTGAAATCGGCGGCGAAGAAGAAATGCTGATCCTGCTTGAAAATGGCGGTGCCCAGCTGCCGCGCCGGTCGTTGAAGCGGATCGCTGAGCGTCTCGGCTATTCCGCTGCCATCCGCGATCTGCTGCTGGACCGCGCCGACTTGCCAAGCGATGCCCGGCACGCGCTCGTCGAAGAGGTGGGGGCAGCTCTCGCCGCCTTCGGTCTGGTTCAGATGGCGATCGGAAAGACGCGGGTAGAGCGGATCACGCGCGAGGCCTGCGACGTCGCAGCGGTCGGCATGGCCGGCGCTTTGGCTGTGGATGAATTGCCTGACCTCGTCGCTCATCTGCGCGGGACCGGTCGCCTGACGCCGGCGTTCCTGTTGCATGCACTTGTCACCGGTCGGGCGGAGTTTTTCTCGGCAGCCATCGTCGATCTCTCTGGCGTCACGGAAAAGCGCGTTCGCTCGATCCTCTCGAGCGGCCGCATCCATTCCATTCGCGCCCTGTTCGAGAGCGCCGGCCTTGGGCGTGACGTCAGCGAAGCGTTCGCTGAGGCGGTCCTGCTCTGGCGCAAGGACGGCACGACCGGCACGGACGATTGTCGCGCCTCGGTCTGTGCCGCGCTGCTCGCAAGCTTGCACGGTCAAAGGGCGCCTTCGCCGGCCTGCAATGCAATGGCGGAAATTCTCGAGCGTCTGGCCTTTGCCGAGCAACGGCAGTCTGCCCGCGACTATGCCCAATTGGCCGCGCGCCAGGCCGCCTGACGTCAATTCGCCGAAAGGTCAGCCAGCCGTGCTGGCCGCCAAACCACGAGCGCCGAAAGCCTGATGAATGACCCCGCCTGATTGCGTCAGTCGGTGAACCGCCGCGCCACCCAGGAATAACCGTCCTCGATGTAGTGAACCGGCTTGCTGACCAGGGTCTTCAGCTTCTCACGGTCGGGAACGGCGCCGGAGAGAAACGCAAGGGCGCGCTTTGGCAGGGTCGGTTGCACCTCTGCTGCCTGCGGCGCCGGCGTCTCGGGCTGCGGAAGCGGAGCGACGACCTCCGGCTGCGGATCATTGGTGGCGAAGCCGGGGCCGGAACTCTCGCAGACGGCGACGACCACGGGATAGTTGGCATTGGAAAAGCGCGGCAACTGTTTCTGCGAATCCGTATCGCATTGGGCGATCGAGGGCCATGTCCCGTCGACCGTCGAGATATATTGGCACTGGCTGACGTCGTGGTCACAGCCAAGGATGGTCATAACGATCAGGGTGGCTTTCATGGTCTGGCTGTATCCATCTGGGCGCCGGTTGCACGACTTCTGCCTGTGTGATTCTTCCGGAATTAGGGCAATGGCCTGAACGCGCAGAAACAATTTGTTTCGCCGCGTCATTCGGATTGATGGGCAGGTCTGGTCCTTGCGCAATTTGACGTATTGGGTGCCGACCTACAGGCCGTTAGTTTCGCTTCAGAACCGCAAACGAACCAAGCCATTGCCGAGGATAAAAATTGCCTGACGTCACGATCGCCGAAGAGTTACCACGCCAGCCGGAAATCCTGCGCCTTCTGGAAATGTCGGACGCCTATGCCGCATTGCTCTATCCTGCGGAAAGCAACCACCTTGTCGATGTGCCGACGCTGGAGAAGCCAAGCGTATCCTTCTTCGTCGCGCGTTTTGATGGAATTGTCGTCGGTTGCCGCGCGCTGGTCGAAGCCGGCGATGGTTCGGCGGAGATCAACCGCATGTTCGTCGACCCGCAGGCGCGGGGACTGAAGGTCGGAAAGCGTTTGTTGCAGACAGTCGAGCGGCACGGCGAGAACTGCGGTCTTGATATCATCCGGCTTGAAACCGGTATTCACCAGCCGGAAGCAATCGGGCTCTACAGGAGCGCCGGATATGTCGAGCGCCCGCCTTTCGGCAACTACCAGCCGGATCCGCTGAGCCTGTTCATGGAGAAGGCGCTGCGCACACCTGCAGATCTCGATCGATAGTCGGAGCGGCGTCTTTGAAGGCGCCTCGCAAATGGGCAACGCCCGTCGTTTCGGGCGTGCCATTATCGGCTTCACCCACGGTGCCTATCTGCTTGTAAACACATAGGCACCGCGACGTCTCGGTCGATCAGATATCGAGATTATCCGCGAACACGGCGCGTTCCTGGATGAACCGGAAGCGTGCGTCGGCCTTGGTGCCCATCAGGCTGTCGACGGCTTCGCGCGTGCCTTCGAAATCGACGTCGTCGATTTGGACCTTGAGCAGCGTGCGGAACTTCGGATCCATTGTCGTTTCCTTGAGCTGCGCCGGCAGCATCTCGCCGAGACCTTTGAACCGGCCGACTTCGACCTTGCCGCGGCCGTTGAATTCGGTGCGCATCAGCTCTTCGCGATGGGCGTCGTCGCGGGCATAGAGCGTCTTCGAGCCCTGGCTCAGGCGGTAGAGCGGGGGTACGGCGAGATAGAGGTGGCCGCCGCGGATGAGCTCCGGCATCTCCTGGTAGAAGAAGGTGATCAGCAGCGAGGCGATGTGCGCGCCGTCGACGTCGGCGTCGGTCATGACGACGATGCGTTCGTAGCGCAGGTCCTCTTCCCGGTATTTGCTGCGAGTACCGCAGCCGAGCGCCTGGATCAGGTCGCCGATCTGCTGGTTGGCGCCCTGCTTTTCCCGACCGGCGCTGGCGACGTTGAGGATCTTGCCGCGAAGCGGCAGGATGGCCTGGTTCGCGCGGTTACGCGCCTGCTTGGCCGAGCCGCCAGCCGAATCCCCTTCGACGATGAAAAGTTCCGCACCTTCGGCTGTGTTCTGCGAGCAGTCGGCAAGCTTGCCGGGCAGGCGCAGCTTGCGCACCGCGGTCTTGCGGTTGACTTCCTTTTCCTTGCGGCGGCGGACGCGCTCGTCGGCGCGCTCGATCACCCATTCAAGCAGTTTTGCCGCCTCGGCCGGGTTGTCGGCAAGATAATGATCGAAAGGATCGCGCAGGGCGTTTTCGACGATGCGCTGTGCTTCGACGGTTGCCAGCTTGTCCTTCGTCTGGCCGACGAATTCCGGCTCGCGAATGAAGACCGAGAGCATGCCAGCGGCTGAAATCATCACGTCATCGGTGGTGATAATGGCGGCGCGCTTGTTCTGCGTCAGCTCGGCGTAATTCTTCAGACCCTTTGTGAGCGCGATGCGGAAACCTGCCTCGTGCGTCCCGCCTTCAGGCGTCGGAATGGTGTTGCAATAGGAATGGACTTGCTGGTCGCCACCATACCAGGTGACGGCCCATTCGAGCGATCCGTGGCCGTTCGACTTCTCGGACTTGCCGGCAAAGATCTCGCGGGTAACCGTGAACTCCTTTCCGAGCGTTGCGGCAAGATAGTCCTTCAGGCCGCCGGGGAAGTGGAACACCGCCCGGTCCGGTATCTCGGAGCCTTCCGGCAGCAGCGACGGATCACACGACCAGCGGATTTCGACGCCGCCGAAGAGATAGGCCTTCGAGCGTGCCATGCGGAACAGGCGCGCCGGCTCGAAGCGGGCATGCGGTCCGAAAATCTGCGGATCGGGATGAAACCGAACCCGCGTTCCGCGTCGGTTGTGGACGTCACCTAGCTCCTCCAGGCCACCCTGCGGCACGCCGCGCGAAAAGCGCTGGCGATAGAGCTTGCGATTTCTGGCAACCTCGACTTCGAGATCGTCCGACAGCGCGTTGACGACGGAGACGCCGACGCCGTGCAGACCGCCGGAAGTTTCATAGGCCTTGCCGTCGAACTTGCCGCCGGCATGCAGAACCGTCATGACGACTTCGAGCGTCGATTTGCCCGGGAATTTGGGATGGTTTTCGACCGGAATGCCGCGGCCGTTGTCGGTTACCGACAGATAGCCGTCGGCGTCGAGATGGACTTCGATGAAGTTGGCGTGCCCCGCCACCGCTTCGTCCATCGAGTTGTCGATGACTTCGGCGAAGAGATGGTGCAACGCCTTTTCATCGGTGCCGCCGATATACATGCCCGGACGCCGACGGACAGGCTCCAGCCCCTCCAGCACCTCGATCGCCGAAGCATCATAGTCGCCGCTGTCGCTGCCTTTGGGAGCAGGGCGCGGTTCTTCACGCGGAGCCGGCGCCGTTCGCGCAACAGGCGCGGCGTCTGCCACGACGGGCTTCGGTTGTTCGGGTATTGCGGAGAAGAGGTCGCTGTTGTCGTCCATGGGGCGTCTAGATCATTCCTGTCGTGCGGAGGTGCTGAAGGCCATAGCAAGACCTCGGTCTTGTCGCCATCCCCAGTCATTCGAATCACCCGAATTCTGCCAGACTCTTGCCGATTGTGCGAACAAAAGGAGAATGGCCGCGCCGGATGCCTGCAAAATAAAGCCTCTGCGTCGGCGTTTGTTACCAACTGTTGCTTTGCTGTCGGGCCGATGGCAAGGCTTTGCCGCGAACCAGGGAGCCCTTCGTTGTCCGTGTCCACAGCTGATTTTTGCTTTCGCCGGCTTGCCGCCATTTTTCTGTCCGTCGGCCTTTTTGCAAGCTCGATCGTTTGCGCCGAGGCGCAGGTGCTTAAGCCCTACAAGGACGATCTGTTTTCATACGGCAAGGTGCTGGAGGAGAGCGAGGGCGGTGACTACCGCGTCGTCGACTATCAGGAACTGCGCGATATCAATGAACGCGACGAAATTCCGGAGCGGCGCGTCAAACGCGCCTTCGTCTCGTTGGGTGTCAAAGGCGAGCAGGTCAACGAGACGCTCGATGTTGGCGGGCGCTCGCTCGACGTGACGCGCGTCGGTCGGGAGCGCGGCGCAGCATTCACCGTGATTTTCATCCATGGACGCGGGGGAGACCGGCGCCTCGGCGCCAATGATTTCTCCTTCGGCGGCAACTTCAATCGCCTGAAGAACCTCGCTGTCGCCAATGGGGGCGTTTATTACGCGCCGAGCGTGCGGTCCTTCGATGCGGCCGGGGCCGCGGACGTTGCAGGCCTGGTCAAACTTGCCGCCGAGCGCTCCGGCGGGAGACCTGTCGTGCTGGCCTGTGCCTCCATGGGCAGTTTCATTTGCTGGGGTGTGTCTCGTGACGCGGGCGCTGTGGCAGCGCTTGGCGGCATGATGATCATGGGCGGCGCTGCCGATCCTGATTTTACCAAGAGCGCCGCCTACAAGGCGAAATTGCCGATGTTCTTCAGCCATGGCAGCCGAGATAGTGTCTATCCGGCAGCGAGCCAGAAGGCGCTGTACAGCGCGTTGAAAGGGCAGGGCTATCCGGCCCGCTTCGTGCTCTTTGAGACCGGATCGCATGGAACGCCGGTCCGTATGACCGATTGGCGCGACGCCTTGAACTGGATCGGCAGCCGCTGACGGACATCGCTCGCGGCTCGGCATTTGTTAACCAGAACGGCAATTTCCGGGTGTAGGCGCGCTGCTTATTTCCACCTTTGAAAGTGATCGGCGCGATTATCCCGGCAGATATTGCTGGGGTAGATTTCATGAATGCGCATATCGAAACACGGCAAATTCCGTTGTGTGTCGACTTGGATGGCACCTTACTGGCTGCCGACACACTGTGGGAAGGTGCTGCGATCATCGTTTTGCGCAATCCGCTGATGCTCTTCCCGATGCTCATGTGGCTATCGCAGGGCAAGGCGCGTCTGAAACATGAGGTTGCCTTGCGCTCCGGACGAATGGCGGCGGACTGGCCGTATCGCCAGGCCGTCCTTGCTCGATTGGCCGCCGAAAAGGCCCAAGGACGCGACATCGTGCTGGTTACCGGTGCTGCACCTTCCGTCGCGCGAGAGGTCGAAGCGCATATCGGGCTCTTTTCTTCGATCATGCATTCGTCGGAGGCACTCAATCTGACCAGCAGCCGAAAGCGTGATGCGTTGGTGGAACGGTTCGGCGAAGGTGGCTTCGACTATATGGGCAACAGCCGCGACGACATCGCGGTCTTCGAGGCGTCGCGCCGGGCAATCGTCGTGGCACCCGATGCGGCGGCTGAGAAATGGCGTCGTAGTCACGATGCCGAGAAACTCGACACCGGCAAAGTGAGCATGCTTGCGCCGCTGAAGTCGATCCGCGTCCATCAGTGGGCGAAGAACGTGCTGATCGGCGTGCCGATGATCCTCAATCATGAGGTGCTGCATCTGGATGCGCTGGTGAGTGTTGCCATCGCATTCTTTGCGTTCAGCTTCCTGGCCTCCGCCGTCTACGTCATCAACGACCTCTCCGATCTGGCGAACGACCGGCGCCACGCGAAGAAGCGCAACCGGCCGCTTGCCAGCGGCCAGATGTCGGTGCCGACGGCATTGGTGCTGGTCGTCTGCCTGACCCTGGCCTCGGTTTCGCTGACCTTTCTCCTTCCGTGGAAGTTTGCTGGCGTGCTGGCGTTTTATGCCTGTGCTACGACGGCCTACACCTTTGTGCTCAAGCGCAAGCTTCTCGTCGACGTGTTCACGCTTGCCGGCCTCTACACGACCCGTATCGTTGCCGGTGCGGCGGCGACCGGAACGGAACTTTCCTTCTGGCTGGTGTCGTTCGCGATCTTCTTTTTCCTCAGCCTGGCTCTGGTGAAGCGCTACGTCGAACTGCATGAATTCGACAACAAGGACGGCGGTGCCGTTCCCGGGCGCGGCTATCTCGCGGTCGATTTCGAGATGGTCGGGCAGGCAGGCGTGGCCTCAGCCTTCACTTCCGCTCTGGTGCTTGCGCTTTACGTGCACAGCAAGGAACTGCAGGAAATGTACACGACGCCGTGGGCATTGTGGCCGCTTTGCCCGCTGGTGCTTTATATGCTCCTTCGGATCTGGATGCTGGCGCGCCGTGGCATGCTGCACGAGGATCCGGTGGTCTTCATCATGCGCGATTGGCGCAGCCAGCTGACCATGCTGATCGGGGCGTTACTTATTCTTTTCGGAGCCGTCGGGCCGCAATGAACACACAAGACTACGAAAGTTGGGGCCGGCTCGACCGTCGGCCACGACAGGGCATTTCACCCGACGACTACGAAGATCGCATCGGCAATATCGAGCCCGATGCCTTCCTGCCGTTCGGCAACGGCCGCAGCTACGGCGACAGCTGCCATAACGATCGCGGCATGCTGATCGACAACCGTCGACACGCGCGCATAATCGCCTTCGATCCGGGCACAGGGATGATGACCTGCGAAGCCGGCGTTACCCTTGGCGACGTTTTGGCCCGCGCCATTCCGCACCGCTTCTTTCTTCCCGTGACACCAGGTACGGCTTTTGTCACCGTTGGCGGCGCGCTTGCCAACGATGTCCACGGCAAGAACCACCATGCCCGCGGTACCTTCGGCAATCATGTGACTGGCTTTACGCTCCTGCGTTCCAATGGCGAGCACCTGGCCTGCACTCCGGCGGAGAACCAGGAGCTGTTTTCCGCCACGATCGGCGGAATGGGGCTCACCGGCTTGATCCTGACCGTCAGTCTTCGCCTCACCAAGGTGCCGTCGCCGCATGTGCAGCAGCACGCGATCCGCTTCGATAATCTCGACGAATACTTTGGTCTCGTCGATCGCGTCGACGAAGAACACGAATACTCAGTCGCCTGGATCGACCAGCTTGCAACGGGACGGCGTATGGGCCGTGGGGTTCTGCTGGCCGGCGACCATGCCGATGGCTCTTGCGAGCTTCCCGATATGCCGAAAGGCATGAAGCTCTCGGTGCCGTTTTCGCCACCGTTCAACCTGCTCAATTCAGCGACGCTCAAGGCCTTCAACGAATACTATTTCCGCAAGCAGAAACCGGGCGAGGCCGTGTCGACGGTGCCGTGGACTTCCTATTTCTATCCGCTCGACGCCATCGGCGCGTGGAACAGGCTGTACGGCCCCAAAGGTCTGTATCAGCACCAGAGCGTCTATCCCGCCGAGAATGCGCGGGAGATCACCGCGACGCTGATGGAGACCGCGCGCCGTGCCGGACACGCATCGTTCCTGACCGTCTTGAAGCGCTTCGGGGACGTCGCCTCCCGCGGGCTCCTATCGTTTCCGCGGCCTGGTTTTACTTTGACGCTCGACTTCGCCAATCAAGGTGAACGGACGGTTAAGCTGCTGGACAGGCTGGATGCAATCGTTGTCGAAGCCGGGGGCGCGATCAATCCTTACAAGGATGCGCGTATGAGCCCGCAAGTCTTTGAAAAATCTTTCACTTCCTGGAGGGAGCTTGAGGCTTTGCGCGATCCAGCGCTGACGTCGAACTTCTGGCGCCGCACGGCGCTGGCTTTGCCAAAGTGAGAATGCCGACAATTTTATTAAATTAAACACGCGAACTTCACTGAATATGCGTCTCTCGCGTGTAGGTACTTCCCCGGGACTGGGGGTAAAACTATGAAATATATTCCATTCATTCTCTTCACTGTGCTGACCAATGCGGCGGCACAGTTGATGCTGAAACAGGGCATGATGTCACTCGGGCCGATCTCGATGACGGCAGAGACGGCGATTGTTCGCCTGTTCCAGATCGTTTTCAATCCATGGGTCTTCGCGGGTCTCGCGACCTTTGTCATCTCGATGGCATCGCATCTCTATGTGCTGTCGAAGGTAGAGCTTTCCTTCGCCTATCCGTTCCTGAGCCTGGCCTATGTGGCGGTTGCGATCTTCGCCTACTTCGTCTTCCGCGAGGACCTCAATGCCTGGCGCATCGCCGGCATCGCGCTCATCTGCGTTGGAACGGTTCTGATCGCCCAGTCGGGCATGTCATCCCATGGCGACGAAAAGTCGATCGATACGGCTGGTGCAAGAACAGCAGATTTCGGGAGCAAGTCATGAAGCATATTATCTTTGGTGGCGACGGTTTCGTCGGCCGGCATCTGGCGCAGCGCCTCGTTCAGGATGGCGAGGAGGTCGTGGTCGCCGATATCGTCAAGTCCGATCTGCCGCACTACAACCGTGCCCGCTTCGTCCATTGCGATGTGACGCAGATGAGCGATGTGCTGAAGGTCGGTATCGGCCCTGACGACATGGTCTACAACATGGCGGCCAAGATGCTGTCACCGTTGCAGATCCGTTCGAAGCGCTGGGATTTCTTCTGGCCGGTCAACTACTACGGTGCCGAGAACATCATGAAGGCCATGGGCGCAGCCAATGCGTCGCGTCTCGTTCAGTTCACCACGGACATGATCTACGGCCACACGGTGCAGTCGCCGCAGACCGAGGACCATCCGGCAAAGCCGCTCGGCGAATACGGAAAATCGAAGTGGGCAACGGAGCAACTTGCCGCTCAATGGCGCAAGCAGGGCATGAACATCTCGATCTTCCGCCCACGCCTGATCATCGGACCCGGCCGCCTCGGTATCCTCGAAAAACTGTTCAAGCTGATCGACATGAACCTGCCGGTGCCGATGATCGGTTCGGGCAGGGTACCGTACCAGTTCATCTCGGTGTTCGACTGCGCCGAAGCGGCGCGGCTCGCCTGGAAGGGTGGCGTGCCCAACGAGGCCTACAACCTCGGCTCGGATAGTCCTCCTTCGGTGCGTGAGCTTCTCGGCAACCTGATCAAGCACGCCGATTCAAAGTCCTTCCTGCTGCCGACGCCTGGCTTCGCAGTGAAGCAGACACTGGCGCTGTTCGATCTGATCAACAAGCCGATCATGGATCCGGAGCAGTACCTGATTGCCGACGAACTTTGCGTCCGTGAAACGGGCAAGCTGAAGCATCAGCTCGGCTGGCGGCCGGAGTTCAACGATGGCGACATGCTGATTGCCGCCTATGACGAGTATCGGGCCAAGAAATCCGGCGCTGCCATGCAAAACGCCGCAGCCGTACCGGCCGAGTGAGGGGAATGACAATGCTGGATAGACCGAACCGCACAGGCGTCTCGGCGCCGTCGATCGAAGGCGGGGTCGCAAGGCCAAATCTGATCACGGTCGAGCAGGCGAAAGCCATGTCGATCGGGGACATCACGACCGCCTTCAAGGACCATCTCAACCCTGGTCAGCTTCACTTCATGAAGCTGCTCGGCTTTCACAAGGTGAAGATCGAAAGCGCCGAGGGCATGTACTACACCGATCAGAACGGTCGGAAGATTCTCGACTTCTTCGGCGGCTTCGGTTCGCTGGCCTTCGGCCACAACCATCCGCGTATTCTCGAAGCACGCCAGAAGTTCCAGGACGAGAAGCGCCACGAAATTGCGATCGCCTTCATGTCGCAATATGCATCGGCGCTCGCCAAGAACATTGCCGCCTGCTCGCCTGCTGATCTCGACATGGTCTTCCTCGGTTCCTCCGGTTCCGAGGCGATGGAGGCAGCCGTCAAGCTCGCCGAGCGCGCCGCCGGCCCGAAGCGTCCGAAGGTCGTCTACGCGGAAAATTCCTTCCATGGGAAAACCAAGGGCGTGCTTGCCATTACCGACGGCCAGCTTTACCGCGCCGAGTTTAGGGTTGCCGACAACACGGTCCGCGTTCCCTTCGCCGATATCCAAGCCGTCGAGAACGCCTTCAAGTCCGATCCCGAAATCGGCGTGATAGTGCTCGAGACGATCCAGGGCGGCGGTGGCATCATCCAGGCGCCGGCCGAGTACTGGCAGCAGCTGCGTGCGCTCTGCGATCGCTATGGCGTCCTGTGGGTCGCTGATGAAGTGCAGTGCGGTTATGGCCGTTCGGGTCGCTTCTATGCTTTCGAGCATTATGGCGTCATTCCTGACGTCACCGCGCTCGCCAAGTCGCTCGGTGCCGGCAAGGCGGCGGTTGGCGCAATGATCGCCCGCCGCGACGTCTACATGAAGGCTTATGGCACATCGAAGACGGCGATGATCCACGCCATGGCGACCTTCGGTGGCATGGGCGAAGCCTGCGTCACCGCGATCGAGGGCATCAATGTGCTCTACGACGATCATCTGATCGATCGCGCCGCTGACAGCGGCGACTATCTGCTTGAACGCCTGCAGGCGCTGAAGGAAAAATATCCGAAGATCATCAAGGACGTACGCGGCAAGGGACTGATGGTTGGCCTGGAGTTCCAGGATTTCAGCCAGACGTTGCCGATGGTTCTGCGTCCGGTCGTTTCCGTGTTGGATGACAAGCTGAAGGGCTCGCTCTCTGGCTTCATCGGTGCGTTGCTTCTGCGCGACTACGACGTGCTGGTTGCCTTTACCGAATACAATCGCAATGTCATCCGGCTCGAGCCGCCGCTGATCTGCGAGCGCGCGCACGTCGACCAGTTCATCGCGGCACTGGATGAGCTTCTTGGCCGCGGCATCGTGCATATCGTCAAGGATTTCCTCGGTAGCCAGATCGGCGGTTGAGCGGAAACCCAAAAATACCTCGAAGGGCAGGAGCTTAGTGCTTCTGCCCTTTTATGTTCATGTCGAATTCGACGACATTGGAATAGATCGGCGTGCCGACGTCCATGCCGTAGGGTGAGCGAAAGATGCTGCCGCGGATTATGAAGGAGATCGACCGGCTGTTCCAGTCCATCAGCTTGACGGAGAACCGTTCCTTCCGCGCTTTGCCGCGCGCCGTCAACGTGCCTTCGACGGCGGCCGTGTCCGGGCCGGTCTGCTTGACGCTGGTCGAGCGGAAGGTGACGGTGCGATAGGTCGCGCTGTCGAAGACCGCACTCGACTTCAGGAAATCTTCGACGCGGCTTTCTCCCGTCTCGACACTTTCCGGGTAGAGGGTGAACTCGACCGACGAACGGGCGATGTTATTGCCATCGATACGGAAATTGCCGGAGAACTTGCCGAAGTCGCCGATGATGCCGCCGCCACCGACTTGCGCAACGGAGAAATGCACACGTGACGCACCGGTGATGCCGTAGCTGCCGGCAGCGTCCGAGAGTTGCGGCGCACTGGCACTTGTGGCGCTTGGTCCGAACGTCGTGGCAAGCACGACGCCAAGTGCCAATGCTGTTGGCGTTGCCTTCGATTGCTGCTTGATCATGGTTCACTTCCTCTTGGCAATGACCTGACTGCCCTTGGTCTTTTCGACCTCGCCGCGCCGCAGCAGTCGCGTCGGCAGCATGCGAACCAGAACTTCGTCGCGGCGCACCATGTGATGGTAGAGCGCGGCCATCGCGTGGAGCGCGACAAGAGCCAGCGTCGCGTAGGCGAGGATTGCGTGGGTCGACGTCCAGAAGCTCTCGGCTGCTTCCGATTTCGCCATCGGCAGATGCGAGATGACGAACCAGTCGAAATAGAAGCTTGGAATGTTCAGCGTCGAGGTCGACGCAACCGCCCAACCGGCAAGGGGCACGGCTATGGTCAGGCCGATCAGGATTGCATGCGTGGTCCGGGCCGCGCGTCGTTCGAGCACGGAAAGGCCTGAAGGCGCCTGTGGTTGCCTATCGAGCACATGCCAGACGGCGCGTAGCGCGGCGAGGGCAAGCACGGTGAAGCCGAAGGATTTGTGCCATTGGTAGAGCGAGAACTGCAGGGCTGGATCCAGGGATAGCCTGCGCATGACAAAGCCGAGTGCCAGTAGGCCAAGGATCGACATGGCGATCAGCCAATGGAGGATGATCGTCACCCAGCCGAATGTAGACTTGCTGTTTTGCAGCATGGCACGCTCCTGCGGCATTCGGACGAAATATTCGCCTTCGTCACCCGGATAAGACCCGTTGGCCCCATCTTTTATTCTCCGACGATACCGTAAATTCGCAGGCCGATCCTGTTGATACAGTCGAAAGATATCTCATCTGCTCCGCGCAGGGCAGTCGACGGGCTGGTCTGATGGTTGCAGATCCAACGTATTGCGGAACATGAGACATGACGCAGAATAGCGCGACGACCGAGATGATCCCACTTGAAAACGTGGTGTTGAAACATGCCAACGCCGGCATCGCGCTGGGGGCGGAGCATCGGTTCGCAGAATCGCTCGAGCAATGCGGCGCAACTGGCGGACGCGAACTTCGAGGGGGAAGACCTCTATTATTGGGTCAAAGGCGGTTACGGTGCCGCGCTCCACGATGTCAGGCTTCACCGCGAGAGCATCGCTGTTTCGAAACTCGTTCGCGAATGGACGCTTTCACTGCGCCAGCCGCTCGGGTCGATGACCATCGCCCGCTCCTATCTGGCGCTCGGTGAGGCTGAGCATGCCTATCCCCATATCCAGGACGTCCAACGGCTGACGGGGGACGAGGTGTTCGACCTGTTCGACCGACAGCACGTGGCTGATATCCGCAAGGCACTTGCGGCAAAGGCGTAATACCAACCTGCGCTGATATTGACCGATTGCGCCGGAGCGATTTTGGTTTCCGGCAAGGAGATAACCGCAGCCGGACCGCGTGGTCCGGTGAGGATTGTCAACGCCATCAAGGGGCAAAAGTGCCCGGCCCTTCGGGCGGGCCGTCTGTCGCCCACTGGCAGCGTCGCAATCCTCGACCGATGCCAAGGCATCGCTCTCAGGTCCGCTCCTCGCCGGATGACCGCACACGGTCCCACGCAATAGGTCAATATCAGCGCAGGTTTGGTATAGGTCAGGATGCCCCGGTTATCTCCTGAAACGAGATGCCGAGATCGTCCGCGACGGCCTGCATCATCAGGCGGCGCACGGTTGTCGGCGATAGCAGCGGCATAGGCAGCACTGCCATGCTGGAAAGGCCAATTCCGAGACCGAGGATCCGCCAGGAGATCGTTTCTGCGAGCACGCCTGCACGGAATTCATCCGCCGCGACACCGTCCGCAATGATGCCGCAAAGCAGACGATGCCAGCCGGAAACGGCCCGGGCGTAAGCGCCGGCCAATTCTGGGTCGGCCTGGGCTGCCCGCCATGCCTCCGCCCAGAACCGCATACCGCTTTCCCGTGTATCGTCCGTGTGGTCACTGACGAAGAGCTTGAGCGCTGCCGTCGCACTGAGTGCAGGGCGCATCTCCACGAACTCGGCACGGGCCGCAGCCTCGTAATGCAGGAAGGCCGCACACTTGAGGTCGCTTGCCGTTTTGAAGTGATGGTGGATGATGCCGTTGGCCGCTCCCATTTCGGCTGCAACCCGACGTGTCGTCATCCCGTCGAAGCCGTCCTTCAGCATGACGGCGATGGCCGCCGCAATGATCGCCTCGCGCCGGGCGAGGCGGGTCATGTACACCATATTCAGTCTCCGGTTGTATGCGATTGACATAGCGCAGATTTGATCATATGTCCAATTTGAGCGTTGGCTCAAATCGTTGGCGGACGATCTAAAACCGCGGCCGGCCTTTTTGGCTTGGTCCTCGTTTTCATCCATTTGATTTTCAGGAGTCGCTTATGAGCGAACATGCATTGCCGTCTGATGCAGAAATTACCTTCCGCCGTATCTCCGCGCTTACCGTTTGCGAGGTCTGCGAGCTCAGCGAAACGCTGAGCGAAGGACAGCGCAATATGGTCGCCGACAACGGCACCTCGATTGCGGAAGCGCATTTCTCCGAGAATGCCTGGTTCCGCGCGATCTACGCCGAGGAGACGCTCGTCGGTTTCATCATGCTGCACCAGGGATCGGATTGGGACGACGGCATCGATTGCCCGGGCGTCTACCTCTGGCGCTTCATGATAGCCCGTCCATTTCAGGGCAAGGGCATCGGCAAGAAGGCGATCGAACTCGTCGTGCGCGACCTCAAGGCGCGTGGCATCCGCGAGCTCTACACCAGCTGCGGACTGGGTGAGGCGAGCCCAGAAGGTTTCTACAAGGGGTTGGGCTTTGTTCTGACAGGCGATAGCTACGGCGAAGAGCCGGGGGCCGTGCTCAAGTTTGCGGCCTGAAAGAGGCATCACTGGCGGCGCTCGGCGGGTTGCCGCTCAGAATATCTTATGAGAGAGACATGCAAAACGACCAACACGAGGCCAATCGGCTCTCAGAAACGGTGATCCGGCCTTACCGCGCGGAAGATCGTGACCGGCTGGTGGCCATCTGGCTGTCCGCCTCGCGCATCGGGCATCCCTTTCTCGGCGAAGAGCGGCTGGTCACCCAGCTGCAGATCGTCCGCGACACGTACCTGCCGATGGCCGACAATTGGGTCGCAGAGGTCGGTGGGCATCCGGCGGGCTTCATCGGGCTGATCGACAATTTTGTCGGCGGGTTGTTCGTCGATCCCGAAGTCCATGGCGCCGGCATCGGCCGCGGACTGATCGAACACGCCGCGACGCGGCTCGGTCATCTCGACGTCAGCGTCTACGCCGACAACGCGAGCGCGGTCGAATTCTATCACCGTCGCGGCTTTGTCGTCACGGGCCGACAGGAGAGGGATGATGAAGGATTGCCTTTTGCGGTGATCCACATGGCTCGCACCGTCGCCCGCATATAGATCCTTAATTCGGAATCGATCCAAGGACGATATTATTCAGCAGGTTGAAAGCGTTACAGCATCCTTTGCGCGTCATACTTAACGCGCGGCGCTGCAATGCGAGAGACCACCGGCCGGGCCGATCGTTTTGGTCCTTCCGGAATATTCAGCGACGGATGCTTTCCTTTGCCGGCTGCATTTGCTAGGCCGCTTGCCGAGAAAATGACCTGACCCGGAGGAAATTTCATGACGCCTGACATCCGCCCGCTCGTCGCCGGAAACTGGAAGATGAACGGAACGCGCGCATCGTTCGATCAGATCAAGGCGATGGCCGAAGGGGTCAAGGGCGATCTGTCGAGCAAGGTCGAGACGCTGATCTGCCCGCCCGCGACGTTACTCTATGTTGCGACCGCGCTTTGCGACGATAGCCCGCTGATGATCGGCGCCCAGGATTGCCATCAGAAGCAGTCCGGCGCACATACCGGCGAAGTTTCTGCCGAAATGATCGCCGATTGCTTCGGCACCCATGTGATCGTCGGCCATTCCGAGCGACGCACCGACCATGCCGAGCATGACGGGTTGGTGCGCGCCAAGACGGACGCCGCCCACGCCGCCGAACTGGTCGCCATCGTCTGCATTGGCGAAACCGGTGACGAGCGACAGGTGGGCAAGACGCTCGACGTGCTCAAGCGTCAGCTTGCCGAAAGCCTGCCCGACAGCGCCACGGCGGAAAACACTGTCATTGCCTATGAGCCGGTCTGGGCGATCGGTACGGGTCTGACGCCGACGACTGCCGACGTCGAAGAGGCGCATGCCTTCATGCGCCAGGAACTGGTGTCGCGGTTCGGTGGTGCCGGCGGCAAGATGCGCATTCTCTACGGCGGTTCGGTCAAGCCGTCCAATGCCCGCGAATTGATGGGCGTTGCCAACGTCGATGGCGCGCTGATCGGTGGTGCGAGCTTGAAAGCCGAAGACTTCCTCGCCATCTACCGGGCTTATGAAGATTTGACGGCCTGATTGTCCGGCACAGGCCGGGCAGGGGGTTGGAATAGCGGACGGCTTGGTATAAAGAAGCGCGAAAATTGCGCCCGGGAAGCCCCGAGTCCGCGCAAGATTTGATTCGTTTGCCCAAAGGGCAGGACTGGAAGCTGATGCAGACCGTACTACTCGTCATCTATCTCATGGTCGTCGTTGCCCTGATCGGCGTCGTTCTCATTCAGCGCTCCGAAGGTGGTGGCCTCGGCATCGGCGGTGGCTCGGGCTTCATGTCCGCACGCGGCACTGCCAATGCGCTGACCCGCACGACGGCGATCCTCGCGGCACTGTTCTTCGTTCTGGCCCTGGCGATGGGTATCCTCGCCCGTTACCAGCCGCAGGCGACCGACATCCTCGACCGTATTCCGGGCACCAGCTCGGGCGGCGGCGTCCTCGATTCGCTTGGCGGTGGCAACACTCAGGCTCCGGCCGGCGGCGCGACCCAGCAGCCTGCGACCGGCAACGGTGCAACAGCACCGGCTCCGGCGACCACAGGCGAGGCTCCGGCTAGCGGTGCCACGACAACGCAAACGCCTGCAGGCGGCGCCAACGGCAACACGGGATCGCAAGTTCCCAGCGGCCAATAAGGTCGCAATTTAAATGAACCCACCGGCGGATGGCACCATCCGCCGGTTTTATTTTGTGTGAAATCTGATTCCCTTCGAAGACGGAAAAATTCGGATAGGCGAATTTTTCGGTGGCGGAATCGTTTGTTAAAAGGTAACCGGTGACTCCCATGGCGCGATATGTATTCATCACTGGCGGCGTGGTTTCCTCCCTCGGAAAAGGCATAGCTGCGGCTGCTCTTGGAGCGTTGCTGCAGGCGCGTGGCTACCGGGTGAGACTGCGCAAGCTCGACCCCTACCTCAACGTTGATCCGGGCACCATGAGCCCGACCCAGCACGGCGAGGTGTTCGTCACCGACGACGGCGCCGAGACCGATCTGGATCTCGGCCACTATGAACGCTTCACGGGGCGTTCGGCGACGAAGACCGACAACATCACCACCGGCCGGATCTACAAGAACATCATCGACAAGGAACGTCGCGGCGACTATCTCGGCGCAACCGTTCAGGTGATCCCGCACGTTACTAACGAGATCAAGAACTTCGTTACCGAAGGCAACGATGACTATGATTTCGTGCTGTGCGAGATCGGCGGCACCGTCGGCGACATCGAAGCGATGCCGTTCATGGAGGCGATCCGCCAGCTCGGCAACGATCTGCCGCGCGGCACCGCCGTTTATGTCCACCTGACGCTGATGCCCTACATTCCGGCGGCTGGTGAACTGAAGACCAAGCCGACCCAGCATTCGGTCAAGGAACTGCAGGCGCTCGGCATTCATCCCGACATCCTGCTCGTCCGTGCCGATCGCGAAATTCCCGAGGCCGAACGTCGCAAGCTTTCGCTGTTCTGCAACGTCCGCCAGTCGGCGGTTATCCAGGCGCTCGATGTCGCTTCGATCTACGACGTGCCGATCGCCTACCACAAGGAAGGCCTCGACAACGAAGTGCTTGCCGCCTTCGGCATCGAGCCGGCACCGAAGCCGCGCATGGAAGCGTGGGAAGAAGTTGCCGATCGCATCCGTACGCCGGAAGGCGAAGTCACCATTGCGATCGTCGGCAAGTACACCGGCCTCAAGGACGCCTACAAGTCGCTGACCGAAGCGCTCTATCACGGCGGCATCGCCAACCGGGTCAAGGTCAAGCTCGAGTGGATCGAGTCGGAGGTCTTCGAAAAGGAAGATCCGGCGCCGTATCTCGAAAAGGTACACGGCATCCTGGTTCCCGGCGGCTTCGGCGAGCGTGGCTCCGAGGGCAAGATCAACGCGGCGCGTTTCGCCCGCGAACGCAAGGTGCCGTATTTCGGCATCTGCTTCGGCATGCAGATGGCAGTCGTCGAAGCGGCGCGCAACCTTGCCGGCATCGACAAGGCATCCTCGACCGAGTTCGGCCCGACCAAGGAGCCGGTCGTCGGCCTCATGACCGAATGGGTTAAGGGCAACGAACTTCAGAAGCGCTCGGCTTCCGGCGATCTCGGCGGAACCATGCGCCTTGGCGCCTATCGTGCGTCGCTGAAGACCGGCACGAAGATTGCCGACATCTACGGCACGGCCGATATTTCGGAGCGTCATCGCCACCGCTACGAGGTCAACGTCGATTACAAGCCGCAGCTTGAATCCTGCGGCCTGGTCTTCTCGGGCATGTCGCCTGATGGCATTCTGCCTGAGACCGTCGAGTACCCTGACCATCCGTGGTTCATCGGCGTGCAGTATCACCCGGAGCTGAAATCGCGCCCCCTTGATCCGCACCCGCTGTTTGCGAGCTTCGTCGAAGCGGCGCTGGAACAGTCGCGCTTCGTTTGATCCGTCAGCACGGTTCTGAAAATTGCGGCCGGTCCTACGTGACCGGCCGTTTTCGTTTTGGCTTCATATGCCGCATCGACACCGAAGCGCCCGGCGAGCAGGGTCGCCGGGTGCGATCTCGATCTCGCCGAAAAGAATGGTCTACCGCCGATCGGCGCTTGCAAGGTTGCGCCATTGCGGCACGCGCCAAATGGTGATGAGGCGCAGCAGCCATTCCAGCGGTCCATAGGCGAAGCGTTGCAGCCACCAGCGGCTAAGAACAAGCTGGGCGGCGTAGACGACAAGGGCCATCGATACGGTTTCGAGCGGCGAGATATGGCCGATCAAGCCGAAACCGTAGCCATGAAAGATAAGCGCGCAGATGAGCGACTGTAGCAGGTAGTTGGAAAGCGCGGTCCGGCCGGCCGGCGCCAACAGGTTGCGCAGCCACCGTCCAGCGGCACTATCGAGGAACAGCATCATCGCGCCGACATAGGCTCCCGTCAGAAACGGCGCGGTCAACAGCCCGACGGCAAGTCCGGTGATCGCCTGAGGCGAATCGGCCATTTGGACGCTGGTATAGGCATAGATGACGGCGCCAGGCAGGCCGACGAAAAGGCCGAGGCGAACAAGCCAACGGAACAGGGCGCGGTTCTCCTGCGGCCGAGACAGGATCTGCCGACGTCCGGCAATCAGGCCGACAAGAAACATGGCCAGCGCCGATGGCGCCTGCAACAGGCCGAGGATGACCCAGACCGATGACAGTTCCGTCAGGTGCTGGCCGATGATGGATTGCCAATCGCCCCGAAAGGCCGCTTCCGTCGCTGCAGCCGCGGCGATGATGGCGTACCGCTCAAGGACTGGAGGCTCCAGGACGGCGGCGACGCCAAGGGCGAACCAGGCAAGCGCCGTACTGATCACCAGCAGGCGAGCGAGACGCCAGAGGCTGGCATCGCTTCGCGTGCGCAACATCATCAGGGCGATGCCAAGGACGGCGTAGGTCGTCAGGATGTCGCCATGAAACAAAAGCACCGCATGCGTCAGGCCAATCAGCCAGAGCCCCGCCTGCCGCCGCAAGAGTCGCGGCACGAAGGCGTCGCCTGCCTTTTCGGCGGAGCGCATCTGCAAGGTGAAGCTGTAGCCGAAGAGAAAGGAAAAGAGCAGGTAGAACTTCATTTCGAAGAACAGTGCGACAGCGAAGTGCACCGCGCGGTCTAGGCCGGTATCGAACGATGGGTCAGGCAATTCGAGGCCGTAAAATGCCGAAGCGAAGGCCATGATGTTGACGAGCAGAATGCCGAGCAGCGCGAAGCCGCGCAGCGCATCGACCCCGTCTATGCGGTCTTGGGTGGTCATGGTCATCTCCGTAACGGCAGGCGATGTGGCGGCCGGCCGGATCCATCTGATTCAAAACGCCTATCGCCGAACGGGCATGGTTGGGCGAACGGTCGACGTAGCTCCGCCAACCGGGGGGTCGGCAGTGGGTGGCGCAAAACGTTCAAGGGCGGCTCAGTGGCGTTATAATAAATAGAGTAATCTATCTAATAATAAGTTTCGAGGACGTCAAGGGGTTCGCCGAGCCGATGCAGGCGACGGCGTTCAACGGATTGAGGTTGGGGGGTGCGGTCCGCGGAGGCTAGTTTGCTGCGGCTTTGGCCTTCAGCCAGGCGGTCTGGCGTCGCGCGCGGCGCAATGCCGTAACGGCTGCCCCGACCGAGACGACAACAAGGGCGACGAGCAGTACTTCGCCATCGCCGAGCCACAACCCTTCAAAAGCCGAAACGACGGCCGCCAACGTGATCACCGCCATGCGGTGCTGTTTTGCCAACGGGCCGGAAAAGTCGCTCGGTGCGCCATTGGCACGGCCGAGTTCGCGGACATAGGCGGTGAGCACGGCGAAGGCGCCTGCGGCAAAGCCGAGCGCAGGCAGGCCGACGCCATAGCCGGCGCCGGCGAAAATGAAGAGGTCGGCGACCCGATCGGGAAATTCATTCCAGAACGGACCGTCCGGTTCACCCTTGCCGCCCTCGACGGCAACCATACCGTCAAATAGATTGCAGAGCAGACGCATCTGGCAGAACAGGGCCGCCGCGATGAAAAGCAGGGCGCGAAGTCCGTCCTGGGTCTCGCTGGTCAGCCAGAAAGCAACGCCTGCCAGAGCCGCGGCCGCCATGCTTGCCTGCGATATCTGGTTGGGCGTGATCGACATCGCGGCGAGGCGTCGGGCGATTGCCTGCGCCCAGCGGGTGTTTCGGCTGGCCAACGGCCTGCGGTCGCCGGTTTCTGTCATTGGTCAAGCTCCCCCGCGGCTGATCGAATAGTTGTAGAGCACTGCATAACTGCCCGATACCAGCAGCGGCACGGCAATGGTTTTGAGAATTTCCGGTGTTCCGGTTGCCGCGTGCACGGCGACGAGGATGCTTGTCGAAGCAAGGCAGGCGAGGAGCGGCGGCATCCAAAGCTGCGAAGTGCCGCGGAAACGAAGAGACAGCGCGTCGATGGCCGATTTCAGGCACAGTGTCAGCGCGGCTGAAAGGGCGCCCTGCACCAGGCCGGCTACGAGTGGTCGCGGCATTGGGTGGTGCCTGTTGGCAAACAGCGCCCATCCGCCCATTGCTATGAAAGCAAAAAGCACGTGGACGATGCTGCTGCGGGCAAAAGCGCGCAGGTGGCCGCTCATGTCAACGACCACCAGTATCGCGTCAGATGAAAGAAGATCGGTGCCGAGAATACGACCGAATCCAGCCGGTCGATCAAGCCGCCATGGCCTTCGATCAGGTGGCCCCAGTCCTTGACGCCGCGATCCCGCTTGATCGCCGACATCACCAGCCCGCCGAAGAAGCCCATCATCGTGATGATGAACGACATCACCCCGGCCTGGATCGGGGTAAACGGCGTGATCCACCAGAGCGAGGCGCCGAGCAGCGTCGCGCTGGCAACGCCGCCGACGAACCCCTCCACTGTCTTCGACGGCGAGAGCTTCGGCGCGATCTTGGTGCGCCCGAAGAGCTTGCCCCAGACATATTGCAGCACATCGCTCGATTGCACGACGATCACCAGGAAGGCGATCAACAACACGTTGCGCCCCCCGTAGCCGGGTATCTGCAGCGTCAGCAAGGCCGGTACGTGCGAGGCGCAAAACACGCAGATCATCAACGCCCATTGGACTTCGGAAATCCGCAGCAGGAAGTTTTGCGTATCGCCCCGCAGGACCGCAATGATCGGCATCAGCAGGAAGGCATAGACAGGAATGAAGATCGCGTAGATGCCGTATTCTTCGGCCCAGAGCAGATAATAGTTGATCGGTAAGGCCAGGAAAAAGGCAGCAGCGATCGCCCAATGGTCGGCGCGGCGCGTATTGATCAGCGTGATGAATTCACGTAGCGCCGCAAATGAGCAGAAGGCGAAAAGCAGCAGCACCCCGACACGTCCGGCGATGAAGGCGATGGCAATGAGGAACACCATTGCCCACCAGGCCTTGATGCGGGCGTTGAGGTTCTCGATCGCTCCATTGGAGCCGTCGGGCGAAAGCCTGCGCTGCAGTACGTAACCGACCGAAGAGGCGAACAGCAGGATGCCGCCGACGCCGAGCAGCAGGGTGACCATATCGGAAGTCGTGGTACTCATGCGTCGTTATCCGTCTGTGCCGGGGCGAGGGAAAGCAGTGCTGCTTGCGCCCTGGCGATGAAGTCTTCCTTGCTCTCGTCTGGTCCAACCTTCAACGGCTCGCCGAAGTTGATCGTGCAGATCAGCGGGATCGGAACGAACTCGCCCTTCGGCATCACGCGGTTGAGATTGTTGATCCAGACAGGGACAAGCGCCACGTCCGGCCGCTTGCGTGCGAGGTGATAGAGCCCGCTCTTGAATGGCAGCAGCTTGGCCTCGGTCTGGTTGCGCGTGCCTTCGGGAAACACGATCAGCGAGGCACCTTCGTCCAGAGCCGTCGCCATCTGTTCGACCGGGTCGCTTGTGCGCGCGGCGGGGTCGCGTTCGATCAGCACCGCATTGAAGACGTCGCGGCCGATGAACGATGTCAGCTTCGACTTCAGCCAGTATTCGGCGCTGGCAACCGGGCGGGCGCGGTCGCGCAGCCAAGGCGGCAGCACGGCCCAGATCAGGATGAAATCGCCATGGCTGGAGTGGTTGGCGAAATAGATGCTCTGTCTCGGCGGCAGGCCGGTTTCGTGCCAGAGTGCCCGGGCAGCTGTCAGTGCGCGGGCAAACATCATGATGGCGACCGAAGCGAGCTTGGCAATCAAATCGCGAATCATGCCGCCTCAACTCCATGTTGAAGGCATCCAGGTATCGAAGGTTGCCTTGCTCCGCGTATCCGGATGTGTCCCCCGCCGTGCAATGAAATGATCAAATGTTGCCCCTAAAAACGCGCAGGCCCATCGTAACCTCAGGCTGCATCGGCCGACTTTACGCGATTGCGTCCGCTTCACAAGCGGCCGAAGTCGCTCCTGGGATGATGACGTGTGGGCGCCGCAAATTCTTCGATCTCTGCACGTTTTTAGCTGACACGCTGAAAACGATGCGACGTCACACCGCAGTCTTTTACCGAAAGGCGGCTTCTACTGAACGTTGACCGCTTGCAGCGCAGCCGCCAATTTTCGAGTGTTGTAAGAGGAGCGTCGTTCAATGCGCCAGTTTCCTGATCGACAGGTTTGTGCCGACCTTTATCGCGACCTGCGCCATCAAACGCGATCTTAGTGTTTGACGCGAATGGCCCGACCTCGTTGTTCGGGCGCTGAACGCAGGTGTAACGAGAACAACCGCAGCGGCCGACGCGACGCTGCGGTTCCCAGTCCCTCGTGTCGCCGTGTTACGTCGTGTTACTGTTACGTACTCCCCAAAACACCGGTTTCAGCCTTTTCTGTTCTTCAGCTAAAGAAAGGGTCAGTACCTATGCGCTTCATAACTTTGTTGTTCGTGCCTTTGACGATCGCCCTGCTAGGGCTTTCGGGCTGTGCCACGACGTCCTCGAGCAATACGACCTACGCGCAGCCGCAAACATTCGCCCCCGGTCTCGGGGCTTCGAATACGGGCAACGCCACCGCGGCGCCGGGATACTATTGACGCTCGGGCAGTTCGGCACCTGGTGGCAACCATAAATCTGCGGCGGGCGGTGCCCGGCGCGGATGGATTCTGTTCTCTGCAGATGTTTGGGTCCAGACGGGCAATCGGTGCCATGGCCGCCAGTCGGCTTGCAATCGCCGGACAAAAGTTGCAAACAGCGGCAAACCATCAGGGAAACCGCCATGAGCCTCTCCAAGCGCACCACCCGCCCGCTCGATCATCTCGTGCTACCGGTGGACGCACTTGAACAGGCACGGCGTCGCCTCAATGATCTCGGTTTCACGGTGGCCGAGGATGCTCGCCATCCCTTCGGCACCGAAAACGCCTGCGTCTTCTTCTCCGACAACACTTATCTTGAGCCGCTTGCCGTCGCTTCGCGCGAAGAATGCGAAATGGCAGCCCTGGACGGCAACGCCTTCGTCGCCCGCGACCAGGCTTTCCGATTCCGTCAGGGGCCGGAAGGTCTGTCAGCGATCGTGCTCGGCACTGAAGACGCTGCGACGGATCATATGCGGTTTCGCGCCCGTGGCATCTCGGGCGGCGAGATGTTGGAGTTCTCGCGGCCCATGCGGCTGCCGGATGGCCGGGAAGGGCTTGGCTCCTTCCGGCTGGCCTTTGCCGCCGACCTGCGCTCGCCGGATTTCTTCCTGTTCAGCTGTCAGCGGGTGCGCGCGCTTCCAATCGATCGTGGCGCGCTCGAGCGGCACGACAACAGCGTGCTCGGCATTTCCGAGGTCGTGCTTTCGGAGACGAACCCGACCGATTTCCAGTACCTGCTGCAAGAGGCGGTCGATGAGCGCGAAGTCGCGGCTCACTCCTTCGGCATGGATATCGAGACGACGAACGCCAAGATCTCTGTGCTGAGCGCCGCCGGCATGGAGGCTTTCTTCGGCCGTTCGGTCCGCAGCGCCGAGCGCGGCTTGCGCGGCCGGGCCGTGATCTTCCGCGTCGCGGACCTCGAAGTGACGCGTGCGCTCTTCGCGCGCAACGATATCGAATTTTCAGAAATGGGCGGACGCCTCATTGTCCCCGAAATGCCGGGGCAAGGGGTGATCTTCGCGTTTGGAGCTTGATGATGGAAACGAATGCCAGAGTAGTCGTCGGTGAAGGTGCCAAGCAGGTCGCCTTCTCGCAGAGGGAGCGCCTGTCGCTGATCGCCGGCCCCTGCCAGATGGAAAGCCGCGAGCACGCCTTCATGATGGCGGGAAAGCTTGCCGAACTATGCAAGTCGCTGGATATCGGCCTGGTCTACAAATCGTCCTTCGACAAGGCCAACCGTACATCGCTTTCTGGCAAGCGCGGCATCGGCCTCGACACGGCGATGGAAATCTTTGCCGATCTCAAGAAGGAGTTCGGTTTCCCGGTCCTGACCGATGTGCACACCGAGGAGCAGTGCGCCGTCGTCGCCGAGACCGTCGACATCCTGCAGATCCCGGCCTTCCTGTCGCGCCAGACCGACCTTCTGGTGGCAGCTGCCAAGACTGGCCGCACCATCAACGTCAAGAAGGGCCAGTTCCTGGCGCCTTGGGACATGAAGAACGTGCTCGCCAAATTCACCGAAAGCGGCAATCCCAACATTCTTCTGTGCGAGCGTGGCGCGTCCTTCGGCTACAACACGCTGGTTTCCGATATGCGCTCGCTGCCGATCATGGCCTCGCTCGGCGCGCCCGTCGTCTTTGACGCCACCCACTCGGTGCAGCAGCCGGGCGGGCAGGGCGGTTCGACCGGCGGTCAACGCGAGTTCGTTGAAACGCTGTCGCGTGCAGCCGTCGCTGTCGGCATCGCCGGCCTGTTCGTCGAAACCCACGAGGAACCGGACAACGCTCCTTCCGATGGCCCCAACATGGTGCATCTGAAGGACATGCCGCGGCTGCTCGAAAAGCTGCTGGCCTTCGACGCCGTCGCAAAGGGCTGAGACAGGCTCGTGAAATTTTCATGAACCCCGGTGGCGCGGTTGTTTTTACATCTTGCGCGCCATTGAAAATCCCGGGCCTTCGCTTATGACAGGCCCGACCCACCACCGTCCTCAAGCAGGGAAGAGATCATGACAGCAATCATCGACATCATCGGCCGAGAAATTCTGGACAGCCGCGGCAACCCGACCGTCGAGGTCGACGTCTATCTGGAAGACGGAAGCTTCGGCCGCGCGGCCGTGCCGTCGGGTGCCTCGACCGGTGCGCATGAAGCGGTCGAACTGCGCGATGGTGGAACGCGTTACCTCGGCAAGGGCGTCGAGCGCGCCGTCGACGCCGTCAACGGCGAGATCTTCGAGGCGATCGGTGGCCTCGATGCGGAAAACCAAATCCAGATCGACAAGACGATGATCGAGCTTGACGGCACGGCCAACAAGTCGCGCCTCGGTGCCAATGCCATCCTCGGCGTGTCGCTGGCCGTCGCCAAGGCTGCCGCCGAAGCTTCCGGCCTGCCGCTCTACCGTTACGTCGGCGGCCCGAACGCCCACGTGCTTCCGGTTCCGATGATGAACATCATCAACGGTGGTGCTCATGCCGACAACCCGATCGACTTCCAGGAGTTCATGATCGTTCCGGTCGGTGCCGATACGATGCGTGACGCGGTCCGCATGGGTTCGGAAGTGTTCCACACGCTGAAGAAGCAGCTTTCCGCCGACGGCCACAACACCAATGTCGGCGACGAAGGCGGCTTCGCGCCGGGTCTGGCGTCCGCTCCGGCAGCACTCGACTTCATCATGAAGTCGATCGAGAAGGCTGGCTACAAGCCGGGCGAAGACATGTTCATCGCACTCGATTGCGCCGCGACCGAATTCTTCAAGGACGGCAAGTACGTCCTCGAAGGCGAAGGCCGCACGCTTGAGCCGGGTGCAATGGCCGAATACCTGGCGGAACTTGCTGCCAAGTACCCGATCTTCTCGATCGAAGATGGTATGGCGGAAGACGATTGGGACGGCTGGAAGGCTGTGACTGACCTCATCGGCAACAAGTGCCAGCTCGTCGGCGACGACCTGTTCGTCACCAACTCCGCCCGCCTGCGCGATGGCATCAAGATGGGTGTTGCCAACTCGATCCTCGTTAAGGTCAACCAGATCGGCTCGCTGTCGGAAACACTTGACGCTGTCGAAACGGCACACAAGGCACGCTACACCGCCGTCATGTCCCACCGTTCGGGCGAGACCGAGGACGCGACGATCGCCGACCTCGCCGTTGCCACCAACTGCGGCCAGATCAAGACCGGCTCGCTGGCCCGGTCCGACCGGCTCGCAAAGTACAACCAGCTGATCCGCATCGAAGAGCAGCTCGGCCTGCAGGCCAACTACGCCGGCCGCTCGATCCTGCGTGGCTGATAGCCTCGATCGATCGCTGAAAAAATTGACCCGCTCACGGTTGCCGTGGGCGGGTTTTGCTTTATCCGGCCATTCATGGTCAACGGTCGGTTAATCAATGCCGGTTAGTCTCACCCTGTATTGCGTATCAGGGTGTGAACGGGATGTGGACAAGGCATCATAAGAAACGGAAACTGGGCCGACTGGTGCTGCCGCTGATCGCGGTCGCCTTTCTGTCTTATTTCGGCTATCATTCCATTCACGGCGGCTACGGCTTGAAGGCGACGGAGCAATTCGATCGCCAGATCGTTGAGCGGCAGGCACGGCTGGACGAGCTCACAAAGCGGCGAACGACCCTCGAAAAGGAGGTTCAGCTGATGAGCGACGGTTCGCTGGAGCGTGACATGCTGGATGAGAAGGCTCGCCTCGCGCTCAATATGTCGCGCAGCGATGAAATTGTTATTTTCCACCGCATGACGAATTAACCGAAATTCGGTTAATTGGCATTTCATATTTAAATTCAATAACTTGCGCGGAATGCGAGCCATGCAAATATGGCATTGCTGTGGCGCTTTTCTTTCCCTATGGTAACCCTCAAAGGCTAACCATTGGGAGGAATGAATGGCTCCGCGAAAAAACGCGTCCGTCTCCAGCCGTAAGACCGCAGCAAAGCCGGCCAAGAAGGACCTGAGCGGCGGTAATATCGCCGAATTCACCAAAGAAGACGAACTGAAAGCCTACCGCGAAATGCTGCTGATCCGGCGTTTCGAGGAAAAGGCCGGCCAGCTCTATGGCATGGGTTTCATCGGCGGCTTCTGTCATCTCTACATCGGCCAGGAAGCTGTCGTCGTCGGCATGCAGATGGCGCTGAAAGACGGTGACCAGGTCATCACCGCCTACCGTGACCACGGCCACATGCTGGCCTGCGGCATGAGCGCCCGCGGCGTCATGGCCGAACTCACGGGTCGTCGCAGCGGTCTTTCCAAGGGGAAGGGCGGCTCGATGCACATGTTCTCCAAGGAAAAGCATTTTTACGGCGGTCACGGCATCGTCGGTGCCCAGGTGTCGCTCGGCACCGGCCTTGCCTTTGCCAACCGCTATCGCGGCAACGACAATGTCAGCGTCGCCTATTTTGGGGATGGCGCGGCCAACCAGGGCCAGGTCTATGAAAGCTTCAACATGGCGCAGCTGTGGAAGCTTCCGGTGATCTACGTGATCGAGAACAACCGCTACGCCATGGGCACGTCGGTCACCCGCGCATCGGCGCAGACCGATTTTTCGAAGCGCGGTGTCTCCTTCGGCATCCCGGGCTTCCAGGTCGATGCCATGGATGTTCGTGCGGTCAAGGCGGCGGGCGACGAGGCTGTCGAGTATTGCCGTTCGGGCAAGGGCCCGATCATTCTCGAAATGCAGACCTATCGCTACCGCGGCCACTCCATGTCCGACCCGGCGAAGTACCGCTCGAAGGATGAAGTGCAGAAGATGCGGTCGGAACACGATCCGATCGAACAGGTGAAGGCACGTCTGACCGAAAAGGGATGGGCGAGCGAGGACGAGCTGAAGCAGATCGACAAGGACGTCCGCGACATCGTCGCCGACAGCGCCGATTTTGCCCAGGCTGATCCGGAGCCGGATGTATCCGAGCTCTACACCGATATCCTGCTTTGATCCGGGGAGGCTCAAATATGCCAGTAGAAATTCTCATGCCCGCCCTTTCCCCGACGATGGAGGAAGGCACGCTCTCGAAATGGCTGAAGAACGAAGGCGACAAGGTCTCCTCCGGCGACGTCATCGCCGAGATCGAGACTGACAAGGCCACCATGGAAGTGGAAGCCGTCGATGAAGGCACGATCGGCAAGCTGCTGATCGCCGCCGGCACCGAAGGCGTCAAGGTCAATACGCCGATCGCAGTCCTGCTGCAGGATGGCGAAGGCGCTGGCGATATCGCCGCACCGAAGGTGGATGCGCCCAAGGCTGCCACCGCCAGCGAAGCACCCGCAGCTTCGGCGCCGGCACCGGTTGCGGCCCAGCCGAAGGTCGAAGTTGCCGCCGATCCGGCAATCCCGGCCGGCACCGAAATGGTGACGATGACCGTGCGTGAAGCTCTGCGCGACGCCATGGCCGAGGAAATGCGCGCCAGCGACGACGTCTTCGTCATGGGCGAAGAAGTCGCCGAATACCAGGGCGCCTACAAGATCACGCAAGGCCTGCTTCAGGAATTCGGCGCCCGTCGTGTCATCGACACGCCGATCACCGAACACGGCTTTGCCGGCGTCGGCGTTGGCGCTGCCATGACCGGCCTGCGCCCGATCGTCGAGTTCATGACCTTCAACTTCGCCATGCAGGCGATTGACCAGATCATCAACTCCGCCGCCAAGACGCTCTACATGTCCGGCGGCCAGATGGGCGCGCCGATCGTGTTCCGTGGCCCGAGCGGTGCTGCGGCCCGCGTAGCGGCGCAGCACTCGCAGTGCTATGCCGCCTGGTACAGCCACATTCCAGGTCTCAAGGTTGTCATGCCCTATACGGCAGCTGATGCGAAGGGCCTGCTGAAGGCGGCCATCCGCGATCCGAACCCGGTCATCTTCCTCGAAAACGAAATCCTCTACGGTCAGTCCTTCGAAGTGCCGAAGCTCGACGATTTCGTGCTGCCGATCGGCAAGGCCCGTATCCACAAGGTCGGCAAGGACGCAACCATCGTTTCCTTCGGTATCGGCATGACCTATGCGATCAAGGCGGTCGCCGAACTGGAAGCGCAGGGCATCGACGTCGAGCTGATCGACCTTCGCACCATCCGTCCGATGGATCTGCCGACGGTGATCGAATCCGTCAGGAAGACCGGTCGTCTGGTGACAGTCGAAGAAGGCTATCCGCAGTCTTCCGTCGGTACCGAGATTGCGACCCGCGTCATGCAGCAGGCCTTCGACTATCTCGATGCCCCGATCCTGACGATCGCCGGCAAGGATGTGCCGATGCCTTACGCCGCGAACCTCGAGAAGCTCGCGCTTCCGAACGTCGCAGAGGTCGTCGATGCGGTGAAAGCCGTTTGCTACAAATAAGGGGAGGGCCCTTCGATGCCTATCAACATCACAATGCCTGCCCTCTCTCCGACGATGGAAGAAGGCAATCTGGCCAAGTGGCTGGTCAAGGAAGGCGATAAGGTCAAGTCCGGCGACGTGATCGCCGAGATCGAGACGGACAAGGCGACGATGGAAGTCGAGGCCGTCGATGAAGGCACCGTTGCCAAGATCGTCGTTCCCGCCGGCACCGAAGGCGTCAAGGTCAATGCGCTGATTGCGGTCCTTGCAGCCGACGGCGAAGATGTCGCCGCGGCCGCCAAGGGCGGCAACGGTGCAGCGGCACCGGTCGCGGCCGAAACGAAGGAAGCGCCCGCGCCGGCAGCGGCCAGCGCTCCGGCGCCCGCTGCAACTCAGCCGGTGGCGGCAGCGCCGCAGGCGGCCAAGACGGAATCCGGCAGTCGCGTGTTCTCGTCGCCGCTAGCGCGTCGTCTTGCCAAGGATGCCGGCATCGATCTCTCGGCGATCGCCGGCTCCGGCCCGCATGGCCGCGTGATCAAGAAGGACGTCGAGACTGCTGTTGCCGGTGGCGGCGCGAAGCCGGCCGCTGCACCAGCAGCAGGTGCTGCAGCTCCCGCTGCCGCGCCGCTTGCCAAGGGCATGTCGGAAGACGCCGTACTCAAACTGTTCGAGCCCGGCTCCTACGAGCTCGTGCCACATGACGGCATGCGCAAGACGATCGCCAAGCGGCTCGTCGAATCCAAGCAGACGATCCCGCACTTCTACGTCTCGCTCGATTGCGAACTGGATACGCTTCTGGCGCTCAGGGCCCAGCTCAATGCTGCCGCTCCGGAAAAGGACGGCAAGCCGGTCTACAAGCTCTCGGTCAACGACATGGTGATCAAGGCGCTGGCGCTGGCTCTGCGTGACGTTCCGGATGCCAACGTGTCCTGGACCGACAGCAACATGGTCAAGCACAAGCATGCCGACGTCGGCGTCGCCGTGTCCATCCCGGGCGGCCTGATCACGCCGATCGTTCGCCAGGCGGAGCTGAAGAGCCTGTCTGCCATCTCCAACGAGATGAAGGACCTCGGCAAGCGCGCCAAGGACCGCAAGCTGAAGCCCGAGGAATATCAGGGCGGCACGACGGCGGTCTCCAACATGGGCATGATGGGCGTCAAGGACTTCGCCGCCGTCGTCAACCCGCCGCACGCCACGATCCTTGCGGTCGGTGCGGGCGAGGAACGCGTCGTCGTCAAGAACAAGCAGATGGTCATCGCCACTGTGATGACGGTCACGCTTTCGACCGACCATCGTTGCGTCGATGGCGCGCTCGGCGCCGAACTGCTCGGAGCCTTCAAGCGCTACATCGAAAACCCGATGGGCATGCTGGTCTGATGTGGACAAGGACCGGCCCTCGGGCCGGTCCGTTCCTTGATCGCAACGCCGAAGGCGGGCCCGGACGATGAAAACACTTCTCTGCTACGGTGACAGTCTGACATGGGGCTATGACGCGTCCGGCCCGGGCCGTCATGCACTCGCAGACCGTTGGCCGAACGTGCTGCAGAAGGCGCTCGGGCCGGACGTTCATGTTGTTGCCGAAGGGTTGAATGGACGCACGACCGCCTATGACGATCACCTCGCCGATTGCGACCGCAACGGCGCGCGGATGCTGCCTACCGTCCTTCACAGTCATGCGCCGCTC
This sequence comes from Ensifer sp. Root31, assembly GCF_001424825.1. NCBI lineage: Bacteria > Pseudomonadati > Pseudomonadota > Alphaproteobacteria > Hyphomicrobiales > Rhizobiaceae > Ensifer > Ensifer sp. Root31. Next base: position 185,686 of record NZ_LMCO01000003.1, on the reverse strand, counting down.
GATCTGATGGTCATTCTGCTCGGCTCCAACGATATGAAGCCGATCATTCACGGCACGGCTTTCGGCGCGGTCAAGGGTATCGAGCGCCTGGTCAATCTCGTGCGTCGTCACGATTGGCCGGTCGAAACGGCGGAAGGCCCCGAAATCCTGATCGTTTCGCCGCCGCAGCTTTGCGAGACGGCAAACAGTGCGTTCGCGGCGATGTTCGCCGACGGCATCGAGCAGTCGGCGATGCTGGCGCCGCTCTACCGCGACCTTGCAGACGAACTCGATTGCGGGTTCTTCGATGCGGGATCGGTTGCAAGGACAACGCCGCTCGATGGCGTGCATCTGGACGCTGAAAACACCCACGCGATCGGCCGGGGCCTCGAGCCGGTCGTCCGGATGATGCTCGGTGTCTGAGATGACGGACGACGTCACCATCAGACCGGCGGAACGAAACGAGGCGGCAGAACTCGCCGTTCTCGTCGACATCGCCTCGCAAGGCTTTGCCGCCTGGCTCTGGTCTGGCGCGGTTCTTGGCGGGGCGACCGATACGGCTTTCGAGCGCGGGCGCAACAAGCTGCGCGAGGATGTCGGCCCTGGAAACTGGCGGGATGCGGTCGTTGCCGACCTCGATGATGAAATCGCGGGGGTATCGATCGGCTACGGTATCGACGCTTCGGTGGCGGAAATCGAAGCGAAGCATGCTGTGCTCGAACCCCTGCTGGCGCTGCAGCGGCCTGTGGTCGGCCACTGGTTCATCGATAGCCTCGGCGTTTACCGCCATCGGCGCGGCCGCGGCATCGGACGCAGACTGCTTGCACATGAAATTGCACGCGCCGGCTCGGCGCCGGTGAGCCTGATCACCGAAAGCCACAATGACAGGGCGCAGGCACTCTACAGGGCAAACGGCTTCGAGGAGGCGGCTCGGACCGAGGCCGTGCCGCTCTTCGAAGGTAGCAGAAAACACGACTGGGTGCTCTTCACCCGCAAGGTCGCTTGAGACAAAGGCAGGAAACACATGGCTGAGAATTACGACGTCATCGTCATCGGTTCGGGTCCGGGAGGCTATATCGCCGCTATTCGTGCGGCGCAGTTGGGCCTCAAGACTGCGGTCGTCGAGCGCGAGCATTTGGCTGGCATCTGCTCCAACTGGGGCTGCATTCCGACCAAGGCGCTGCTTCGCTCGGCCGAAGTGCTGCACTATGCCCAGCATCCGGGCAGCTACGGCATCAAGATCGAAGGTGCGGTGACGCCCGATCTGAAGGCGATCGTTGCCCGCTCGCGCGGCATTGCCGAGCGCATGAACGGCGGCGTCGGCTTCCTCATGAAGAAGAACAAGGTTGACGTCATCTGGGGCGAGGCCAAGCTGACCAAGCCCGGCGAGATCGTCGTCGGCAAGACGACGAAGGCGATCGTTCAGCCGCAGGCGCCGCTGCCGAAGAACACCAAGGGCGAGGGCACCTATACTGCCAAGCACATCATCATCGCCACCGGCGCCCGCCCGCGGGCCCTGCCGGGCATCGAGCCCGATGGTAAGCTGGTCTGGACCTATTTCGAGGCGATGAAGCCGGAGGAAATGCCGAAGTCGCTGCTTGTCATGGGCTCGGGCGCGATCGGCATCGAATTCGCTTCGTTCTACCGCACCATGGGTGTCGACGTGACCGTGGTCGAGGTCATGCCGACCGTGATGCCGGTCGAAGACGCCGAGATCTCCGCCATCGCCAAGAAGCAGTTCGAAAAGCAGGGCATGAAGATCCACCTTGAGGCCAAGGTGACGAAGGTCGATAAGGGCGCGAACTCGGTCACCGCCCATGTCGAGATGAAGGACGGCAAGGTCGAAAAGATCACCGCCGACCGGATGATCTCCGCCGTCGGCGTTCAGGGCAATATCGAGAACCTTGGTCTCGAAACGCTTGGTATCAAGACCGACCGCAGCTGCATCGTCATCGATGGCTACGGCAGGACCAATGTTCCCGGCGTCTACGCGATCGGCGACGTTGCCGGCCCGCCGATGCTCGCCCACAAGGCCGAGCACGAGGCCGTCATCTGCGTGGAGAAGATCGCAGGCTTGCCGAATGTCCACCCGATGGACAAGCTGAAGATCCCGGGCTGCACCTATTGCCACCCGCAGGTCGCCTCGGTCGGTCTCACCGAAGCCAAGGCAAAGGCCGAGGGCCGCGATATCCGCGTCGGTCGCTTTCCCTTCGTCGCCAACGGCAAGGCGATTGCCCTTGGCGAAGATCAGGGCATGGTCAAGACCATCTTTGACAAGAAGACCGGCGAGTTGCTGGGCGCGCACATGGTCGGCGCCGAGGTGACCGAACTCATCCAGGGTTTCGTCGTCGCGATGAACCTGGAGACGACAGAAGAAGACCTGATGCACACGATCTTCCCGCATCCGACGATTTCGGAGACGATGAAGGAAAGCGTGCTCGATGCCTATGGGCGTGCGCTGAACGCCTGATGGACCGGCCGTCGCCGGAACTTTTGGCGCGATCCCGCATTGATGACGCGACCTTGTCCTCAATGCACGGAGATCACCATGGCTGTAAACGGCGTCGGCATCCTGGCTGCGATCATCATCGGCGGTTTTGCCGGATGGCTTGCGGAGAAGTTCATGAACAGCGATGTCGGGCTGTTCATGAACATAGCGCTCGGCATCATCGGCGCGGTGGTGTCGAATATCATTCTGGCAGCCTTCGGCATGGCTTTTTCCGGCTGGCTTGCCTATCTGGTCTTCGGCTTTATCGGCGCCTGCCTGCTGATTGCCGTCGGCCGCGCTGTCAAACGATAGCCTGCGACGCTTCCTGCGTCAGCGATCGGGCTATCCAGAAAAAGGTGGCCTGACATTTCTCGTCGAGCCATCTATATAGATCGAAAAAGGGTCTGCCGGCACCAAGCCGCAGCCGCCGCGACGAGGAAGACAGTATGGTAACGGTATTCGATGCCGTCTCTGAAGGGGCGCAACGCGTCCGCCATCCGGAAAAGGCCCACAAGCCCGATACCGAAATGCTGCGCAAGCCGGAATGGATCCGCGTCAAGGCGCCGACCTCCAAGGGCTATCAGGAGACGCGCGAGCTGGTGCGTTCGCACAATCTCGTCACGGTCTGTGAAGAAGCCGGCTGCCCCAACATCGGCGAGTGCTGGGACAAGAAGCACGCCACCTTCATGATCATGGGCGAGATCTGTACCCGCGCCTGCGCTTTCTGCAATGTCTCGACCGGCAAGCCGAATGCGCTCGACATGGCCGAACCCGAGAACGTCGCCAAGGCCGTCAAGCAGATGGGCCTCTCCCACGTCGTCATTACCTCCGTCGACCGCGACGACCTGGCCGACGGTGGCGCCGAACATTTCGAGAAGGTGATCTGGGCGATCCGCGCCGCTTCGCCGCAGACCACCATCGAAATCCTGACGCCCGACTTCCTGAAGAAGCCTGGCGCACTGGAGCGCGTCGTCGCCGCCAAGCCTGATGTGTTCAACCACAACATGGAAACCGTACCGGGCAACTATCTCACCGTCCGTCCGGGCGCCCGATACTTCCACTCCATCCGCTTGCTTCAGCGCGTCAAGGAGCTCGATCCAACGATGTTCACCAAGTCCGGCATCATGGTCGGCCTCGGCGAAGAGCGCAACGAAGTGCTGCAGCTGATGGACGACCTGCGCACCGCCGACGTCGATTTCATGACCATCGGCCAATACCTGCAGCCGACCCGCAAGCACCACAAGGTCGAGAAGTTCGTCACCCCGGAGGAATTCAAGTCCTACGAGACGGTCGCCTATACCAAGGGCTTCCTCATGGTCGCCTCGAGCCCGCTGACCCGCTCGTCGCACCATGCCGGCGACGACTTCGCCCGCCTGCGGGCAGCGCGCGAAAAGAAGTTGGCGGCTGCTGCCGGGTAGAACCGAGGCACTTCGAAACAACAGGAACTCCGGCCCCAGTGCCGGAGTTTTCGTTTGACGGTTACTCATCTCGGGCGATGTGCATAATTTCCCGATTGCGCGCGAAACTTGCGAATTTTTGGCCGATCGCGTATCGGCTGTTCTCTCTTCCTTGATTGGAATGCTGATGGTTCGATATTTGTCGAACCAAGACGCCGCTTTTCTTTTGAAGAGCCTATGCCGGGTGCCGATCATCTGATCGATCGTCAGGTTTCGATCGTGACAACGATGATTTTCCAACCGACCCTAGACCGGGATTGTTTGGCGGAGTTTGTCGATGGATCAGCCAGTAGCGCCTGGGAACGTGAACGACGTCGACGATGCCGTTGCTGCCGGTCATATCCGCAATGCCAGGCGTATCCTCGTGGTCGGATGCTCCGGTGGTGGCAAGTCGACGCTTTCGCAGAAGCTGGCTCGGCATTTCGACCTTACCTACATCTCCATTGATCGCGATATTCTGTGGTTGCCTGGCTGGGTCCAACGCGATCGGGCCGAACAGCGCCGACGCATCGTCGAGAGGATCGCCGACGATCGCTGGATCATGGATGGCACCAATCCTTCGACCTTCGATGTCCGCGTGCCGAGAAGCGATATCGTGGTCTGGGTGCGGATGCCGCGGCTTCTCTGTGTCTGGGGCGTCGTCACCCGCTGGCTGAAATATCTCGGCCGCGCCCGCCCGGAAATGGCGCCGGGCTGCATCGAGAAGGTCGATTGGCAGTTCCTCGAATTCATCTGGACCTTCGAGGACAAATTCTCGCCGCGTATCGTCGCAGGCCTTGCCCAGCACGGCCCGCATGTGCCGGTTCTGCAGTTGAAATCGCGGCGCCAGATGCAGAGGCTCCTTGATCTTCTCGGCGTGCCCGCTTAACTCCCTTCTATGCCGCACTTTGAAACAAACCATGTCGTCAAGCACACGGCCGACCAGATGTTCGATCTCGTCGCTGATGTCGAACACTATCCGGAATTCCTGCCGCTCTGTGAGGCGCTGACCGTGCGCTCACGCAAGGAAAGGGATGGCAAAATCCTGCTGCTGGCTGACATGACCGTCGGCTACAAGGCGATCCGCGAGACCTTTACGACGCAGGTGCTGCTCAACAAGGCCGAGCGCCAGATCGAGGTCAAATATATCGACGGTCCGTTCAAATATCTCGACAATCGCTGGCGCTTCGAGCCAGCGGGTGAGGGGCAGTCGATCGTGCATTTCTACATCGACTATGAGTTCAAGAGCCGCATTCTCGGCGCCTTGATGGGCTCGATGTTCGACCGTGCCTTCCGCATGTTCTCCGACGCCTTCGAGAAGCGCGCCGACAAGATCTACGCCGTCTGAGCGACCTCGGTCAGCATCTCGAGCGCCGTTCGGATGGTTGCCAACCGCACGGCGTCGCGGCCGATATCGCCGTAGCGCATCTCGCGGTGGAGGGCTGCGCCGTTGCGGCCGGTTGCTGACAGATGGACCAGGCCAACAGGCTTTTCCATCGATCCGCCGCCCGGGCCGGCAATGCCGGTCACGGCAACGGCAAAGTCTGCCTCGGAGCGCGCAACCGCGCCGCGCGCCATTTCGATGGCGGTCTGCCTTGAAACTGCGCCGTGCGCTGCGAGCGTTGCCGGATCGACACCGAGCATCTGGATCTTGGCGTCGTTGGAGTAGGTGACGAAACCGCGGTCGACGACGGCGGATGATCCGGAAATTTCCGTCAGTGCCCCGGCAATCAGGCCTCCCGTGCAGGATTCGGCGGTTGCCACCTTGAGACCGCGCGCGGTGAAATCGGCAATGATTTTGCCGGCCGTCGCCTGAATGTCATTCGGCCACATCATGGGCTCCCCCTCCGGTGTAGACAACGGTTGCGGTCGCGATTGCGGCGATACCCTCGTCGCGGCCGATGAAACCGAGCCGCTCGTTCGTCGTCGCCTTGACCGAGCAGCGGTCAAGATCGATGCCGAGCATGTCGGCAAGGTTCTCCCGCATCGCCTGGCGATGCGGCCCGACTTTCGGGGCCTCGGCAATCAGCGAAATATCGGCATTGGTGATCGTGCCGCCGCGCTGACGCACAATGTTTGCCGCATGTTCGAGGAAGATGCGCGATGCGGCACCCTTCCACTGCGGGTCGGACGGCGGGAAGTGATCGCCGATATCACCGGCACCGCAGGTAGCAAGCAGCGCATCTGTGAGCGCGTGCAAGGCAACGTCGGCATCGGAATGGCCGGAGAGCTTCTTGGTGTGCGGAATAAGGACGCCACAAAGCGTAACGCCATCACCTTCGACCAGCTGGTGTACGTCATAGCCATTGCCGGTGCGAACGTCCGGAATCAGATGTCGCTTGAGTTTTTCGTCGGCCATGGCGATGTCCCTTTTCAGTGTGAGCTTGACGTTGTCGACCGTGCCTTCGACGAGGGTAACAGGGATCCCCGCCCATTCGGCGATTGACGCGTCGTCGGTGAAATCTGTGCGGCCGCTTGTCGCTGCGGCTCGGTGGGCGTCGAGGATGGTCTTGAGGTCGAAGGTCTGCGGTGTCTGTGCCGCATGAAGGTGATTGCGCGGAACGGTTTCGGTCACCATGCCGGCGGCATCGGCGCGCTTGAGCGTATCGGAAACGGCAAGCGCCGGCAGCACGGCACGCGCTCCCCTTGTCAGCGCATCGGCACAGCGCGACAGCAGGGCGTGGTCGGCAAAGGGGCGCACGGCGTCGTGAATCATCACGTTGCGTGAGCCGGTTGCCGCTACGGCTTCAAGGCCTGCGAGAACCGATTGCTGTCGCGTTGCGCCGCCGTGGACCACGATCAACTCGCGCGCCAGCGATCGCCTGCGTGCCGCTGCCAGCAGATCCTCGTCATCGGGGTGGATGACAACCACGATCGGGCCGGTCCCCGGCCATGTCGCGAAAGTGTCAAGCGTATGGGCGATAACGGGCTTGTCGCCGATGGTGCGGTACTGCTTCGGCCCTTCGGCCGACTGTCCCGCGCGCTCGCCGCGCCCTGCTGCAACAATCACGACGCCGCAGGAAAGCTGTTCTTCAGGCTGCATCTTCTGTATGTGGTCCCGGATTTCGCCAATCTTCGCCGTGATGTACCGCGAAGGTCCGTGCTTTGCCAGCCGAGCAGGGAAATTTGCCCGACGCATCGAAATCGCTTGGCAAGCCAAAGAACAATGTCTAAAAATAGTGCAAGAACAACATGTGCCTGAAAGATATGCATTTGCCAGCTCCGGCTCTGTCAACACCGCTTCGGATCGGGAATATCGAAATCCGCAACCGGGTGGCGCTCGCCCCGATGTCTGGCGTCACGGACCTGCCATTCCGCACCTTTGCCTGGCGCTTCGGCGCAGGGTTCGTCGTGACGGAAATGGTGGCGAGCCGCGAACTGGTCGGCAACGCGTCGGAATCCTGGGCCAGGCTGAAGAACTCCGGCATCAAGCCGCATATTGTTCAGCTTGCCGGACGTGAGGCCCATTGGATGGCCGAGGCGGCAAAAATCGCTGCCGCTAATGGCGCCGACGTCATCGATATCAACATGGGCTGCCCGGCAAAGAAGGTGACGGGTGGCTATTCCGGCTCGGCGCTGATGCGCGATCCTGACCATGCTCTGTCCCTGGTCGAGGCAACGGTCAACGCCGTGGATGTACCGGTCACGCTGAAGATGCGGCTTGGCTGGGACGAAAACTCGATCAATGCGCCGCTGATTGCAAGAAGGGCGCAGGAGGCCGGTGTCCAGGCGATTACCGTGCACGGCCGCACCCGGATGCAGTTCTACACCGGCAGGGCCGATTGGGATGCGATCCGCGCCGTGCGCGAGGTCATTTCCGTGCCGCTGGTTGCCAATGGCGACGTCGATACGGTGGCGGATGCCGAAGAGATCCTCAGGCGCTCCGGCGCCGACGCCGTCATGGCCGGGCGGTCTTCGCAGGGCCGTCCTTGGCATGTCGGCGTTCTCGCTGGCGCGTCAAGCCATCCCGACCAGGCTGAGATCGCCGACATTTTCGTGGAGCACTATGAGATGATGCTCGAATTTTACGGTGCCGACACGGGCCTGAGGCATGCACGCAAGCATGTCGGCTGGTATCTCGACCGTTTCGCACCTGATCTTGCCGGGGCAGAGAAGGGGGCGATCCTGACATCGACCGATGCCAGATCAGTCGCCGCGCGCGCATCCGATGCAATTCAAAGTTCGCTTGCGACCTTCTCTGGCGAAGGGATCGCCGCATGACCGAAAAACCCAATCCGGAAGCCTTGGCTGCTGCCAACGGGCTGTCGATGGCGGTGCTGAATGCCATTCAAAATCCGGTGATCCTTGTCGATGAGAACGGTCTCGTCGCCTTCGCCAACTGGGAAGCGGAGTCCTTTTTCGGTGCCAGCGCCAATCATCTGGCCCGGCACGATATCAGCGCCTTCATTCCGTTTGGCAGCCCACTTCTGACGTTGATCGAGCAGGTGCGCGAGCGCAGGGCCCCGGTCAACGAGTATCGCGTCGATCTCAGTTCGCCGCGGCTGGGCGCCGACAAGCTGGTTGATCTCTATGTGGCGCCAGTCATTTCGGAGCCCGGCTCCGTCGTGGTCGTCTTCCAGGAGCGGTCGATGGCCGACAAGATCGATCGCCAGCTGACACATCGGACGGCGGCGCGGTCGGTCACCGGCCTTGCCTCGATGTTGGCGCACGAGATCAAGAACCCGCTTTCCGGCATTCGAGGGGCCGCGCAATTGCTTGAGACTTCCGTCAACGACGAGGATCGGGCGCTGACGCGGTTGATCTGCGACGAGACCGACCGGATCGTCTCGCTGGTCGATCGGATGGAAGTGTTTTCCGACGAGAGACCCGTCGATCGCGTGCCGCTCAACATTCACTCGGTGCTCGATCATGTGAAGGCGATCGCCAAGGCGGGCTTTGCGCGCCGGATCAAGGTGACGGAGAATTACGATCCATCGCTTCCGTCGGTCTTTGCCAACCGCGACCAGCTCGTGCAGGTGTTTCTCAATCTCGTCAAGAACGCAGCGGAAGCGATCGGTGATCGCCACGAAGGCGAGATCATGCTGACGACCGCCTACAGGCCCGGTATCCGGCTTTCGGTCGCGGGCACCCGAGAAAAAATCTCGCTGCCGCTCGAATTCTGCGTGCATGACAATGGTCCCGGCGTTCCTTCTGACTTGCTGCCGCATCTGTTCGATCCGTTCATTACGACCAAGACCAATGGTTCGGGCCTCGGACTGGCGCTCGTCGCCAAAATCATCGGCGGCCATGGCGGCATCGTCGAATGCGACAGCCAGCAGAACCGCACGACTTTCCGCGTCCTGATGCCGGCCTCCAAGGGGCAGGCGGCGGACGAAGACGAACTGCCTATGACAAAAGGAAACATTGCATGACGGGTGCCACCATCCTCGTCGCGGATGACGACGCAGCCATTCGCACCGTGCTCAATCAGGCGCTGAGCCGCGCCGGCTACGATGTCCGGATCACGTCGAATGCGGCCACGCTCTGGCGCTGGATTTCCGCCGGCGATGGTGATCTTGTCGTCACCGACGTTGTCATGCCCGACGAGAATGCATTCGATCTGCTGCCGCGCATCAAGAAGGCGCGTCCCGATCTGCCGGTTCTTGTCATGAGCGCGCAGAACACGTTCATGACGGCGATCAAGGCCTCCGAAAAAGGCGCCTATGATTATCTGCCGAAGCCCTTTGACCTGACCGAGCTGATCGGCATCATCGGTCGGGCGCTGGCCGAACCGAAGCGCCGCCCGTCCAAGGTCGACGACGATTCGCAGGATGGCATGCCGCTCGTCGGTCGCTCGGCAGCGATGCAGGAAATCTACCGGGTTCTCGCCCGCCTGATGCAGACCGATCTGACGCTGATGATCACCGGCGAATCCGGCACGGGCAAGGAACTGGTGGCACGCGCACTGCATGACTACGGCAAGCGCCGCAACGGCCCCTTCGTTGCGATCAATATGGCGGCAATCCCGCGCGATCTGATCGAATCGGAATTGTTCGGTCACGAAAAGGGCGCCTTCACCGGCGCCCAGACGCGTTCGACCGGTCGTTTCGAGCAGGCCGAAGGCGGCACGCTGTTCCTCGACGAAATCGGTGACATGCCGATGGACGCACAGACGCGGTTGCTGCGTGTGCTGCAACAGGGCGAGTACACGACGGTTGGCGGTCGCACGCCGATCCGCTCCGATGTGCGCATCGTCGCGGCAACCAACAAGGACCTGAAGCAGTCGATCAACCAAGGTCTCTTCCGCGAGGACCTGTACTATCGGTTGAATGTGGTGCCGCTGCGCCTGCCGCCGCTGCGCGACCGCGCGGAAGACATTCCCGATCTTGTGCGCCACTTCGTGCAGCAGGCCGAGAAGGAAGGTCTGGACGTCAAGCGTTTCGATCAGGAAGCGCTCGAACTGATGAAGGCGCATCCGTGGCCGGGCAACGTGCGCGAGCTCGAAAACCTCGTGCGCCGACTGACTGCGCTTTACCCGCAGGACGTCATCACGCGGGAAATCATCGAAAACGAGTTGCGCTCGGAGATCCCCGACAGTCCGATTGGAAAAACACAGGCGCGCAGCGGTTCCCTTTCGATCTCGCAGGCGGTCGAGGAGAACATGCGGCAATATTTCGCCGGCTTCGGTGACGCGCTTCCACCGAGCGGTCTTTACGAGCGTGTGCTTGCCGAGATGGAGTATCCGCTGATTCTTGCGGCTTTGACGGCGACGCGCGGAAACCAGATCAAGGCGGCCGATCTGCTCGGGCTCAACCGCAACACGCTGCGCAAGAAGATCCGCGAACTCGGCGTGTCAGTCTATCGCAGTTCACGCACGGCTTGACTTGGTCACAGCCACCGTTGCATTTTCGCCACAATACGTTGCTTGAACGTGTTATGACCGCCGAGTCGAGCGGTGTTGCGCTGCTTTGCCTGGCCGTTGGAGCTGTGGCTCATGCGCAACAGCCCCGATTGACGGTCCGGTCAATACCTTGACCCGGAATGTGAGTGAGAATTGCCGGTGCCCACGGGCGTCGGTTGGGGGAATGTCTTTATATGGTGGACGCAATGGCCTTGCCGCTGGGGACAGATGACGGAGTCGCGGCGCAGGACCGCCGCGCGTCCTTTGCCCTGCCGGGCCTCATGCTGGCGATCGGTGCCCTGGTCTGCGCAACCCTGTCGCTGCTCGTTTTGCTTGGGCTGACGCCGATCAGACTGGAGCGCAACGTCTTCATCGCCTGCGCGGCGATCAACGGCCTGTTCGTGATCGGCCTGATCTACCTCATCGTTCGCGAGATCCTCAGATTGCTTCGCGCGCGTCGCAAGGGCCGCGCTGCCGCACGGCTTCACGTGCGCATCGTCGCGCTGTTTTCGATCGTCGCCATCACGCCTGCCATTCTGGTCGCGATCTTCGCCAGCATAACGCTGGATGTCGGCCTTGACCGCTGGTTCTCGCTGCGGACGCAAGCGATCGTTCGCTCGTCGATCAGCGTCGCCCAAGCCTATGTGCTGGAAAATGCCAGCTATCTGCAGGGCCAGACCGTGTCGATGGCGAACGATCTGGAGCGCAATCGGCAACTCTACAGCCTCGACCGAACCGGCTTTACCGAGCTGGTGACGCGCCAGGCGAGGGGCCGCGGCATGCTTGGCGCCTTCCTCGTCCGTGCCGATGGTAGCGCCATTCTCCAGGCCAATATCTCGACGGAGAAGCCCTTGCCGGCCATCCCGCCGGACGCGCTGAAAAGCTCGGTTTCCGGCCAGCCGACATTGATACCACCAGGGATTACCAACCTGGTGGGGGCGGTGATCCCGCTTGACGACATTCCCGGCACCTATCTCTACACCGTTCGTAACGTCGATCCGGAAGTGATGCGTTCGCTGCGGCTGATGGAAGAAAACACCGCCGAATATAAGACCCTAGAGGCGGGCCGCGCCTTCACGCAGATCGCCTTCGGCGTTCTCTACATCGGCTTTGCGCTGATCGTGCTGCTGGCGGCGATCTGGACGGCAATCGCGGTTGCCGACCGTATCGTTCGGCCGATCCGGCAACTGATCGGCGCCGCCGACAGCGTTGCCTCGGGCAATCTCGACGTCGTGGTGCCGGTGCGTGCCGTCGACGGCGACGTCGGCAATCTTTCGCGCACGTTCAACAAGATGGTCTCCGAAATCCGCACCCAGCAGGAGCAGATTCTGGAGGCCAAGGATGAGGTCGATCATCGGCGGCGGTTCATCGAGGCCGTGCTTTCAGGCGTGACGGCAGCTGTCATCGGCGTCGGCCGCGATCGGCAGATCACCATTGCCAACTCTTCTTCAGAAGAGTTTCTGAAAAAGACAGCGCCGGATCTGCTCGGTGCCGATCTGCGCGCGGTTGCGCCTGAGATCGAGGAAGTGCTGGTCGAAGCTGAAAGCCGGTACCGCAACAACTTCCGCAAGCAGATCAACATCATGCGCGGCGGAACCGAGCGCACGCTGAACGTCCAGGTGACGCGTGAAGAGGGCGGCGAGGCAAACGAATCCTACGTCATCACCATCGACGACATCACAGATCTCGTAATCGCACAGCGCTCGACCGCCTGGGCCGATGTCGCGCGCCGCATCGCACATGAAATCAAGAACCCGCTGACGCCGATCCAGCTTTCTGCCGAACGTCTGAAGCGTCGCTACGGCAAGCAGATCGACCAGGAAGACAGGGTCGTCTTCGATCAATGCACCGACACGATTGTCAGGCAGGTCGAGGATATCGGCCGAATGGTCGACGAGTTTTCTGCCTTTGCCCGCATGCCGAAGCCGACGAAGGAGAAGGTGGATCTGCGCGCCATCCTGAAGGACGCGGTCTTCCTGCGCGAAATGGGCAACAACCACATCAGCTTCATTCGCGATTTTGGCAACGAGCCGCTTGAGGGCATGTTCGATGGCCGCATGCTCGGCCAGGCTTTCGGCAATATCGTCAAGAATGCCGTGGAGTCGATCGAAGCGGTGCCGACGGACGCTGTCCGTGGCGAGCCGAAAGTGCACGTACGGAGCCAACGGGACGGAACCAGCGGCCGGTTTGTCGTCGATGTCATCGACAATGGCAAAGGCCTGCCGACCGAGAACCGGCATAGAATTTTAGAACCGTATATGACGATGCGCGAGAAGGGCACGGGCCTTGGCCTCGCCATCGTCAAGAAGATCATTGAGGACCATGGCGGACAACTGGAATTGCACGACGCACCGGCCGATTTCGATGGCGGCGTCGGAGCAATGATCCGCGTGATCCTGCCGCCCGCCGGAGAAGCCGGGGGCGAAGACACTTTGAAGGGTAAGGGTACGAGCGATGGCCGCTGACATTCTGGTTGTGGACGATGAGGAAGACATTCGCGAGATCGTATCCGGCATCTTGTCCGACGAGGGGCACGAGACCCGAACGGCTTTCGACAGCGACAGTGCGCTCGCAGCGATCAGCGACCGCGTGCCGCGGCTCGTCTTTCTCGATATCTGGATGCAGGGCAGCCGCCTCGACGGCCTCGCTTTGCTCGACGAGATCAAGGGACGCCATCCCGATTTGCCTGTTGTCATGATCTCGGGTCACGGCAACATCGAGACGGCCGTCAACGCCATCAAGCGCGGCGCCTATGATTTCATCGAGAAGCCGTTCAAGGCCGACCGTCTGATCCTGATCGCCGAGCGCGCGCTCGAGAACTCCAAGCTGAAGCGCGAAGTCTCGGAGCTGAAGAAGAAGTCGGGCGACCCGGTCGAGCTGATCGGTACCTCCGTTGCCGTTTCGCAACTCCGGCAGACCGTCGAAAAGGTCGCGCCGACCAACAGCCGCATCATGATCCAGGGACCGTCCGGCTCCGGCAAGGAGCTGGTGGCGCGCATGATCCACCGCAAGTCGACACGCTCGACCGGGCCGTTCGTGGCGTTGAACGCTGCGGCGATCACACCCGACAGGATGGAGATCGCGCTTTTCGGAACCGAGGGAACGCCGGGGCAGCCGCGCAGAACGGGTGCGCTCGAAGAGGCACATGGCGGCATCCTCTATCTCGACGAGGTCGGCGAAATGCCGCGTGAAACGCAAAACAAGATCCTGCGTGTTCTCGTCGATCAGCAGTTCGAACGGGTCGGCGGCACCAAGCGCGTCAAGGTCGATGTCCGCATCATCTCCTCGACAGCCTACAACCTCGAAAATATGATCTCCGAAGGTCTTTTCCGCGAAGATCTCTTCCACCGGCTCGCGGTCATCCCCGTGCGGGTGCCGGCGCTGGCCGAGCGCCGTGAGGACATTCCGTTTCTCGTCGATATGTTCATGCGCCAGGTCAGCGAGCAGGCGGGCATTCGCCCGCGCAAGATCGGCGACGATGCGCTTGCCGTGCTGCAGGCCCACGACTGGCCGGGCAACATTCGCCAGCTGCGCAACAATATCGAGCGCCTGATGATCCTTGCCCGCAGCGACGGTCCTGACACGCCGATCTCGGCCGACATGCTGCCGACCGAGGTTGGCGATACCTTGCCGAAGATCTCCGCGCAGGGCGACCAGCACATCATGACGCTGCCGCTGCGCGAGGCTCGCGAAATGTTCGAGCGCGATTATCTGATCGCTCAGATCAACCGATTCGGCGGCAATATTTCCCGCACCGCCGAATTCGTTGGAATGGAGCGGTCGGCGCTTCATCGCAAGCTAAAGTCGCTGGGCGTTTGAGCGGTAAACTTCTTCCGGCTGGTGGCCGCCTGTTCCTGGGTGAAACAACGACATGAAGGTGATCATTTGTGGTGCGGGGCAGGTCGGCTACGGCATCGCCGAACGGCTTGCTCAGGAAGACAATGACGTCTCGGTGATCGACACCTCGGCGGCGTTGATTGCCAACATTACCGAAAGCCTCGATGTGCGCGGCTATGTTGGACACGGCGCCCATCCGGATGTGCTGGCAAAAGCCGGTGCCGACCAGGCCGACATGCTGATTGCGGTCACGCTGTTCGACGAAGTCAACATCGTCGCCTGCGAAGTGGCGCATGCGATCTTCAGCGTGCCGACCAAGGTCGCCCGTATCAGAGCGCAGAATTATCTGGCGCCGGAATACGCCAACCTGTTCTCCCGCGAGAACGTCCCGATCGATGTGACCATTTCGCCCGAGGTCGAAGTCGGGCGATTGGTGCTTCGGCGCATTTCGTTCCCCGGCGCTACGGATGTTGTGCGCTTTGCCGACGACCGTATTGCCATGGTGGCGATCGAGTGCATGGAAGACTGCCCGGTCGTCGACACGCCGCTGCAGCAGCTGAGCGAGCTGTTTCCCGATCTGCAGGCAACCGTGACCGGCATCTTCCGCAACGGCAAGCTGATCGTGCCGCATTCGACGGATCAATTGCAGACCGGCGACCTTGCCTATGTTGTCTGCGACCGGGATCATGCGCGCCGGACACTGTCTCTGTTCGGCCACGAAGAACAGGAAGCGCGTCGTATCGTCATCCTCGGCGGCGGCAATATCGGCTATTTCGTCGCCAAGGCGATCGAGGAAAACCAGCCGAGAACCCGCGTCAAGCTGATCGAAAGCGACCGCGACCGAGCCGTGATGATGGCTGACAAGCTCAGCAACACGGTCGTCCTCAACGGTTCGGCGATGGATCAGCGCATCCTGATGCAGGCCGACGTGCAGGACGCAGACCTGGTCGTGGCGCTGACCAACAACGACCAGATCAATATCCTCGGCAGCATGATGGCAAAACGCCTCGGTGCCAAATCGACACTCGTCCTGATCAACGAGCCGTCCTACCAGGACTTCGCGGGAACCGCCGGCGTTGATGCCTATATCAACCCGCGTGCGGTCACGATCTCGCGCGTTCTCCAGCATGTGCGCAAGGGGCGCATCCGCTCGGTCTATGCCGTCCAGAAGGGGATGGCGGAAGTGATCGAAGCAGAAGCGCTGGAGACGTCGCCGCTGGTCGGCAAGGCGCTACGCGAGCTGGATCTGCCCGACGGCATCCGCATCGGCGCCCTCTACCGGGACCAGACATTCATTCGCCCGCACGGTGACACCAAGATCAAGGCCAAGGACCGCGTGGTGCTCTTTGCGTCTGCCGATTCGGTGCGCCATGTCGAGCAGCTTTTCCGCGTCAGCATCCAGTTCTTCTGAGGTCAAACAAAAGCCATGCCGAGAATTGCCTATGTCAACGGCGCCTACGTGCCGCACGCCGATGCTGCCATCCACATCGAAGACCGCGGCTACCAGTTCGCCGACGGGGTCTACGAAGTCTGCGAGATCCGTCATGGCTTCATCGTCGATCTGACCCGGCATCTCGACCGCCTCAGCAGATCCTTAAGCGAACTTCGCATCGATTGGCCGATGAGCCGAGCCGCGCTGATCCACGTTATCCGCGAGGTGCTGCGCCGCAACCGGGTGCGAAACGGCCTGTTCTACATGCAGGTGACGCGTGGTACCGCGCGCCGCGATCACGTGTTTCCGGCAAAGGGTACTGTGCCGACCATCGTGGTGACGGCGAAACGCACCGATGCCGCAGTGATCGCCAGGAAAAATGCCGAAGGCATCTCCGCGATCACGGTTCCGGAGAACCGCTGGGATCGCGTCGACATCAAGTCGGTCGGCTTGTTGCCGAACGTGCTTGCCCGCCAGAGGGCCAAGGAGGAGGGCGCCCACGAGGCGATCTTCGTCGACCCCGATGGTACGGTGAAAGAGGGCGCCGCCACCAACGTCTGGATCGTCGATCGCGACGGCGTGCTGCGCACGCGCCCGGCCGATCACGGTATCCTGAGAGGCATCACCCGCACGACCCTGATGGACGTCGCAGCACCTCTTGGCATCAGGATCGAGGAAAGAGCATTCACCGTCGACGACATGCTCGCAGCCCGCGAAGTCTTCATCACTGCCGCCACGAGCATCTGTTTTCCGGTCGTTTCCATCGACGGCAAACCGATCGGCAACGGTCATCCGGGAAGCATAGCACAGAATATTCGTGAAGCCTTTTTCGGCGTTGCGGAAAAGACATTGATTTGATACCAAACTGACAGAGGTGTCGGGGGAAGCGTACTTGTGACGCCTCTGATTGAAAAAATAGACAAAATGCACCGGCGCGAGACGTCGGCAAATAAGAAAGAATCGGCGCGATGGCGGAACGTTCTCAGAACTTGCAGGATCTTTTTCTCAATACGGTCCGCAAACAGAAGATTTCTCTGACAATTTTTCTTATCAATGGCGTCAAATTGACGGGCGTCGTCACGTCTTTTGACAATTTCTGTGTGTTGTTGCGCCGCGATGGTCATTCGCAGCTCGTCTACAAGCACGCGATCTCGACCATCATGCCGGGCCAGCCGCTGCAGATGTTCGAGAACGAAGAAGCCGCATCCTGACGGGACGTTAGGCACATTACCAAACGGGATTCAAAGTCGTCGTCGATCATTCCGGAGCTTGAAACGCTCCGCGACGACATGCGCGCGGTCGTGATCGTGCCGGTTCTGAAAAAGACCGGCAGGCAGGCGGCTGAAACTCTCTCTGCAACCAGCACCCGCACCGACGAAAGTCGGCTGGAGGAGGCGACTGGCCTGGCTCGGGCGATCGACCTGAACGTCGTTCATGGCGCCATCGTTTCAGTGGCTCAGCCAAAGCCGGGGACGCTGTTGGGCACCGGCAAGATCGAAGAGATTGGCCACATCCTCGTCGAACAGGATGCCGGCCTCGTCATCGTTGACCATCCGCTGACGCCCGTGCAGCAGCGCAACCTGGAAAAGGAATGGAACGCCAAGGTCATCGACCGGACGGGCCTGATCCTTGAAATCTTCGGGCGACGCGCTTCCACCAAGGAAGGCACGCTGCAGGTCGATCTGGCGCATCTCAATTATCAGAAGGGCCGGCTCGTGCGCAGCTGGACCCACCTTGAGCGTCAGCGCGGTGGTGGCGGCTTCATGGGCGGCCCCGGCGAAACTCAGATCGAGGCCGACCGGCGCCTGCTGCAGGACCGCATCGTCAAGCTCGAGCGCGAGCTGGAGCAGGTTCGCCGCACCCGGCAATTGCATCGCTCCAAGCGCAAGAAGGTTCCGCACCCGATCGTGGCGCTTGTCGGCTACACCAACGCCGGCAAATCGACGCTGTTCAACAGAATGACCGGAGCCGGCGTGCTGGCCGAGGACATGCTGTTTGCAACGCTCGACCCGACGCTGCGGCGGTTGAAACTGCCGCATGGCCGCATGGTGATCCTGTCCGACACAGTCGGCTTCATCTCCGACCTGCCGACGCATCTTGTCGCCGCCTTCCGTGCGACGCTCGAAGAGGTGCTCGAAGCCGACCTGATCCTGCATGTGCGCGATCTTTCCGATCCGGACAATCAGGCGCAGGCAAGTGACGTTCTGCGCATCCTTGCTGATCTCGGTATCGACGAGAAGGAAGCGGCAGCGAGGCTTGTCGAAGTCTGGAACAAGATCGACCGGCTTGAGCCGGAAGCGCGCGAAGCCCTGACGAACAAGGCTGCAAGCACTGATAACACCGTGGCGGTCTCGGCGATTACAGGCGAGGGCGTCGACGTGCTGCTTGCCGAGATCGGTCGTCGTCTGTCCGGCGTCTTGACAGAGTGCACCGTCGTTCTCGGCGTCGATCAGTTGCAGCTTCTGCCCTGGGTCTACGAACACGCGATCGTCGATGGTCGCGAAGATCTCGAGGACGGCACGGTCAGCCTCGATCTGCGCCTGACCGAAAACGAGGCTGTGGACCTGGAGCGGCGTCTCGGCAACGGGCCGAAGCCGGTCGCCGAAGACTGGTAAGATCTTCTGCCTGAGGCGCTATCGCCTCAGGCCAATTGCCGTTCGATCGCCTTGGCCGCTTGCCAGAGTTCTTCCATCCGTTCCAGCGTTGCCGCCTCGAGCGTTTCTCCGTGAGCTTCAAGCTCATGCTCGATATGGGCAAAACGGCGGCGGAACTTGGTGTTGGTGCCGCGCAGCGCCATTTCAGGGTCGGCGCCGACATGCCGGCCGATATTCACCACCGCAAAGATCAGGTCGCCGAGTTCATCGGCTACCTTCGCACGGTCCTTTTCCCGCAGCGCTTGGCGCAGCTCGCCGATCTCTTCCTCGATCTTGTCGAGGATCGGTTCCGGCTCCGACCAGTCGAAACCGACTTTGGCGGCGCGCTCCTGAAGCTTCAGCGCCTCGATAAGGGCCGGGAAGCTGCGCTGGATCGAGCCCAGATGACTGGCAGCGCCGTCGGATGGCAGGCCGCGTGTGGCGCGCCGCGCCTGGCGCTCGGCCTTTTCAGCCTGCTTGATCTTGTCCCACTGGGTCTTGACCGTTTCCGGCGTGTCGGCGTCCGAACGGGCGAAAACATGCGGGTGGCGGCGGATCATCTTGCGCGTAACGGCCTCGACGACATCGCCGAAGGCGAATTCGCCGGCCTCTTCGGCCATGCGGGCGTGAAAAACCACCTGCAGCAGCAGGTCGCCCAGCTCGTCGCAAAGGTCATGCATGTCGCCGCGCTCGATTGCGTCGGCAACTTCGTAGGCTTCCTCGATCGTATAGGGCTTGATCGTTTCGAACGTCTGGACGACGTCCCAGGGGCAGCCGGTCTCCGGCTGCCTGAGCGCCTGCATGATGTCGAGAAGGCCCTTGATGTCGCGTGATGGTTCCATGGGATCAGTTCAACGGAATGGCGTTGTCGTTTTTGCCCGACTGGTAGCTGTCGGACAGGTGCTGATAGCGCTCGCGGATGCGCACGTCCTGGGCCGCAAGCTTCTCTCGCGTTGACTGGTCGGCGTCCTTTGCGACCGCTGCGATCGACGACGACGTCCAGAAGGCGTTGTTCTGCGCGTAGCCGCCGGGTTCAAGCAGGAACACTTCCTTCAGGATCTTCAGGTCGTGCGGAATGGAGAAGCTGTCGCGCGAATCTTCGTGGCTGAAGAAATAGTAGAAATTGTCAAAGCCCGCCCAGGTGATCGCCGACAGGCACATCGAGCAAGGCTCGTGCGTGGAAAGGAAGATCAGATCGCGCGTGTCAGGCTTTTCTGCCATCTCGTAGAAGCGCTTGAGCGTGTGCACTTCACCGTGCCAGAGCGGGTTTTCGGTCTCGTTGTTGGTCTCGGCGAGAACGAGAGAAAGGTCTGTTTTGCGCAGGATCGCGGCGCCGAACACCTTGTTGCCTGCGGCGACACCCTTTTCCGTCAGGGGCAGGATGTCCTGCTCGATCACGTTGAGCAGCCGTTCGGCCAGTTCGGATTGTGTCATGTCTTCAGTCTCCGGCAGATGTGTTGCGGCATTTAACGGAGGTTGCCCCTTTGGCGCAATGGCCACCGACAGCGCCACCGGCCGGCCCTTCCGGAGATATTTGCTCAAAATGCTGCATGGCCGAGCAAAACAATACGTGACCCGAAAGCCATTGAAATTTCTGTTTCTTCAATTGCCGTGGGCTATGCGGGATATTCAGCGGAGCCTGTAGTAGGAACCGATTGCAAGAACATGGTGCAGCAGCTCTCCGTCTTTCCCGCATTCTTTCGCGTCGCGCAAAAGCGCGTGGCGGTGTTCGGCAATGGCGACGAGGCCTTTGCAAAGGTGCGGTTGCTGCTCAACACCGAAGCTTCGATCGTCGTCTACGCGGACGCGCCCGAGGCAGACTTCGCGGCATACCTCGGCGAGCGCGTGATTGAAACCGTGCGCGATACCTTCGCTCCGCACCAGCTTGAAGGCGTCATCCTTGTGTTTGCCGCGACTGGCAATGCGGCCAAGGATCGCCAGATCGTCATTGCTGCACGCGAACAGAAAATCCCGGCAAATGCCGTCGACCAGCCCGACTACTGCGATTTCTTCACGCCGGCGCTCGTCAATCGCGCACCAGTTGCCGTTGCGATCGGCACCGAAGGCGCCGGCCCGGTGCTTGCCCAGATGATCCGGGCACAGATCGACCAGCTGCTGTCGCCGTCGCTGGGGCTCGTTGCGTCGCTCGCAGCCAGCTATCGTGATGCCGTCGATCGACTGGTGCCGCGCGGCGTTGCGCGCCGCCTGTACTGGCGCCGTTTCTTCCAGGGGCCGGTTGCGGACAAGGTTGCGCTGGGTGATGTCGCCGCCGCGCGCCGCGAGGCTTCTCGCCTGCTTGATGCCGCGCATGCCACCGCGGGCCACGTCTGGCTCGTCGGCGCCGGTCCGGGCGCCGAAGACCTGCTGACGCTCAGGGCGCAGCGCGTGATGATGGAAGCCGATGCGATCGTCTATGATGCGCTGGTGCCGCAGGCGATCGTCGATATGGGTCGCCGCGATGCGGAAAGGCTCTCCGTCGGCAAGCGCAAGGGTTGCCACACGAAGTCGCAGGACGAGATCAACCAGCTGCTGGTGGAGCTCGCGGGTGAGGGCAAGCGCGTCGTTCGCCTGAAATCCGGCGATCCGCTTGTCTACGGCCGTGCTGGCGAAGAGATGGCAGCATTGCGCGATGCGGGCATTACCTATGAGATCGTGCCGGGCATCACTTCCGCCTTTGCCGCTGCTGCCGATTTCGAACTGCCGCTGACCCTGCGCGGCGTCGCGTCGTCACTGGTCTTTACAACCGGCCATGATCTGACCGGTGAAGTGCTGCCCGACTGGGCGCGGCTTGCCGTCTCCGGCGCCACGATCGCCGTCTATATGGGCCGCACTGTCGCTGCGTCGGTTGCCGGTCGCTTGATGCAGGCGGGCTTGCCCGCAGAAACCACCGTGGCTGTGATCGAGAACGCCAGCCGTGCCGATCGCCGGCTGATGCATGGCACGCTGAAGGACTTGCCGGACCTAGAGGGCCGCACGGAACTTTCCGGCCCGGTGATGGTCATTATCGGTGACGCTGTCGCCGGCGCGAATTTCGAGCGTTCCGAGCCTCTGGTGGCGGGCAAACGCACCAACAAGCAAACGAAGATCGAAGCTGCGGAGCGCAGCGAACAGATTCTGAACTAAGGGAAACGTCATGGTGAACAAGGTTTTGACGGCAAATCGGCTTTCGGATGGCATATCCGTCTGGCTGGATGCCTCGGGCAACTGGGTCGAATCGCTCCAGCAGGCCTTCATCGCCCGCCATGCCGAGGCGGTCACCGCACTGGAAGCGACAGGCAAGGTTGCCTTCGACGACAACAAGGTGGTCGATGCCAATGTCGTCGACGTCGAGGAAGTCAACGGCACCCTGCGGCCCTTGCGCATGCGCGAGCGTATCCGGGCCGAAGGCCCTTCGATCCCCTATGCCGCCGGATACAATGGCCTTGCCGGCCCGAACTTTGCTGCCTGAGGAACCGATACAACATGTACCGTTACGATGAATTCGATCATGCCTTCGTCTCCTCGCGCGTCGACCAGTTCCGCGATCAGGTCGAGCGCCGCCTGAGTGGCGAGTTGGCCGAAGACGCATTCAAGCCGCTGCGCCTGATGAATGGCGTATACCTGCAGTTGCACGCCTACATGCTGCGCGTTGCGATCCCCTATGGCACGCTGTCCAGCCGCCAGATGCGTATGCTCGCCCACATCGCCCGCAAGTATGACCGCGGCTATGGCCACTTCACCACCCGTCAGAACATCCAGTACAACTGGCCGCGCCTTTCCGACACGCCGGATATCCTGGATGAGCTGGCAAGCGTCGAGATGCACGCGTTGCAGACGTCGGGCAATTGCATTCGCAATGTGACGGCCGATCATTTCGCCGGCGCTGCTGCCGATGAAGTCGCTGATCCAAGGCCTTATGCCGAAATCCTCAGACAATGGTCGAGCGTTCACCCGGAATTCTCGTTCCTGCCGCGCAAGTTCAAGATTGCTGTCACAGGTGCTGAGCGCGACCGCGCCGCGATCCAGGTGCACGACATCGGCCTGCACCTGAAAAAGGATAAGGACGGCCGCATCGGCTTTGCCGTTTATGTCGGTGGCGGACAGGGCCGCACGCCGATGATTGCCAAGAAGATCCGGGACTTCCTGCCGGAAGAGGACCTGCTGTCCTACACGACGGCGATCATGCGCGTGTACAACCTGCATGGCCGTCGCGACAACAAGTACAAGGCGCGCATCAAGATCCTCGTCCACGAAACCGGTGCCGAAGAGCTTTCCCGTCAGGTCGAGGTCGAGTTCGCGGCGCTGAAGGATACGGAGCTGAAGCTTCCAGAAGCTGATATTCAGGCCATCTCCACCTATTTCGCGCCGCCAGCGCTGGAGCCGCGTGCCGAGGGCTGGGAAAGTCTGGCGCGCTGGAAGAAGACCGATCCGGAATTCTCACGCTGGGTTCACCAGAACGTGCAGCCGCACAAGCATCCGGACTACGGCATGGTGACGATCTCGCTGAAGCCGATCGGCGGCATTCCGGGGGACGCGACCGACGCGCAGATGGAGGCTGTTGCAGACATCGCCGAGGAGTATGCCTTCGACGAGATCCGTGTCAGCCACGAGCAGAACCTGATCCTGCCGCATGTGGCTCTGGCTGATCTGGAGCCGATCTACCGGGCGCTCGTCGTTGCCGGCCTGGCGACAGCCAATGCCGGACTGATCACCGATATCATTGCCTGTCCCGGGCTCGACTACTGCGCGCTTGCAAATGCGCGCTCCATCCCGGTGGCGCAGGAGATCTCGACGCGCTTCGGCGCGCCTGAACGTCAGGCTGAGATCGGCGAACTGAAGATCAAGATCTCCGGCTGCATCAATGCCTGCGGCCATCACCACGTTGGCCATATCGGCCTGCTCGGCGTAGAGAAGAAGGGGGCGGAACTCTATCAGATCACGCTCGGCGGCTCCGGCGACGAGAACACGTCGATCGGCGAGATCATCGGTCGCGGTTTCGAACCGGAAAAGGTGACCGACGCGATCGAAACGATCGTCGATACCTATCTCGGGCTGCGCAATGACAAGTTGGAGACGTTCCTCGAAGCGTACCGTCGCGTCGGCCCGCAACCCTTCAAGGACGCGCTCTACGGCGGCAGCGCACAGGAAGCCGCTTGAGGCGCAAGGAACGGACATGACAAAAATCTGGAAAGAAACCGGCTTTGTGAGCGACGATCCCTGGATCATCGAAAACGACGAGACCAAAGCGGGTTCCAACGAGAAGGCGATACTCGGCTTCGAGACGTTTCTCGCCAAGGTGGCTGAGACGGACGAGGTGGGTTTAGGCGTAGTCGTCGCTCCTGCAGATGACGTTGCCAAGCTACAACCCTATCTCGATCGTATTGCGCTGGTCGCGGTCGCGTTCCCGGCCTTCAATGACGGGCGGGCTTTCAGCCATGCGTCGCTGCTGCGCGCGCGGCTTGGTTTTGCCGGTGAGGTGAGGGCTGTCGGCGACGTTCTGATCGATCAGATCCCGTTGATGCTGCGTTGCGGCGTCGACAGTTTCGCGGTAACCAATGCCACGGCCCTGAAGCGTCTGACGGAAGGCCGGTTGCCCGGTATCGCCAACCACTATCAGCCGACCGCGAGACCCTCTGCTGACGCCAGGTCCTATAGCTGGCGGCGCGTTTCTTGAAGGCAGTGCTGACCGCGACAGTGTGAAGCACGCCGAAATGCGCGAAAGCGACTATATTTAGAAGGGAATTCCTTCCCGTTGAGTGCGGCTTGGAATATCCGCGTATTGTTGATAGACAGGGTCATCATTTACAGGACTGTAGCCACGATGAATGCTCCGGCAAAAACGGAAGATTTCGCGATCCAGGCACCCGCCGGTGTCTTCGTTGAAACGGTGACGAGCGTCACCCACTATACGGATCGGCTCTTCCGCTTCCGCATGACCCGTCCTGCGGAGTTCCGCTTCCGCTCCGGCGAGTTTGCGATGATTGGTTTGATGGTCGGCGACAAACCCGTCTACCGCGCCTACTCGATCGCAAGCCCGGCCTGGGACGAGGAACTCGAATTCTTCTCGATCAAGGTTCCTGATGGCCCGCTGACATCTCACCTGCAGGCGATCAAGCCAGGCGACAAGGTGCTGATGCGCAAGAAGCCGACCGGCACGCTGGTGCTCGACGCGCTGGTTCCCGGCCGCAGGCTCTACATGTTCTCGACCGGCACCGGCATTGCGCCTTTCGCCAGCCTGATCCGCGACCCCGAGACCTACGAGAAGTTTGAGGAAGTCATCCTCACGCACACCTGCCGCGATGTGGCCGAGCTGAAATACGGTTTCGACCTCGTCGAGGAAATTCGCAATCACGAATTCCTGAACGAGATCGTCGGCGACAAGCTTCGCCATTATGCGACGGTGACCCGCGAGGACTATCCCTTCAAGGGCCGTGTGACCGACCTGATGGTCAACGGCAAATTCTTTGCCGATCTCGGTCTGCCGCCGCTCGACCCAGCCATCGATCGCGGAATGATCTGCGGCTCGACGGCAATGTTGAAGGACACCAAGGAAATCCTCGAGGCCGCAGGCCTGACCGAGGGGTCCAACAACAAGCCGGCCGAGTTCGTCATCGAGCGCGCCTTTGTCGGCTAACTGACGACAAGATACGAAACATCGTCGCAGCATTTGGAGGGCGCATCATCGGGTGCGCCCTTTTTCGCATCTGTGCGACAGTCGCGACCGGAGCATGAGCTATGCGTTTCCGGCAGCCCCGATCTGAGCAATCAGCGTACCGGCAGCCTTTCGCAGACACTATCGTTCCCCAGCATTTTCATATGTCGCTCGACCGCGTCCATGCGGAACGAACGGCCAAGAAGGAGTCCCCGCCGGAGATCGCCGGCGACAGCGGATCTTGCAGGGAGTGGCCCATGAGCCTTGAGACCAGAATTCGCCGCAAATCGTTGCATGACCGGATCGTCACGCCGGAGGCGGCGGCGGCGCTCATCGAGGATGGCATGACGATCGGCATGAGCGGCTTTACCAAGGCAGGCGACGCCAAGGCGGTGCCGTTGGCCATGGCGCAGCGTGCGGCGCAGGAGAAGTTTCGCATCACCTTGATGACCGGGGCCTCGCTTGGGCACGACATCGACAAGATCCTGACGGAAGCGGGTGTTCTCGCACGCCGGCTTCCCTTCCAGTCCGATCCGGCCCTTCGCGCGGCGATCAACCGCGGCGAGGTCATGTTCATCGACCAGCATCTGTCTGAGACCGTCGAGCAACTCCGCTCCGGCCAGATCAGCCCGATCGACTATGCCGTCGTCGAGGCCGTGGCGATCACCGAGGATGGCGGCATCGTTCCTTCGACATCGGTCGGCAACTCCGCAAGTTTTGCGATCCTCGCCAAGAAAGTGATTGTCGAGCTCAATCTCAGCCACAGCCCGGAGCTTGAGGGGCTGCACGACATCTACATCCCGGCGAAACGCCCATCGCGCACGCCGATCCCGGTCGTTGCCTGCGACATTCGCGTCGGCTCGCCCTATATCCCTGTTGATCCGGACAAGATTGCCGCGATCGTCATCACCGAAAAGCAGGACAGTGCCGCGCGCATTTCGCCGCCCGATGCCGAGACCAATTCGATCGCGGGCCACCTGATCGGCTTTCTTCAGGACGAGGTGCGCAAGGGTAGGCTCGACATGACGTTGAACCCGTTGCAGGCGGGTATTGGCGTTATTGCGAATTCGGTTCTGAGCGGCCTCGTCGACAGCCCCTTTCATGATCTGCGCATGTACAGCGAAGTGCTGCAGGACAGCACCTTCGAGCTCTTTGAGGCCGGCAAGCTCAGCTTCGCCTCGGCGGCATCGATGACGCTGAGCAGCGCCTGGGCCGATCGCGTCTTTCGCAACATCCGCGCCTACAAGGACAGGGTGATCCTGCGGCCGCAGGAGGTCAGCAACCACCCGGAAATCATCCGGCGCCTGGGCGTCATCGGCATCAACACCGCGCTCGAGTTCGATATCTACGGCAACGTCAATTCGACCCATGTCGGCGGCACCGACATGATGAACGGCATCGGCGGTTCCGGCGATTTTGCCCGCAACGCCTTCCTGTCGATCTTCGTCGCCAAATCGGTGGCCAAGGGTGGGGCGATCTCGTCCGTGGTGCCGATGGTTTCCCATGTGGACCACACGGAGCATGACGTCGATATTCTGGTCACCGAGCACGGGCTTGCGGATCTCCGCGGGCTGGCGCCGCGCGAGCGCGCGCCGATCATCATCCGCAACTGTTGCCATCCCGCTTACCGCGAGTTGCTGGGGGATTACTTCAAGCGGGCTGTTGCAGCGCGTGCGGGGCAGACGCCGCATATCCTCGAGGAAGCCTTCGACTGGCATGTACGTCGGCTGAAGACGGGCAGCATGTTGCCGGGCGCCTGATGCCTCAATCCCGAGCCAGGTAGTCCATCAAGGCTGACATCGCCGCCGCGGCACCCTCGGCGTCGGCAAGCACGATGGCGTCGATCGCCTCGATGTGGCGGTCGACCGATCCGCGCATTCGCTCAACGGTTGCGTCGGCAAACCAGATGCGTCGAGCGTGCGTCTGCAGCGGGGCGAGGGCGGCCGTCAGGAACGTATTGGGGCAGGCCTCCTCCATCAGTTCATCGAAGACCTTGTCGGCCACGAGGAAGCCTTCGAGATCGCCGGCATCCGCGCATCGGCTCATCTCTGCGGCGCATCCCTTCATGGCTCGTCGTGCATCCGCGTCGGCATGCTCCGCCACCAGGCTTGCCGCCAGCGGTTCCAGCTTTTGACGGGTTTGCATCACATGCGCTCGATCGTCCGGCCCGATTGTCGTTATCTGCAGGCCGACACGCGGGCGAACCTCCATCAGTTCCTGCCAGGCGAGTTTCTGAATGGCTTCACGCACGGGCGTACGGCCATGACCGGCAAGCTCGATCAGCTGCTTTTCCGTCAGCAGCATGCCGGGCACAAGCTTGAGCGTGACGATCAGTCGCTCGAGGGCGAGATAGGCGAGGTGGGCCTGGGAGTGAACCGACATACGCATCCCACAGTTTCTGATATATCAGAACGTGGCACAGTTTCGTTTCGATGGCAAACGAACTGATGACCACTAATCAGGAAGGATTATGCTGGTCGAAGTAATCATTATGAGTTGGTAAAAGCTTCAGATTTCAATGGCCTGAATAAAAGTGCTCGTTCGGCCGTTCCAGCCTTGAATGGTGTTGACGAAGAGGAAACTGCTTGTCAGTCTTCTCTAAAAAGAACGTCGGACATCGACGTTGAGGGGCTTGGGCTGAAGGTGGGTGCGTTTCTGGTCTGGTCGCTGATTGTGTTTGCGGGGCTGCTTGCCGTCCCGGCGGTCAGCCATACGAACGCGCAGACGACGTTCTCGCTGATGGCGTCCTCGATGGCTTTCGTCGGAATGGCGATTGCGCAGTTCATGGCGGCACGTCCGCCCGTCATCGAACCGCTGTTCGGCGGGCTCGACCGCATCTATCACCTTCATCGCCGGATCGGCATCTCCGTGCTGATGCTCATTCTCGTCCATTATTTCCTGACGCCTGATTTCAAGGGGCTGTCGTTCACCAGCGGTTTGAACCAGCTTGCTGCCTCCGCCGGCAAGTATGGCTTCTACGGGCTGACGGCGCTGCTTGTTCTCAGCATCGTCAAGATCATCCCGAAGACCAGAATCGAGATACCCTATCACCTGTGGCGTTATACCCATCGGTTCATCGGGCTCTTGTTCGCGCTTGTCGCGTTCCACCAGATGTTCATCAAGCGCCCCTATGACAGCACGGCGCTGCTGGCGGTCTATCTCAATGCGTTCGCAGCACTCGGGATCCTCAGCTACGCCTATACGCAGCTTCTGCCGTGGCTGAGGACGCGATGCTACGAGGTTTCCGAGGTCGAAAAGCACGATGGTGCGACGATCATTTCGGCGCGTTCAAAGGGGCGCGCGCTGAGGGCCAAACCGGGGCAGTTCGGTTTCCTGCGTGTCCTGAAGGCTGGTCTGCGCGAGCCGCACCCCTTCACAATCGCCGACATCGATGGCAACGGCACGGTGCGCTTCGCCATCAAGCCGCTCGGCGACTATACGCAGGCGTTGCGCGATCAGATTGCTGTCGGCGACCGGTTGAAGCTCGAAGGCGGATACGGCCAGTTCAATCACCGACGCGGGGCGAAGAAGCAGATCTGGCTTGCCGGAGGTATCGGGGTCACGCCGTTTCTCGCCATGGCCAGCCATTTGAAGGGCGATGAGGACCAGGACATCCACATGGTCTATTGCGTGCGCGACCGAAAGGAAGCCATCGGCCTTGAAACCTTCGAGGCGCAGGCGGAAAAGCTCGGCAACTTCAGCTTCGTGCTGCACGATTCGGCCACAGACGGGCGGCTGGACGCGGCCAAACTGGCGGCGGGCAGCGTCATCGATCCGGGCGAGGCCGATCTTTGGTTCTGCGGTCCTGCGCCGCTGCGGGAGGCGATCGTCAAAGGGTTGAAAGAGCTTGGAAAGAAGCCGCGTCGCGTAGAGTTCGAACAGTTTCAGTTTCGATAGCAGTTTTATTGAAGATTTTTGGATTAAGGGAGTACGGCCATGCGCAGTCTGCGTGAAATGCGAGCGAACGTCTCGTCAGGTGCCGGCATCCGCAATAGGCACGCACTGGCTCTGGCCGCCGGTCTGCTGGCCGCCATGCTCTGTCCCGGCGTCGCATCGGTGCGCGACGCTTTCGCCGAGGACGCCTTCTCGACCTACAAGGCGAATGTCGAGAACGGCAAGTACATGTTCAACGCCGCTGGTTGTGGCGCCTGCCACGGGTCGGGCGACGAAACTGGACTGCTGTCCGGCGGCATGGAGATGAACACGGCGATCGGCACTTTCTACGCGCCGAACATTTCGCCCCATGCCAACGGCATCGGTGGCTGGAGCAACGCCCAGTTCCTCAACGCTGTCATGGTCGGGCTTGATCGTGACGGCAACAATCTCTACCCGGTCATGCCCTACACATCCTATGGCGGTATGAAGCCGGAGGACGTGCTCGATATCAAGGCTTACGTCGAGACCTTGCCGCAATCAGACGCCGTCTCGAAGGAACATGAGATCGCTTTTCCTTTTAGTCGGCAAACGACCATAACTCTCTGGAAACGCAGCAATTTCACAGTTCAAGCCTACCAGCCGCGCGAAGCGTCGCAGATGGAGCGTGGCCGTTACCTGGTCGAAAATGTCGGTGGCTGTGGCGACTGTCACACGCCGCGCACGACGACTTATGGGCTCGACCTGGAAAGAGCTTTTCACGGCGAGAAGGGGCTGACCGGTGCGGTCGCACCGGATATCGGCAAGGCGAAGATGGCGGGGCTCACTGCGCCGGAAGTGTTTACCACGGGCCTTATAGACGAAGGCAAGAAGCTTTCGGGCGCACCGATCAGCGACCCGGTCATGCGACGGATCGCCAAGGGACTTTCGATACTCAGCGACGACGATCGTCGCGCGATCTACGCGTTCCTGTCCGATCGCGAGGTGAAAGCACCGGCGCCGGTGGCGCAGTCTGTGACGGCAGTGTGCAAGGAGACCACGGCCTCGACGGCGCTGACCGGCGACAATGCCGAAGTCGCCCAACAGGCCGATGCCTTCATCGGCAAGTATTGCCGCAACTGCCATGGGCCGGGTGAAAGCTCTCAAGGCAGCTACCCCGCCGGTGAGCTGACATCGATCGCCGCCGATGCCAATTTCGTCACGCCGGGCAATGCTGCGAAATCGCGCCTCTTCACCTCGGTCACCAGCGGCCGCATGCCGCTTGGCAAGCGCCCGACGGACGAAGAGGTCAAGGTGCTCGAGGACTGGATCAATTCGCTCAGCGAAAAGAACCTGCCGCAGACGGCAGCCACCAAACCCGCCCGATCGCGCCCGATGCTGTCCCATGACCAGTTCGTCGAGGCGGCGCTCAAGGACATTTCCAAGGTCAGTGCGCTTGATCGTCAGCACATGCGCTATTTCTCCTACCGTGACCAGTATAACGGCATGATGGGTTGCGAAGACGACGCCACGTTCATGAAGCGCATGGACGTGCTGGCCGGTGGCTTCAAGAAGCTGCTGAATTCCTTGTCCTATGGCCCGAAGCTGGTGGTGCCGGCGGAGGTGGACGGCACCAATGGTCTGCTCGTCCGGGTCGATCTGCGCGAGCTGCAGTGGGATAACGCTGATTACGATTTCCTGATCAAGCGCTATTTCTACGGCGTTGATCCGACGAGCGATGCGTCGCTTCAGGCGCTTTCCACCGAGACGCATACGCAACTGCCGATCATGCGGATCGACTGGTTCATGAGCAATGGCGCCCGGCCGGAGGTCTATAACAGACTGATGAAGCTGCCGACGCATATTCGCGAGCTGGAAACGCGCTTCAAGATCGATGTCGACGACAACATAAGGCGGCGTAACGTTCTGCGTGCCGGCTTTGCTGACGGTTCGTCCGGCGTATCGGACCACAATCGCATGCTCGAGCGTCACGACATGCCGTTTGGCGGCTACTATTGGAAATCCTACGATTTCGCCGGCGATGTCGGCAAACAGGTGCTCAAGCGTTTTCCGCATGGACCCAAGGAGTTGGGTGCGCTCGATGCCGGCCTTGTGCCGTTCGAGCACGACGGTGGCGAGATGATCTTTTCACTGCCCAACGGCATGCAGGGTTATTATCTGTCGACCGCGGCAGGAAAACAGCTCGATGTCGGGCCGACGACCATCGTTTCGTTCCGTGACCGGCCGATCGGCAAGGGCGTGGAGATCGTCAATGCCCGCTCCTGCTTCGATTGCCACGCCGATGGCATTCTGTCGAAACGTGATCAGTTGCGCGAGCATATCGCCACGTCGACGCTGTTCAGCAAGGACCAGCAGGGCGTGCTGTTGGCCATGTACGTGAAGCAGGAGGAGCTGGACGAGGCCTACCGCAAGGACCGCGAACGCTTCGTCGAGGCTCTGCAAAAACTCGACGTAACCGAACCGACGCCGGATGGCGGGCTTCAGAGCAAGCACGCACCCGGCGACGCCGAGATCGTCACCTACTTTGCCGACAAGTATGAAGATGAGCTCGACTTCGATGCTCTGGCGGCGGAGTTCGACATGACGCCGCAGCAGTTTTCTGAGGCGATCAAGCGAGTAGCGGAAGTAGATGTCCTGCGTCTCGGGCTTGATTGGGTCACGACGCTCGAAGCTGGCGGGACTGTTCCGCGCAACGAGGTCGAACAGCAATATGCCCTGTTGCTGGAGCCGCTCGCCCAGCGGCGCCCGCTCGATACCAGCACGATCGTCGTTGCCGGCACCGAGCAGCAGTCGGAGGAAAAACCGCAATCCGTAGCCGCAGCCGCGCCTGACTATCGCAAGCAGGAGAAGGCTGGCGGCACCAAGCTTGAGCTTGCCTTGAAGGTGCCGACGACGACGGCCAAGGTCGGTGACCAGCTGTCGTTCGAACTCAGCGTCAATCAGGCCTGCGAACTGCAGATCCTCTATGTCGAGGAAAACGGCAATGTCGAAATCATCCCAGATGAGATGATCGGCCACACGACGCTGCAGCCCGGCGAAAGCAGGCTGATCCCGCAGCCGGGAACCGGCACGCTGACCTTCGATACGGCAGCGCCCGCCGAAACCATGCTGGCCTTCTGCCGGGTTGGCGGTCTGGCCGATCAAAGGCTCACGGTGGAGAAAGCGCGCGCATTCGTCGTCCAATCGAAGTTGCCGCCGACGCGCGGATTGGCGGTCAATCTCGCGAAGAAGGCGCAGGCCGACAACGGCGCCAGCAGCGTGCAGATGGTAACTTTCGAGATTAGAGAATAGCGGATGCGCGATGGATGAATTGATGAAAGGGTTGATCGTCGCATCCGCAATGCTTTTGCCGCTCGCTTACCCGGCGCGCGCCTGCGACGCGTTAGTGAAAACCTCGGAGGCTCTCAACAGGGGCGACGAGGTCGGGGCGCGGGCAGCGGCCGCGCCGGAGCGCACGAATGCATGTTCGAGTACCGAGGCAGCGCTTACCCGGCGTGTAGCGGCGCTAGCAACGTTCAATCGCATCGCCAACGCAGTCGGGGCCGGTGCCAGGCTCGATACTTTCGAGGGTGAGCTTGAAGCTGTGCTGAGCGACGTCGGTGGGCCTTGGCAGATCCTCGACGCGCTCGGCGACATCGACCGGGAGCGAAAGAACTATGAACGTGCGGCAACCTATTACCAGCAGGCACTTGAGGATGCGGCCAACGAGGAACTGACGCCCGAGTGGATGGCGCCGGACAAGGCTTACATTCTGCGCCTCGATCGGCTCGCCTCCGAGATGCGGCTTGCAGCAATCAAGCCGGTGAAGCTTGCGATGCGCGGCGCCTGCAAGTTCTCCTATCGCGGTGTCTCGATCAGAAAGAAGGCGACGCCGGTTCGCTATGTCTTCGGAACAGCCGAGTTCACGCCTGAAGGGTTGCAGTCGGCAAAGGATTTGTTCGAGTGCCTGAAATCGGCAAAGGCGGATGCAATTACCTTGATCGGCCATACTGATCCGATCGGCAGCGCTGAGGCGAACCTGAAACTGTCGTTGGCAAGGGCCGAGGCGCTTGCCAACTATCTTGTCGGTGCTGGCTACAAGGGCACCTGGACGACGATTGGCAAGGGCGAGGAGGAGCCGTTCAAACCGGATGATCCGGGTGCCTACGACGAAGCGATGCTACATCAGTTGGATCGCCGCGTCGAAGTTGATGTGGAGAAATAGGCTGTGCTGCGCAAGGCTCTGATTTCGTGCGCTTTCTTTAGTCTAGCGGGTCTGCCGGCGCTGGCGGCCACGTCGGCGCTTGTCGTCGGCGTCGACGTCTATCCGCATGAGGTCAGCCTCGATGGCGCGGTCAAGGATGCGCGCGACGTTGCCCAGGCACTGAAGACGGCGGACGTCGGCACCATCCGCGAATTCATCAACGAAAAGGCGACGAAGGACGCGATCCGCGCCGGCTGGCTGGAACTTGTCGGTGCCGCGACAAAAGGCGACATGATCATCTTCACTTATGCCGGTCACGGCGCCCAGATGCCGGAACTTGTCGCCGGCAGCGAGCCGGATGGACTTGATGAGTTTCTGGAGTTGCCGGGATTCGATCGTAGCCGGGCCGAGGAGACGGCAAAGGAGATCATCGTCGACAATGAACTCAATGCCTGGTTCGCGGAAGCTGAGGCCAAGGGTGTCCAGGTGCTGTTTGTCTCCGACAGCTGTTATTCCGGCGGCATGAACCGATCGATCTCCGGCAAGACGCGGCTCGCACCGACGGTGCGGGCGCAGTTGCCGCCGCCGTCGCAAGAGGCGGTTTCCGGCGCGGCGGTGAAGGATGCGGACCTGTCGCAGGTGACTATCCTTGCCGCATCGCTTGAGAGCCAGCTGACACCGGAGGTGGTGATTGAAGGCGAGCCGCGCGGCGCGCTCAGTTGGAGTTTCGCCCGCGCGCTTGAGGGGGCCGCCGATCGCGATGGCGACGGGCTGATTTCGCGGGTCGAACTCGAGGATTACGTCTTCTCCAACGTCAAGCTCCAGTCCGAGGCGCTGCAGGTGCCGAACTTCACACCACAGGTGCCGCGATCGGACAGGGAGATCGTCCTGTCGCTGCCGAGAAGTGCGGCGCTGGCAGACGGCAATGGTGCAGCAGCAACAGGCCGGTCGTCAAAGCTGAAGCCCGCCCGAGACATGGGTTGGACAGGAACGCTGGCGCTCAGCGTCAACGGCACAGCGCCGACGCTTGAAAATGTCGGTGGCAGCGGTGTTCCCTATCGATGGGATGCCACGAGCGGCACATTCTACACGCCGAACGGCGACGTTGCCGGCGAACATGTCGCTGCCGACATGGTGCAGGGTGTGGTCGATAAATTCATCCTTCTTGATTTCCTGAAGGTGCTTGCCGCGCAGAACCCGGGCAAAGTCTCGCTGACGCCGGTCAAGGACATCTATTCATCAGGCGACCGCCTGAACTTCGACGCTCCGCAGTCCGGATACGCGAACATGCTGGTGTTCAATCTGGCTAATACCGGGGAAGTCCAGCTTCTCGATGCCCAGGTCTCGGGCTCCGGAAGCCATGTGTTCAAGCTCAGGGACCTGGAGGTGGTCAAACCTTTTGGCGCCGATCATCTTGTGGTCGTCTCGACAAACGCCCCGATCGATGCGGTGGTTGCTGCTTTATCCAGCCCAGGCGTCGAGGCATCCGAGTTTCTGCGCCTTCTGGAAGAGCGGCTGGACGGCACCGACAGTGCCGTCGCTATCCAACCGCTCTACACGCGGGAGCGCGGGCAATGACCGCGGACATCGGTGTCTGGCGTTTCCTGCTGCCGCTCATGGCGCTGGGGACCTGTTCGCCTGTCTTGGCTGCGGACCGGGCCTTGCTCATCGGGATAGGAAACTATCAGAACCTGCCGCCGAAGCTGTTCCTGCACGGCCCGAAAAACGACCTCGTTGCCATGGAAGGATTGCTGACAGGCACACTCGGCTTCGATCGTTCCGCGATCCGAGTACTGAAGGATGAGCAGGCGACGGGCGCGGCCATCCTGTCGTCGATCGAAGAATGGCTGGTCGCGGGCACGCAGCCCGGTGACCGGGCCTATCTCTATTATTCGGGTCACGGTCTTCAGGTGACGGATCTCGATGACGACGAGGACGACGGCATGGATGAGGCGCTGGCGCCATTCGATCTGGTCGCCAAGAACAAGGATTGGGATGGCGCCATCACTGATGACGAGCTCGATGCCATCCTCGAACGCTTGAAGGGCAGGGCGGTGACCCTGGTGATCGACGCCTGTCACTCTGGCACGATCTCGCGGTCGCTCTCCAACGATGTGTCCGCAGGCATCGACGGCGCGCGTTTCCTACCGCGCCCCGTGGCGAAACCGGTGGAGCAGGCACTGACGCGCGGGCTGCGGATCGATCTCGGCGTCGTCGACAAGCCGGCCCACGTCAACGAAAGCGGTACCGTTGCCTGGAGCGCAAGCGCGCCCTATCAGGTGGCCTGGGACGATGTGCGGCTGCCCGTCGAAAGCCGTCACGGTGTCTTCACCGCGGCCTATGTCGCCGGGCAGATGGGGGCGGCGGCGGACGCGAACGCCAATGGCCTGACCAGCAACGCCGAGCTTTTCGAATATGTCACGGTGCAATCTGCCGCTTACTGCGCCTCGCAGAAAAAATGCGAGACCCTCGACCCGCAACTGGAGACGAAGGCGCAGAACCTCGGTGCCAGTGCCATAGTGCCGGTACAGGCGCGTGCGGATGCGAAGGCTCGGTATCAGCCCGTTACCGGCAGCAGTACCGGCCAGGTAAGCTATCAGGATGCGAATGCAATCGATGCGGTCGGCGATATCGTCGGCAAGGCCGACGCTGGTGACGTGACCCTCGGCATCGACAGGCCAACGTCGATGAAGGCCGGTGACGTGTTCAAGCTGACGGTCGCAAGCAAGATTGCCGGGAGCCTCATCCTGCTCGACGTCAATGCAGAGGGCGCAGCAACCCAGATCTTTCCCAACGAGTTCGCGCAGAAGATTACCCCACTCAGCGCCAACGTGCCTTTGACACTGCCGGACGAATATTACGGCTTCGACTTCGAAGCATCGGGCGAAGGTGAGAGTGCGTTCGTTGCCCTGGTGGTCAACGATCCCGTTGATCTGGCGGCGGTCGCGCCGAAGGCACGGGGACTCAAGGTCGAGCTCCGCGCGCGCGAGACCTTGAGCGAAATAGTCTCGCGGTTGCAGAAGACCTGGACCGAGGACCTGGATAAGCGCGGCATCCGCTGGTCGGTCGGTATGCTGCGCTATCACGTCGAGTGACCGCATTTCACGACGGCCAGATAGCAAAAAAGCCCGCCGGAAAGGCGGGCTTTCTGTTTGAAGTCTAGCTCGGATGCCTAGTGCAGGATCTGGCTGAGGAAGAGCTTGGTGCGCTCATGCTGCGGATTGTCGAAGAACTCGGCAGGCGAGTTCTGTTCGACGATCTGGCCCTGGTCCATGAAGATCACGCGGTTGGCGACCTGGCGGGCAAAGCCCATTTCGTGGGTCACGCACAGCATGGTCATGCCTTCTTCAGCAAGGCCGACCATCGTATCGAGCACTTCCTTGACCATTTCCGGGTCGAGCGCCGAAGTGGGCTCATCAAACAGCAGGATTTTTGGCTTCATGCACAGCGAGCGGGCGATCGCCACGCGCTGCTGCTGACCGCCCGAAAGCTGGCCTGGATATTTGAGGGCCTGCTCTGGGATCTTGACGCGCTTCAGGAAGTGCATCGCGATTTCTTCGGCCTGCTTCTTCGGCATCTTGCGAACCCAGATCGGTGCAAGCGTGCAGTTTTCCAGGATAGTCAGGTGCGGGAACAGGTTGAAGTGCTGGAACACCATGCCGACTTCGCGGCGCACTTCATCGATCTTCTTCAGGTCGTTGGTGAGCTCGATGCCGTCGACGACGATCTTGCCCTTCTGGTGCTCTTCCAGTCGGTTGATGCAGCGGATCATCGTCGATTTGCCGGAGCCCGACGGGCCGGCGATGACGATACGCTCGCCCTTCATGACCTTCAGGTTGATGTCACGGAGAACGTGGAAGTCCCCGTACCATTTGTTCATTCCGTTGATTTCGACCGCAACGTCGGTCGCGGATACGGTCATCTTGGAAGCAGTGGCTGTATTTGCCATGCGGTTCCCCCCTTTTATCGTTTATGGGCCGTGTCGAGCACACGTTCCATGAAGCCTGAATAGCGCGACATACCAAAGCAGAAAAGCCAGAATATGAAGCCTGCGAAAATTAGCCCGGAGATCGGCGTGACCGCCGAGGCCCAGTTGGCATCCGAGAAGTTCAGCCGGACGATGCCGAGCAGATCGAACATGCCGATGATCGAAACCAGCGACGTATCCTTGAACAGTCCGATGAAGGTGTTGACGATGCCGGGGATCACCAGCTTCAGCGCCTGCGGCAGCACGATGAGGTTCATCTTCTGCCAGTAGCTGAGGCCGAGCGAATCGGCACCCTCATACTGCCCCTTGCCGATCGCCTGCAGACCGCCGCGCACCACCTCGGCCATATAGGCGGAGGCGAAGAACGACACGCCGATCAGCGCGCGCAGGAACTTGTCGAAGGTCACACCCTGCGGCAGGAACAGCGGCAGCATGACACTGGCCATGAACAGAACGGTGATGAGCGGGATGCCGCGCACAACTTCGATGAAGAACGTGCACAGCATCTTGATCACCGGCATGGTCGATTTTCGGCCAAGCGCAAGCAGGATGCCTAGGGGCAGCGATACCGCGATGCCGACGAACGACAGCACCAGCGTCACCATCAGGCCGCCCCACAGTGGGGTTTCGACGAAGGTCAGACCAAACCAACCGCCTGGCAAAAGGATAAGCGACAGGATCGGTAGCACGACGAGAAGCAGGATCGCATTAATGTTCTTGTAGGGGACCTTCGGGATCAGCATCGGCGTCAGGAACAGGATGAACAGGATGCCGATGAGGGCCGGCCGCCAGCGCTCCTCGATCGGGTAACGCCCGAAGAGGAATTGGTCGAACTTGGCATTGACGAAGGCCCAGCACGCGCCGCTCCAGCCGTCCGGCTGCGAGCCGCCCTGTGCGACGGTGGCGCAGACCCCACGCCCGCCGCCCGTCCAGGCGGCATCGATGAAGAGCCATTGCACTGCCGGCGGTACGAGCCAGGCGAGCACGAGCAGGCTTATGATCGTAAGAATCGAATCCTTCGGCGTCGCAAAGAGGTTCTTGCGAAGCCAGTAGGCAAGGCCGCCCGTCAGTATGGGAGCGGGTGCAGCCTCGATCATCGAAGTGCGGACGAAATTTCCCTGGTGCGTGTTCATGATCTTACCTTTCCACCAGGGCCATGCGGGCATTGAACCAGTTCATCAGCAAGGACGTCGACAGGCTCAACGACAGGTAGACGATGATCCAGATCGACACGATCTCGACCGCTTGACCAGTCTGGTTGAGGATCGTTCCGCCGACGGCAACCAAGTCTGCGTAGCCGATGGCGATCGCCAGCGACGAGTTCTTGGTCAGGTTGAGATACTGGCTGGTGAGTGGCGGAATGATGATCCGCATCGCCTGCGGCACGACGACGAGGCGGGTCGTGAGACCGGGCCGGACGCCCAGCGCGTGGGCTGCCTCGGTCTGTCCCGTTGACACGCCACGGATACCTGCCCGAACGATTTCGGCGATAAAGGCTGCGGTATAGAAGGAAAGCGCCAGGAACAGCGACAGGAACTCCGGTCCGATGACCGAGCCGCCGGTGAGGTTGAACTTGCCGGCGACCGGCACGTCGAAGGTGATCGGCGAACCCGTTGCAAGGAAGACAAGGAGCGGGAGGCCGACGACGAGGCCTAGCACTATCCACAGAACCGGGAGGCGCTGTCCGGTTGCTTCCTGCTTGATGCGCGCATAGCGGGCCACGAAGAAGCTGGCGATGACGGCGATCACGAACGCGTAGAAGACATACTGCGAGCCGTCGCCGAAGACCGGCTTCGGAAAGGCAATGCCGCGGTTGTTGAGGAAGATGTTGAGCGGCAGCGCTGCCGATTCCCGCGGTTGCGGAAGCACGGCCAGAACGCCGCTGTACCAGAAGAAGATGACCAGCAGCGGCGGGATGTTGCGGAACACTTCGACATAGGCGAGTGACAGTTTCGCGATCAGCCAATTGTGCGAGAGCCGCCCGATGCCGACAATGAAGCCGATGATCGTTGCGGTGATGATGCCGGTCACGGCAACCAGCAGCGTATTGACGAAACCGACGACGAGCGCGCGCCCGTAGGTGGAATCGCTGGTATAGGCGATCAAGGACTGTCCGACGTCGAAACCGGCACGCCCCTTGAGGAAGCCGTAGCCGGACGCGATGTTCGCACGCTTGAGGTTTTCGATCGTGTTGTCCGCTATCCAATAGACGACGGCAACGAGGATAACGACGGTTATGACCTGGTAAAATATCCCGCGCACTTGCGGGTCGTTGATGAACGAGCCCGAAGGTTTGCTCTTCTCAGGCGTAGTTGTGACGCCAATCGCCATGCAATGCCTCTTTCCCCTTGTCACCCTTTTGGGTGTTTTTATCGTTGGGATGGGGAAGCGGCGTGCCGCTTCCCCCTTTCGTGTCGGGCCGTCTTAACGGACCGGAGGAGCGTACTGAATTCCGCCCTTGCTCCACAGCGCGTTGAGGCCGCGTTCGATCTTCAGCGGGCTGCCGGCGCCAATGTTACGGTCGAAGACTTCGCCGTAGTTGCCGACTGCCTTGATGACGTTGACGGCCCATTCGTTGGTGAGGCCGAGGTCGGTGCCGATCTTGCTGTCAGCTTCGACGCCGAGGAAGCGCTGAACGTCCGGGTTGGTGGACTTCTTCATTTCTTCGACGTTTGCCTGCGTGACGCCGAACTCTTCGGCCTGGATCAGCGCGTAGTGAACCCAGCTGACGATATCGAACCACTGGTCGTCACCCTGGCGGACGGCCGGACCAAGCGGCTCCTTCGAGATGATTTCCGGCAGGATCATGTGATCGTCGGGCTTGGAAAGCGTCAGGCGCAGCGAATAGAGGCCCGACTGGTCGGTGGTGTAGACGTCGCAACGACCGGCGTCATAGGCCGCGTTCACTTCGTCGAGCTTTTCGAAGACGACCGGGTTGTACTGCAGGTTGTTGGACTTGAAATAGTCGGCAAGGTTGAGCTCGGTGGTGGTGCCGGTCTGTACGCAGACGGCGGCGCCGGAGAGTTCGAGGGCCGACTTAACGTTCAGGCCCTTGCGGACCATGAAGCCCTGGCCGTCGTAATAGTTGACCGGGCGGAAGTTGAAGCCGAGAGCGGTGTCGCGGTTGATCGTCCACGTGGTGTTACGGGCAAGCACGTCGACTTCACCGGACTGCAGGGCCGGGAAACGTTCCTTGGCCGAAGTGGGTGTGTATTTTACCTTGGAGCCATCCGCGAAGATCGCGGCAGCGATCGCCTTGCAATAATCAATGTCGAATCCGCTCCAGTTGCCCGAAGCGTCCGGGGCAGCGAAGCCGGCGAGGCCGGTATTCACGCCGCATTGGACAAAGCCCTTGGCCTTCACGTCATCGAGTGTCGCAGCCGAAGCCGCATGTGCGCCAATCCCCATGACAGCAGCGCCAACGAGGGCTGTCAGAATTCTTCTTGCCATTTTTAGAACCTTTTTCTGTTGTCGTTCGTTCCCGTCTGCACCAGCGCGTCTCCCTGCGCGTGCAGCCTCCGCCACCCTCATGGCGCGAGTGCAATCTATCTCATGCTCAAAATCAATGAGGGTCAAGAGACGTCGCCGATTTTCTGAACTTGCGAGTAAAAAACCTGAAATAAGCCAGAAGTTTAGGCAGGTTTTGCAGAGAACGGGCAATTGCTGGGCGAAAATTCGTCAATGGCTGCTGCTTTCGGTCGCAAAGCGCCTTTGTCGGATTTTGCCACTTGACCGCGGTTGTAGGGCGTTCGAAGAGTTCCGGATCGGTTTTTCAACATCGGAATATTCAATGGCAGACAGCGGCAATGTGAATGGCAAGATGGGTATCAACACCCGACTGGCCCATACCGGAAACAAACCTTCCGACTATTTCGGTTTCGTCAATCCACCGGTCGTTCACGCGTCCACGGTGCTGTTCCCGAACGCCAGGGCGATGGAGACGCGCGAGCAGAAATACACCTACGGCACCCGTGGCACACCGACGACGGATGCGCTCTGTGACGCGATCAACGAGCTCGAGGGAGCTGCAGGCACGATCCTCGTTCCCTCGGGCCTTGCTGCCGTCACCGTGCCGTTCCTCGCCTATCTCTCGTCCGGCGACCATGCGCTCATCGTCGATTCGGTCTATTTCCCGACCCGGCATTTCTGCGACACGATGCTGAAGCGTCTCGGCGTTACCGTCGAATATTACGACCCGATGATTGGCGCTGCGATCGAAAGCCTGGTTCGCCCGAACACGCGCCTGGTTCATACGGAGGCGCCAGGCTCCAATACGTTCGAGATGCAGGATATCCGGGCGATAGCCGACGTCGCGCACCGCCACGGCTGCGTTGTCACCATGGACAACACCTGGGCGACACCGGTCTATTTCAAACCGCTCGACCATGGCGTCGACGTGTCGATCCATGCTTCCACCAAATATCCCTCAGGCCATTCCGACGTGCTGCTCGGCACGGTCTCCGCCAACGCCGCCCATTGGCCGGCGCTGACGGAAGCCATGGTCACGCTCGGCGTCTGCGTGTCTCCGGATGACAGCTACCAGATCCTGCGCGGGCTGCGCACCATGGGCATCCGCCTCGAGCGGCACCAGGAAAGCGCGCTGTCGCTCGCCACGTGGCTGGAAGGCCGTGATGAGGTTGCCCGCGTTCTGCATCCGGCGCTTCCGAGCTTCCCCGGCCACGACCTCTGGAAGCGCGATTTTACCGGGGCGAGCGGCATCTTTTCCTTCGTGCTGAAAGCTGAAAGCCCCGAGCGCTTCAAGGCGAAGGCGCACGCGTTCCTCGATGCGCTGTCGCTGTTCGGCCTTGGATATTCCTGGGGCGGCTTCGAAAGTCTGGCGCTTCACGTTGGCCTGTCGGATCGAAAGGTGGCGTTGGCGCCGACCGAGGGGCCGGTCCTTCGCCTGCAGATCGGTCTTGAGGATGTTGCCGATATTCGCCGGGATATCGAGGCGGGACTTGCCGCAGCAAGGGCAGTCTGACCGTTTTTAGCGTTCGGGAGCGCCGTAGCCGTAGAGCCAATCGAAATCGGCTGCGAGCGCTTCCGGACCCTTCATCGACAGGACGATATCTCGCCCGAGCCGGAACGGGCCGCGGGCGTGGTAGGCGAAGCGGTTGAAAGCGGCGCGGCGGCGCACTTGGGCGATGCGTGGCCGGCGTGTGGCCTCGAAGGCCCTCAGCGCTTCGCTGATGTCGTTTGCGCTGCTGAGGCAGGCTGCAAGTGCGTCTGCATCTTCGATCGCCATGGCAGCGCCTTGCGCCGCAAACGGCGTCATCGCATGGGCAGCGTCCCCGATCAGAACGATCTTTCGTCCATCCTGCCAAGCGCCGTCAGTCACTGTGCAAAGTGGCCAATAGGTCGGCGCGTCGGCGTTTTTCAGCAATGTTTGCAGGCCGTTGTTCCAGGTTGAGAAGGCGTCAAGGTAGTCGCGACGCCTGACTTCGGAATCCTTGCCGACCCAGACGCCGTCGGTTTCCTTGCCTTCGATGATCGCAACCAGGTTGAAGCCGCCAATTTCTCGCAGGGGATAGGCGACAAGATGCGCCCGTGCGCCAAGAAAGGCGGTAACGCGATCCGGCTGCAGAAGGTTGTCGGCGGCAGCGCGCGTGACCGTCAAGCGCCAGGCGACATTGCCCGAAAACTGGACGGTGCCAGCACCCGCAATCGCATTGCGCAGGCGCGACCAGATGCCATCGGCACCGATGATCAGCGCCGGCGTCCGCCCGGTAGTGGAGGCAATCGCCTGTTCGGCCTCGCCTTCGATGCGGTGTCCCAGGTGGAGACGGCAGCGCGGCTCGGCCGTCACGGCGGCAATCAGGATTCGTTGAAGGCTTGCCCGGTGTAACACGCCGTAGGGCGCGCTCCAGCGGTCACGGGCAAAACGCCCCGAGGGAACGCGTGCAAGCGCGCGAAGCGACTTTCCATCGACGAGCGTGATCGCATCCGGCTCGGTCCAGACGGATTCGAGCGCGTCGAGCAAGCCGAGTTCGCTGAGGATGCGCGATGCATTCGGGGAAAGCTGAAGCCCGGCGCCGACTTCGGTCAGAACGGCCGCCTGTTCGATAATGTCGACGTCGAAGCCGCGATGCGCGAGGCACAGGGCCGCCGTGAGCCCGCCGATGCCGGCACCGACGATCGCGACCGCGGTTGACATCCGCGCGGGTATCAGGTCGCCTGGAAGGTGAAGAGACAGCCCGGCGGGTTGGTTTCGGTCGCCTTCAGCTTCGGATTGTAGCGATAGAGCGTCGAGCAGTAGGAGCAGACCTTTTCATTGTCGTCGCCCATGTCGATGAAGATGTGCGGGTGGTCGTAGGGAACGGACGCGCCGGTGCACATGAATTCCTTGACGCCGATCTCGATTGCCTGATGTCCGCCGTCATTCTGGAAATGGGGGATGCTGTGGCCGGCCATGTCATGCTCCGATGTATGCAAGTCTTTGAGGGTCGAATTTGCCGGCACC
Organism: Ensifer sp. Root31; assembly: GCF_001424825.1. Classification (NCBI taxonomy): domain Bacteria; kingdom Pseudomonadati; phylum Pseudomonadota; class Alphaproteobacteria; order Hyphomicrobiales; family Rhizobiaceae; genus Ensifer; species Ensifer sp. Root31. The sequence continues at coordinate 141,905 of NZ_LMCO01000003.1, read as the reverse complement.
ATAGTGAGCTTTGTTGCAAAAGTGTAGCGGCAAACACGCCGCACCTGTGGTTTTTGCCGGGCCGGGGTTCCCCTCTACGGGACGACAAATTAGGTTGCGCCAAACCGATGCCGCCTCAAGGACCAGAATGATGGATCTCAATCCGCCGCCATTTTCGCACTTCACGCATGAAGGGCTGGATATCGCCTTCTTCGACGAGGGCGATCCTTCCGGTGCGCCGATCCTGCTCGTTCACGGCTTTGCTTCGAGCGCCAACGTCAACTGGGTTTTTCCCGGCTGGCTGAAGACGCTTGGCGATGCCGGTTACCGGGTAATCGCGTTCGACAACCGTGGCCATGGCAAAAGTAGCAAGCCATACGATCCAGCCCTCTACCATCCCCAGCAGATGGCCGGCGATGCGGTCGCACTGCTCGGGCATCTCGGCATCGCAGAGGCGCATGTGATGGGCTATTCGATGGGCGCGCGCATCTCCGCATTCCTGGCGCTTGCCCATCCCGACCGCGTGCGCTCTCTGGTGTTCGGTGGCCTCGGTATGGGCATGGTCACCGGGGTCGGCGATTGGGACCCGATCGCCGACGCGCTGGTTGCGCCGTCGCTCGATGTGGTGACGCATGCACGCGGCCGCATGTTCCGCGCGTTTGCCGACCAGACCAAGAGCGATCGTCAGGCACTGGCCGCCTGCATATCGACGTCGCGTGACCTTCTGACCGCCGAGGATATGGGCCGCATCGACGCTCCGACCTTGATCGGCGTCGGCACAACGGACGATATCGCCGGCTCGCCGCAGGAACTTGCAGACCTGATGCCGAATGCCTGTGCGCTTGATATTCCGGGCAGGGACCATATGCTTGCGGTCGGTGATCGGGTGTTCAAGAAGGCGGTACTCGAATTTCTCGAAGAGGTGGGGCGAGCTTAGGTGTGTCTACGACCTCTGGTCGAACTGTGGCCCGGCCATTTATGTCCTGCCGGATTTCCCCTATATTGAAGGCATCGACCGATTAAGAAGGAGTGCGACGATGGTCGCGACGACCGAACTTCGTCAGACGGAATCCCTCAAGTTGATGGACCCGATCTGGAGCAGCCTGCGCGAGGAGGCCCGTCTTGCCGCCGAGCAGGATCCGATGCTGGCAGCGTTCCTCTATTCGACGGTCGTCAACCAGCATTCGCTGGAAGAAAGCGTCATCTACCGTATCTGCGAGCGCCTCGATCATCCCGATCTGCAGGCGAACCTGCTGCGGCAGACATTTGCCGAAATGCTGGAGGATTGGCCGGAATGGGGCGCGATCCTGCGCGTCGACATCCAGGCCGTCTACGATCGAGACCCGGCCTGCACCCGCTTCCTTGAGCCCGTGCTTTACTTCAAAGGCTTTCACGCGATCCAGACGCACCGTCTCGCCCATTGGCTCCTGAAGCGCGGGCGCCGGGATTTCGCGTTCTATCTGCAGAGCAGGGCATCCAGCGTCTACCAGACCGACATCAATCCGGCTGCCCGGATCGGCCGCGGTATCTTCCTCGATCACGCCACCGGGCTGGTGGTCGGCGAAACCGCTGTCATCGGCGACAACGTTTCAATCCTGCATGGGGTCACGCTTGGCGGCACCGGCAAGGAAGGCAGCGACCGTCATCCGAAGATCGCCGACGGCGTGCTGATCGGTGCAGGCGCCAAGATCCTCGGCAATATCCACATCGGCCACTGCTCGCGCATTGCTGCCGGCTCGGTCGTCCTCAAACCGGTGCCGCCGAAAACGACGGTTGCGGGCGTTCCCGCCAAGGTCGTCGGCGAAGCCGGGTGTTCCGAACCGTCGCGCCAGATGGACCAGATCCTGAGCAGCTTCGAAATTTGAACCATCGGGAACCGGTGCGTAGCTGCTTTCGAGGGGTTTACACCCGCCAATGCAGCGTGCGAGAAGCGCCGCACATCAAAAACGGCTACGGAGAAGACATTTGAAGCCCGAAGAAATCCGCAAGCTTGAAGCCTACCTCAAGCGCACGTTCAACCAGTCGATGGTCGTCAAGGCTCGCCCGAAGAAGGACGAGTCGGCTGAAGTCTATCTCGGTGACGAATTCCTCGGCGTCGTCTTCCGCGACGAAGAAGATGGCGAACTGTCCTACAACTTCTCCATGGCGATCCTTGACATCGACCTCTAAGTCGCTGATCGATGGTTTCAGGAAATGACCCGGTGGCGAGCGATCGCGCCGGGTTTTTCAATGCTTTCATGTTTTTTCAGGGCGTAAAGTCGAAGAATTTTGAACGTCGGCTGCGTTTTTTCATCAAGCTGTTGCAAGTATTGTGTTTTGTTGCACTGCACGCTGGACTTGACTTTTTGTGCGGTGCACATAAACTAAAGCCTTCAGATCAGGCCGTCACTAAGGAGACACCCGATGTTCAACTTCGATGATGCAAACAAGAAAAGCAAAGAAGCCATTGACGTGGCTGTGAAAAGCTATTCCGCCTGGACCAAGGGCCTTCAGGCCATTGCGACCGAGGCTGCCGATTTTTCCAAGAAGTCCTTCGAAGACAGCGTTGCCCATGTGGAGAAGCTCTCCAGCGTCAAGAGCGTCGAGACGGCCTTCGAACTGCAGACCAATTTCCTGAAGTCGAGCTATGAAGGCTTCTTTGCCGAGGCAACCAAGATCGGCGAGATGTATGCCGACCTCGCCAAGGACGCCTACAAGCCGTACGAAGCGCCGGTTGCCAAGGCAACCGCAGCGGTCAAGGCTGCTGCTGCCGCGTAACGCAACGGATCATTGCCGTCATTTGGAAGGCCGGTCGCCGATACAGCGACCGGCCTTTTTGCTGTTTCGCGCACTTCGCGGTGGATCGAAGAAAGTTGATCAATCTTCTGCCTCTCCGTGCGATTATGATTGCAGTGCGTTGGTTCGGTCTTAAAATCTAGAAACGAACCATTAGATAAAGGGCAAGCACGCTGCGGCCACATCAGATGGATCCGCGGCTTGTACTAAGGAAAAGACACGAATGATCGCCATGCCGGTCCGGATGCAGCAAGGAAGCGACGACGAAGGAGGCGGAAGCAATCGCAGCACCTCCGTCATCACGCGCACCAAGCCGAAGACCAAGAAGCCGAGTTTGTATCGCGTTCTGCTTTTGAATGACGATTACACGCCAATGGAGTTTGTCATCCACATTCTGGAACGTTTTTTTCAGAAGAACCCGGAAGAGGCGACTCGCATTATGCTCCACGTCCACAATCACGGTGTGGGGGAGTGCGGCGTCTTTACGTACGAAGTCGCCGAAACGAAGGTGACGCAGGTGATGGATTTCGCCCGCCAGCATCAGCATCCGTTGCAATGCGTCATGGAAAAGAAATGAGGAACTAACGTGCCAACATTTTCGCCCAGCCTCGAAAAGGCGCTGCACCAGGCACTGACTTTTGCCAACGAGCGCCACCACGAATATGCGACGCTTGAGCATCTGCTTCTGGCATTGATCGACGATGCCGACGCAGCGGCCGTGATGGGCGCGTGCAACGTCAATCTCGAGACGCTGCGCAAGACCGTGACAGATTATGTCGACAACGAATTGTCGAACCTGATCACCGGCTATGACGAGGATTCGAAGCCGACCGCCGGTTTCCAGCGCGTCATCCAGCGCGCCGTCATTCATGTCCAATCGTCCGGACGCGAGGAAGTGACGGGGGCGAACGTTCTCGTTGCCATCTTCGCCGAGCGCGAGAGCCATGCCGCCTATTTCCTGCAGGAGCAGGAGATGACGCGCTACGACGCGGTCAACTTCATCTCGCACGGTATCGGCAAACGGCCGGGAAGCTCCGAGGCACGTCCGGTGCGCGGAGCTGAGGAACACGAATCCGAGCAGAAGCCTGCACGCGAAAACGAAGAGGCAAGCGCCAAAAAGCAGCAGGATGCCCTGACGGCCTATTGCGTCAATCTCAACGAAAAGGCGAAGTCCGGCAAGATCGATCCTCTGATCGGCCGCCACGCCGAGGTCAACCGCACGATCCAGGTTCTCTGCCGCCGTTCGAAGAACAACCCGCTCTATGTCGGCGACCCCGGCGTCGGCAAGACGGCGATCGCCGAGGGCCTTGCCAAGCGCATCATCGAAAAGAAGGTGCCGGAGGCGCTCCAGGACGCGACGATCTTTTCGCTCGACATGGGCACGCTGCTGGCCGGAACGCGCTATCGCGGCGATTTCGAAGAGCGCCTGAAGCAGGTCGTCAAGGAACTCGAGGACTACCCGGGTGCGGTGCTGTTCATCGATGAAATCCATACGGTCATCGGTGCCGGCGCCACCTCAGGCGGCGCTATGGATGCGTCGAACCTGTTGAAGCCTGCGCTTTCGTCGGGCGCGATCCGCTGCATCGGGTCGACCACCTACAAGGAATACCGGCAGTTCTTCGAAAAGGACCGCGCGCTGGTGCGCCGCTTCCAGAAGATCGACGTCAACGAGCCGACGATCGCCGATACCATCGAGATCATGAAAGGCCTGAAGCCCTACTTCGAGGATTATCATCATCTGAAATACTCGAACGAGGCGATCAAGGCGGCGGTCGAGCTTTCGGCCCGCTACATCAACGACCGCAAGCTGCCGGACAAGGCGATCGACGTGATCGACGAATCCGGTGCAGCCCAGATGTTGCTGCCGGTCAGCAAGCGCCGCAAGCTGATCACCGAGCGGGAGATCGAAGCCACCGTCGCGACAATGGCCCGCATTCCGCCGAAGACCGTCTCCAAGGACGACGAGGCGGTGCTGGCCAACCTCGAGAAGGAACTGCGTTCCGTCGTCTACGGCCAGGATCTGGCGATCGAGGCGCTTGCCTCGTCGATCAAGCTCGCCCGCGCGGGCCTGCGTGAACCGAACAAGCCGATCGGCTGCTACGTCTTCTCCGGTCCGACCGGCGTCGGCAAGACCGAAGTCGCCAAGCAGCTTGCGACGTCGCTCGGCGTCGAGCTCCTACGTTTCGATATGTCGGAATACATGGAGCGGCACACCGTGTCGCGTCTGCTCGGTGCACCTCCCGGCTATGTCGGCTTCGACCAGGGCGGCCTTCTGACCGATGGCGTCGACCAGCATCCGCATTGCGTGCTGCTGCTTGACGAAATCGAGAAGGCGCATCCAGACCTGTTCAACATCCTGCTGCAGGTCATGGACCATGGCTCGCTCACGGATCACAACGGCAAGAAGATCGACTTCCGTAACGTCATCCTGATCATGACGACCAATGCGGGCGCTTCGGAAATGGCACGGGCCGCTATCGGCTTCGGGTCGTCCAAGCGCACCGGCGAGGACGAAGAAGCGTTGAACCGCCTGTTCACGCCCGAGTTCCGCAACCGTCTCGATGCGGTCATCCCGTTCGCATCGCTGCCGACGCCGGTTATCCATCAGGTCGTGCAGAAGTTCGTCATGCAGCTGGAAACCCAGTTGGCCGAACGCAACGTCACGTTCGATCTGGCGCCCGATGCCATCGCGTGGCTTGCCGAGAAGGGCTACGACGAGAAGATGGGTGCGCGGCCGCTCGCCCGCGTCATCCAGGAGCACATCAAGAAACCGCTCGCCGACGAGATTCTGTTCGGCAAGTTGAAGAAGGGCGGCGTACTGCGCGTGACGATCGGCACGAAGGCCGACGGAACCAAGGGGTTGCTGCTTGATGCCGTTCCGGAAACGGCGCCAATCAGGCCGAAGGCGGAAGTGACCCGCCCCGCGATGAAGAGCGCCAAACCGAAGAAGGCCGAGGAAAAGGAAGCCGTCGGCGCTGAACCGGCACCGAAGGCCAAGCCGAAGAAGGTAGCAACCAAGTCGTCTTCGGACGACGACGGTAAGGCTGCCGGCGAGGCGAGCCCACGAAAGGGCAAGACGGTGCCGAAGGTGCCACGCAAGAAGTAGCCCGATCGGGCATGATGTTTGGCGCTGCCGGATGGTCTCATCCGGCAGCGTTTCTCTGAATGAAAACAATCCCGGAATGACTGATGAAGAGTGATGAAAACGACCAGTCGTCGGTCGTCTGGTTTCTGACTGGGATGCGTGGCCTGTTCAGCCTTCCGGCCTTTATCCTGATGCTGTCCTTCGTCGGCTTCTGTTCCCTGACGGCTCAGGCTGGAATTCCGCCGGAGCAGGTCGTTTTCATGACCGGCATGGTGTGGGCACTGCCGGCCAAGGTCATTCTCGTCAGTTCGATGATGAGCGGTGCCAGTCTCGCGGCTGCTTTCCTCGCTGTGTCGCTTTCGTCTGTCCGGTTGATGCCGATGGTTGCAGCACTCATTCCGGAGCTGCGCACAGCGAAAACGCCGACATGGCTACTGCTGTTCTTGTCGCACTTTGTCGCGATCACCGCCTGGGTCTTTGCCATGGAAAAGGTGCAGGCGGTGCCACGCGAGAAGCGCGTTGCCTTCTTCGCCGGCTTTGGCATCACGCTCGTCGTCGCCAACATGGTGTTGGTCGCCATCGTCTATCACTTTGTCGCCGATTTTCCGCCGATTGTCGCCGGCTGCCTGTTCTTCCTGACGCCGATCTACTTCCTGGCTTCGATCTGGCATTCGGCACGTCATCCGGTGGCCTACATCGCGCTGCTCTTCGGTCTTATCGCCAGTCCGCTGTTCTATTGGCTCGCCCCTGAATTTGACATCCTGCTCGCAGGCGTTGGCGGCGGCACGCTGGCCTGGGCGGTGGAAGGGCTCTGGCGCCGTCGCCGGGAGATCGGCGCATGACCTGGCAGGACGGTTGGTGGGCCTACGCCTTCATCGCGATCGCCGGCTGGCTCGCGACCGACATCTGGCGCTGGCTGGGTGTTATCGCCGGAAACCGGCTGCGCGACGATTCCGAGGCATTGAACTGGGTGAGGGCGGTGGCGACTGCGCTCGTCGCAGCCGTCATTGCCAAGCTCATACTCTATCCGACAGGCGTTCTTGAGCAATCGCCGTTATGGCTGCGTCTGGGAGCCGTCGCGATAGGGGCAACGGCATTCTTCCTGCTTGGCCGCAAACCGGCAATCGGCATAGCAACAACGATCGCAACGTTGGCTGCAGGCCTATGGTGGCTGGGCTTCTAAAGTGCGTCGCGATCTTTCAGATTCACTTGATGCGCTTTAAGCTTTTGTTTTTGCGTATGTCGTTATCGCAAAACCGCTGAACACTTTTGCGGGACATACTTTAGGGGCTCAATACGCAGCCGGTGACGGCCGCTGGTGCGACCGTCAGATTCGCATTTAAAGTGCCTGGCGCACTTTCTCGGCGTTGGCGGCCAATACCGCGCCATCTTCCATCGTGCCGGAATGCGGCTTCAGCGGAATTCCGTCGCGCCGCGGGATAACGTGGAAGTGCAGGTGGAAGACGGACTGGCCGGCAGGAGCCTCGTTGAACTGCATGATCGTCACGCCGTCGGCGTCGAAGGCTTCCTTGGCTGCGACGGCGATTTTCTGAACGGCGGTGATCAGTGCCGGCAGGCTCGTAGCGTCGGCATCCAGCAGATTGCGGGAAGCGGCTTTGGGGACGACCAGTATGTGGCCTTCAGCCTGCGGCATCACATCCATGAAGGCGATCGTCGCATCGTCCTCGTAGACCCGGTGCGACGGGATCTCGCCCCGCAGGATCTTCGCGAAGATGTTGTTGGTGTCGTAAACGCTCATTGTATTTCCTCGTAGATTGGATCCGGCCAGCGCCGAGAGCGGTTCAATCGTCCTGGCGCTCACCTTTGCGGAAAGGGCCGTGTTCGGCAAGAAACTCAGCCGTCTCTTCCACATCCCTTCGTTCGCGAACGAGATAGTCCGAGACCGCCCGGGCGAGGCCGGGATGGCTGATGTAGTGCGCTGAATGCGTCGTGACCGGCATGTAGCCGCGGGCGAGCTTGTGCTCGCCCTGCGCGCCGGCTTCCACGCGTTTGAGGCACTTTGCGATGGCGAAATCGATGGCCTGGTGATAGCAGACTTCGAAATGCAGGAAGGGGTGCTCCTCGATGCAGCCCCAGTGGCGGCCATAGAGCGCGTCGCCGCCGATGAAGTTGATCGCGCCTGCGATATAGCGGCCGTTGCGCCGTGCCATCACCAGCACAATGTCGTCCGCCATGCGCTCGCCGATCAGCGAATAGAAGGCGCGGGTGAGATAGGGGCGCCCCCATTTGCGGTCGCCGGTGTCCATGTAGAACGTGAAGAACTGGTCCCAGATTGCTTCCGTCAGATCGCTGCCGGTCAACCAGTCGATCGTGATGCCGTTTTCGAGTGCGGCGCGACGCTCCTTCTTCAGGGCCTTGCGCTTTCTGGATGCCAGCGTTTCCAGGAATTCGCCGTGCGTGCCATAGCCTTCGTTCAGGAAATGGAACTGCTGGTCGGTTCGATGCAGGAAACCTGCCCGTTCGAATACCGGCATCTCGGCATCCGGGACGAAGGTCACATGCGCCGATGAGGCGTCATGCCGCCGTGCAAGCTCCTTCAGACCTGCCGCAAGCCCGTCCTGTACGGGCGAGCCGTCTTGGCCCGAAACCGTCAGGAGCCTCGGTCCGGTTGCGGGCGTGAAGGGAATGGAGCCTTGAAGTTTGGGGTAATAACGACCGCCGGCGCGCTCGAACGCATCCGCCCAGCCGTGGTCGAAGACATATTCGCCCTGGCTATGGTTTTTCAGATAGCAGACGAGCGCCCCAAGAAGCTCTCCGTCAGCGCCCTCCATCAGCAGGTGTTGGCCGAGCCAGCCGCTTTTGGCCGTGGCCGAGCCCGATTCCTCCAGCGCCGAGAGATAGGCGTGCGAGACGAACGGGTTGTAGACCGCCCCGTCTCGTCCCTTCGCCGCGCCGGAAAGCATGTTCCAGCGCGCCGCCGGTATCTCGGAGAAGGATTGCTCTATGCGGATGGTGACGGCGTCGGACATGAGCTCAGGAAATCAATGCCTCCCGCGGGTCGAAACCCTCGAAGGTCATCTGATCGGCGTTGGCGTAGGTATATTCTTCAGCCTGCCTGTCGCGAACGGTCCAGGTGATGATCGTTCGGCCTAGCGTACGTTCCTTGGTGATGAACGAGTTCGGCAGATGGCCGTAGTGGTAGGAGATGAAGTCGAGGCCGAGTTGCATGGCCTCTTCATGCACGAAGAAGGTCTCCGGCCTTGCCCCCTCGGCGGTCAACCCGAGCGGATAGGGTGCATCGAGCGCTTTCAGATCCTTGAGCAACCAATGGTCGAAGCTCATGAGGGCGACATGGCCTTTGTAGCCTTCGAGCGTTTCCAGGACGGCGGCGGCAAACCCCTCGTCGTCGTCCTTGCGTCCCTTGAGCTCGATGATGAGCGGCACGCGCCCTTTGACGAGCCGAAGCATTTGCGACAGCGTTGGCACCCTGTCCTTCGTTCCGCCGATGGACATCAGGCCGAGCTCGCCGGCCGTCCTCGATCGCACGTCACCCTTGATGCCGCACAGCCGCTCGGTGTCGTCGTCGTGGAAGACGACCGGCACGCTGTCGGCGGTGTATTGCAGGTCGCATTCGATCGCAAAGCCGGCATCAACAGCGCGGGAAAACGCCGAAAGCGTGTTTTCCCAGACTTGCTTGTTCATGTCGTGATAGCCGCGATGGGCGATCGGTTGAGCTTTCAGCCAGGAAATATCTGTCATGCCCGGCACCCGATCACGCGATCTCGATGACCGCGTCGATCTCGACGGCGGCATTGAAGGGCAGGGCGGCCATGCCGACGGCAGCGCGCGCGTGCTTGCCGGCGTCGCCAAGGACGTTTGCAAGCAGGTTGGATGCGCCGTTGAGGACGAGATGCTGTTCGATGAACTCTGGTGTCGAGGCAACGAAGCCGTTGATCTTGACCAGCCGGCGGATGCGGCCGAGGTCGCCGCCAAGTGCGGATTTGGCTTGTGCCAGAATGTTGATCGCGCAGAGTTCGGCGGCGCGCTGGGCGCCCGCGACGTCAACGTCCTTGCCCACATGGCCGGTAACGGCGATCTTTCCGCCTTCCATTGGCAGCTGTCCGGAGATGTAGAGCATCGAGCCGCTGATGACGTAGGGCACATAGTTCGCCGCCGGGGCTGCAGCCTGGGGAAGGGTGACGCCGAGGTCCTTGAGGCGCGTTTCGATCTCTGCGGACATGGAAAGCTCCGTTGTTGTCTTTTGTGTTAAAATCCGGCATTCAGACCGGATCGCAGCGGGATGCGGCATTTAAATGTGGTGACGCCTCGCTTCTGCCGAAAGCTTGTTTATAGCATTGCCGGCGAGTCCAACAGGAGGAAACGGATGTTTCGTAAAGGCTTCGGTCTCGCCAGTTTAGGCAGCGCCTGCTTCGCGGTGATGACGGTTTCGGGCGTCGGTACGGCAAGCGCCAGTGTCCTCGTGCCACATCGGGCGGTCTACGATCTCGAACTCAAAGACGCTTCCGACCGCTCGGGTATCTCCGGCATGTACGGCCGCATGGTCTACGAGTTCAACGGATCGGCCTGCGAGGGGTATACGGTCAGCTTCCGTTTCGTGACGCAGGTGAATACCGGCGAAGAAACGCGCATGACCGACCAGCAGACGACCACCTATGAGGATCTGAAGTCGGGCAACTTCCGCTTTCTGACCCGCTCCTTCACCGACGAAAAGCTCGACAAGGAGGTGCGCGGCACGGCCCATGACGACAAGACCGGCGTCAAGGTCGAGCTGACCGCGCCGGACAAGCGCGAGGTCGAGCTGGCTGCAAGCCGGTTTCCGACCCAGCACATGGTCGAAGTCATCGATCGTGCCAAGAAGGGCGAGAGCTTTTTCGAGGCACGGATCTTCGATGGTTCCGATTCGGGCGACAAGACGCTGATCACCTCGACCTTCGTCGGCAAGTCGCGTAAACCGGCGCCCGATGAGCCGGATGCAGGCAAGGCCGGCAAGCTCGGCGCCGAGAATTATTGGCCGGTCACCATTTCCTATTTCAACGACGACAACAGCAGCGACGCGCTGCCGATCTACCGCATGTCGTTCAAACTCTACGAAAACGGCATCACCCGCGACCTGACGATGGATTACGGCGACTTCGTGCTGAGCGGCAAGCTTGCCGACCTCGAAGTCTTCAAATCGGAGGAATGCAAGTAGTCGATATGACAAAAACAGACTTCAAGTCTTGATTTGTCGGGCAGTAGCCGCTAAGGGGCTGCCCATTCCACACGTGAGGCATGGGATGTTCCGGGAGAAATCCGGATCGTTCCGCCGGTGGGCTTTTCGAAAGATGAGCTCGACGTCTCGCGGAGGTTCAACCGGAAAAGGAGAAAAGGCATGGCATTGCCTGATTTTAGCATGCGCCAGCTGCTTGAAGCTGGTGTTCACTTCGGCCACCAGACGCATCGCTGGAACCCGAAGATGAAGCCCTACATCTTCGGCGATCGTAACAACGTTCACATCATCGACCTCGCACAGACGGTTCCGATGCTGTCGCGCGCCCTGCAGATCGTAAGCGACACCGTCGCCAACGGCGGCCGCGTTCTGTTCGTCGGCACCAAGCGCCAGGCTTCGGAAATCATTGCTGACGCCGCCAAGCGTTCGGCCCAGTACTACGTCAATGCTCGCTGGCTCGGCGGCATGATGACCAACTGGAAGACGATTTCGAACTCGATCCAGCGCCTGCGCAAGCTCGACGAAATCCTCGCTTCGGAAGCTTCGGGCTTCACGAAGAAGGAGCGCCTGAACCTCGAGCGCGAACGCGAAAAGCTCAACCGCGCTCTCGGCGGTATCCGCGACATGGGCGGCACGCCGGACCTGATGTTCATCATCGACACCAACAAGGAATCGATTGCAATCGACGAAGCCAAGCGTCTTGGCATCCCGGTTGTTGCCGTTATCGACTCCAACTGCGATCCGGACCAGATCGACTACCCGATCCCGGGCAATGACGACGCCTCGCGTGCGATCGCTCTTTACTGCGATCTCATCGCTCGTGCAGCCATCGACGGCATTGCCCGTCAGCAGGGCGCATCGGGCCGCGATCTCGGCGCATCGGCTGAAGCTATGATCGAGCCGGCGCTCGACGAAGCCTCCGAAGCCTGATCGGAAGGCGCGGCGGGCATGAACCGCCGCACCAATCTAATGTCGGGGCGAGGCCGTTTGTGATGAAAAGTCTGAACGGCCTTGTTCTTTTCAGCGAGGGATGAAGCGGCTTGGGCCGGCGATCCGCGCCCCGGATATCATCGCGGTGGGCGCGTTCATCACGGTGTCACATACGCAAGCCATTCCCCTGCCACACCTCCTGGTGCCGCGCCACTTGCGGGCAGCGCGCCAGCCAAACAGACAAAGAGGCAAAAAGATGAGTGTAACTGCAGCAATGGTGAAGGAACTGCGCGAAAAGACCGGCGCAGGCATGATGGATTGCAAGAAGGCGCTCGCCGAAACCAACGGCGACATGGAAGCTGCGATCGACTGGCTGCGTGCCAAGGGCATCGCCAAGGCCGACAAGAAGTCGGGCCGCACGGCTGCTGAAGGCCTCATCGGTATTGTCAGCGGCGGCGTCAAGGCCGTTGTCGTCGAAGTCAACTCGGAGACCGACTTCGTTGCCCGCAACGAAGCCTTCCAGGAACTCGTTCGTGGCGTTGCCAACGTCGCGCTCGGCACCGACGGTTCTGTCGAAGCCATTGCCAATGCCAACTACCCGGCAACCGGCAAGTCGGTCGACGAGACGATCAAGGACGCGATTGCCACGATCGGCGAGAACATGACGCTTCGCCGCGCAGCCTTGCTCAAGGTCGAAGATGGCGTCGTTGCCACCTACATCCACAACGCTGCCGGCGACGGCATCGGCAAGCTCGGCGTTCTCGTTGCGCTGAAGTCGGTTGGCGACAAGGAAGTTCTGTTCTCGGTCGGTCGTCAGGTCGCCATGCACATTGCTGCCACCAACCCGCTGGCAATCCGCGCCGACGAAGTCGACGCCGCTGTCGCCGAGCGCGAGCGCAACGTGTTCATCGAACAGTCGCGCGCTTCGGGCAAGCCGGACAACATCATCGAAAAGATGGTCGAAGGCCGTATGCGCAAGTTCTTCGAAGAAGTCGCCCTGCTGTCGCAGGCCTTCGTCATGAACCCGGAAATCACCGTCGGTCAGGCCGTCAAGGACGCTGAAAAGCTCGCTGGCGCACCGATCGAAGTGACCGGCATGGCGCGCCTTCTGCTCGGCGAAGGCGTCGAGAAGGAAGAATCGGACTTCGCAGCCGAAGTTGCGGCTGTCGCCAAGGGCTGATTTCTTCACCCTTGTTTGGAAAACCTTGGGGCATCGCGTGACAACGCGGTGCCCTTCGTGTATCCGGCTTCGTCAATGCGCCGGACCCGCCGGAAAAAGCTCCGCAGCGGTTGAAACCGGGTAGCGCAATATGTCCTTATACGCAGCGCGCCGTTTTGTGCGCCCGCGTACCGATCTGTTCAGGAGCGATGATGTCGGCCGAGCCAATCTACAAGCGTGTTCTACTCAAAGCCTCCGGTGAAGCCCTGATGGGAAGCCAGGGCTTCGGTATCGATGTGGCGGTTGCCGACCGCATTGCCGCCGACATTGCCGAAGCACGCGCCATGGGCGTCGAAGTGGGCGTCGTCGTTGGCGGCGGCAACATCTTCCGCGGCGTGGCCGTTGCCTCCAAGGGCGGCGACCGGGTAACTGGCGACCATATGGGCATGCTGGCGACCGTCATCAACGCGCTGGCGCTGGCGACGTCTCTGCGCAAGCTCGACATCGACACGGTGGTGCTCTCGGCAATCGCAATGCCGGAAATCTGCGAGAGCTTCTCGCAGCGCGCAACGCTTTATCATCTGTCGCTCGGACGCGTTGTGATCTTTGCAGGCGGCACGGGCAATCCGTTCTTCACGACCGATTCTGCCGCTGCCTTGCGCGCCGCCGAAATGGGCGCACAGGCGATCTTCAAGGGCACGCAGGTCGACGGCATTTATTCCGCTGATCCGAAGAAGGATCCGACGGCCACACGCTTCGACCGCCTGACCCACAGCGCAGTCCTGGAAAAGGGCCTCGCGGTCATGGACGTGGCAGCGGTGGCGCTCGCACGCGAGAACGCCATTCCGATCGTCGTCTTCTCGATCCACGAGAAGGGTGGCTTCGCTGAAATATTGACGGGTGGCGGCCGCGCCACCATCGTTACCGACAATTAAGAGCTGCAAGACGGCTATCGGCCGATGAAAGACAGAACGGGAGTTTCCAGCCATGAGTGAAGGTGTAGACCTGAAGGAACTGAAGCGTCGCATGGACGGCGCTATCTCCGCATTCAAGAGCGATATCGCGTCGCTGCGCACCGGCCGCGCGTCGGCGAATGTTCTCGATCCGGTAACCGTTGAAGCCTACGGCTCGCGTGTTCCGCTCAATCAGGTGGCAAACATCACCGTGCCGGAACCGCGCATGCTGTCCGTTTCGGTATGGGACAAGCAGATGGTCGGCGCTGTCGACCGTGGCATCCGCGAATCGAACCTCGGCCTGAACCCGATCATCGACGGCCAGAACCTGCGCATCCCGCTGCCTGAACTCAACGAGGAGCGCCGCAAGTCGCTGGTCAAGGTGGCGCACGACTATGCCGAGAAGGCCAAGGTCGCGGTCCGCCATGTTCGGCGCGATGGTATGGACGACCTGAAAAAAGCCGAAAAGGATGGCGACATCGGACAGGATATTAGCCGTGCTCAGTCTGAGCGGGTGCAAAAGATGACCGATGAAACGATTTCCGATATCGACCGCTTGCTCGTCGATAAGGAAAAGGAAATTATGCAGGTCTGATCTGCTCTTGATCTGAGTCTCCTTTCGCGGACGCCTTATGCAAAATCTCATCCCGATCACCGTTCCGGAACACGTTGCCATCATCATGGATGGCAACGGGCGCTGGGCGAATGCGCGCGGTCTGCCGCGCACGATGGGACACCGCAAGGGTGTTGAAGCGGTTCGTGACGCGGTGAAGACGGCGGCTGAAGCGGGGATCCGTTACCTCACGCTGTTTGCCTTCTCGTCCGAAAACTGGAACAGGCCGCAGGCCGAAGTGACGGATCTGATGGGCTTGCTCAAGGCCTTCATTCGTCGCGACCTTGCCGACCTGCACCGCGAGAACGTTCGCATCCGCGTCATCGGGGAGCGATCGAACCTGCGCGGCGACATCCTGCCCCTGCTGATCGAGGCTGAGGAGACGACGAGCGGGAATACCGGCATTACGCTGGTGATCGCCTTCAACTATGGTGCGCGTGACGAGATGACGCGCGCCATGCGCCGCCTGGCAACTGAAGTTGCCGAAGGCCGTCTGCGGCCAGAGGACATAACGCCTGAGCGCATCGCCGCTTCGCTCGATACGGCCGGCATTCCCGATCCGGATCTCATTATTCGCACCAGCGGCGAAGAACGGCTTTCAAACTTTCTTCTTTGGCAGGGAGCCTATTCCGAACTGCTGTTCGTTCCGGAGCTTTGGCCAGACTTCACGCGTGAGACGTTTCTGTCTGCGCTCGAGAAATTCGCCTGCCGCGAGCGTCGCTTCGGCGGTCTGGCGCAGCCGACGTTAGCGGTTGGTTCGTAAATGCAAACAGAACTCAAGCTTCGCATCGCCTCGGGAGTGGTGCTCGCGGCGGTCGCACTCGGTGCGACCTGGTTCGGCGGCTTGGCCTTCCAGCTTCTTTCGGTCCTGATCGCACTGCTCGTTTACTACGAGTGGTCGACGATTACCGGGCTGCCGGAGCGCGATTTTCAAGGCAATGCCTTCGGTTGGCTGTCGCTGGCGATAATCGCCGCTCTCATTCTTCTCGGATATATCGGCTACAGTCTGCCGGCCTTGCTCATTGCTGTCGTTATCGCAGTGCTTTGGGTATCGCTCAAGAAAGGCAGCTGGTGGTTGCCCGGCGGCATCGTCTACGCAGGATTGACCGGCATCTCGCTGGCGGCCCTGCGCGGGGTTGACCAACCCGGCCTGATCGCGACCTTGTTCGTCTTCGCCGTCGTTTGGGGAACCGATATTCTTGCCTATTTCGTCGGTCGGGCGATCGGAGGCCCCAAGCTCGCGCCGCGCATTTCGCCCGGCAAGACCTGGTCGGGCGCCATTGGCGGGACGATTTCCGGCGTTGTGGCCGGCATTGCCGTTTTTATGGCATATTTTCCGCTGCAAGATCTGCGTGTCCCGGCTGTGGCGCTGGTTCTCTCCGTCGCGAGCCAGATCGGAGACCTCTTCGAATCCTTCATAAAGCGCCGATTCGGCGTCAAGGATTCGAGCCATCTCATTCCTGGGCATGGCGGGGTCATGGATCGGGTCGACGGATTGGTCTTTGCCTGCATCGCTACGCTGGTCCTGGTGCTGATACAGTATGTCCTCAGCGATGGGCGTCAGATCGCCTTTGGTTCGGTCTTGCTCGGCCTGTGATGCTGGTGGCAGGCTTAAGGAAAGTTCATGACATATCTGCTTGTTGGCCTGCAATTCGTGACCGGCTACATCGTACCCTTCCTGTTGGTGCTGACCCTTTTGGTCTTCGTGCATGAAATGGGACACTACCTCGTCGGCCGGTGGTCGGGCATTCGTATCCTGGCTTTTTCGGTCGGCTTCGGGCCGGAACTGCTCGGGTGGACCGATAAACACGGCACGAGGTGGAAGTTCTGTGCAATACCGCTGGGCGGCTACGTCAAGTTCTATGGCGACGAGGATGCGGCCAGTACGCCCGATTACAAGCGGCTGGAGGCGATCTCGCCTGAGGAACGGTCACGAACCTTCCTGGGCGCCAAGCTGTGGAAGCGTGCCGCGACCGTTGCGGCCGGTCCGATCGCCAACTTCATCCTTGCCATCGCCATTTTTGCCGTTCTCTTCGCCGTTTATGGGCGTTCGGTTGCGGACCCGGTCGTTGCCCAGGTGAAAGAGAACAGTGCTGCCGCCAAGGCAGGCATTCTTCCGCGCGATAGGTTGATCGCCATCGACGGAACGCCGGTCGCGACCTTCGACGACGTTCGCCGCTATGTCAGCGTGCGACCTGAACTGGAAATCAAGATCCGGATCCAGCGGGACGGTTCATTCCTGGATCTTCCGATGGTGCCTGAGCGAACCGAGATATCGGACCAGTTCGGCAACAAGATGGAGGTCGGAATCATCGGTATCGTCACCGATCAGGATGCGGGCAATTTCCGACTGGTGACTTACGGTCCGATCGAAGCCATAGGGCAGGGGGCGCTTCAGAGCTGGCACATTGTCACCGGCACGTTCGACTATCTGGCGAACCTCGTTACGGGACGTATGAAGGCGGATCAGCTTGGTGGTCCGATCCGTGTCGCTCAGGCCTCGGGCCAAATGGCGACACTGGGTGTGGCTGCCGTGCTGCAGCTTGCAGCCGTCCTGTCAGTTTCCATAGGATTGCTTAACCTCATGCCGGTTCCGGTGCTTGATGGCGGCCACCTGATGTTCTATGCGGTTGAGGCCTTGCGCGGAAAGCCGGTTGGAGCTGCTGCGCAGGACGTCGCTTATCGGATCGGCTTTGCCATGGTGCTGATGCTCATGGTTTTTGCGACCTGGAACGACATTTCGATGTTCTTCGGCTAGCGTTCGGCCGGCGAGCATCTGAGGCGGACGACGACCGATACTGTGAACGATTGGATTTCAATGGCTTGTCCAGCAAGGATTTGTTTACGATAACTCGAATCTGTAGTGGCCGTTAAGCCACGGTTCGAATTGAAGTAAACAGAAATTAACGAGCTGACTTGCTTGTATGGGAAAAGCGGGTAAAACGGCAACCGTGACCGGAGTCGGCACGAAATTGCCGCGCGACGTTGGGAAAAGGTAAGATTTGAACATGAAAGCTGGTTCAAGGTTTTTGAACGCGGTGTCGGCGTTTGCGCTGTCCACGAGTATGGTGGTTTCTGGCGCTGGTGTTGGATTGCTCGCAGGCGCTTCCGTCGCAGAGGCCGCGACCATTAGTCGTGTTGAAGTCCGCGGAGCCACGCGCGTCAGCGCTGAAACGGTTCGTGCGAACATCACGATTGTCCCTGGCAAGAGCTTCAGCAACGCCGATATCGATGCTTCCGTGAAGCGCCTTTACGCGACAGGCTATTTCTCCGATGTCAGCATCAATGTCGCTGGCGGCACGCTTGTCGTCACCGTCAGCGAGAACCAACTGGTCAACCAGGTCGTCTTCAACGGCAACCGCAAGATCAAGGACGACAAGCTTCAGCTCGCCGTCCGCACGCAGCCGCTCGGACCCTACAGCCAGGCGACGGTCGAAACGGATATCCAGTCGATCAAGGACGCCTATGCTGCGATCGGTCGCAGTGATGTCACTGTGACGACCCAGGTCGTCCCGATCGCTGAAGGTCGCGTCAATCTTGCTTTCGTCATCAACGAAGGCGAGCGCACCAAGATTGCGCAGATCAATTTTGTCGGCAACGAAGCCTATAGCGATGGTCGTCTGCAATCCATCATTGCGACGAAGGAATCAGGTATCTTCTCGTTCCTGACCCGCAAGGACGTCTACAACCCGGACAAGCTGCGCGCTGACGAAGAGTTGCTGCGTCAGTTCTACTACAACCGCGGTTATGCCGACTTCCAGGTCGTTTCGTCCGAGTCTTCTCTTAATGAGGCGACCAACGAATACACCGTGACGATCACCGTTGAAGAAGGTCCGCGCTACGACTTTGGTGCAGTGACTGTCGAATCGACGGTTGAAGGTGTGGATGCCGAATCGCTGAAGGGCGTCGTGCTTAGCCGCGAAGGCTCGGTCTACAAGGCCAGGGACATTCAGGAAACGATGAGCGAGATCTCGAGGCGCGTCGCTTCGGCTGGCTACCCGTTTGCCCGCGTGACGCCGCGCGGTAACCGCGACCTCAGCAATCATACGATTGCCGTCGACTATCTCGTCGATCAGGGCGAGCGCGCCTACGTCGAGCGTATCGAAATTCGCGGCAACACCCGAACTCGCGACTACGTCATTCGCCGCGAGTTCGATATGGGTGAAGGCGATGCCTTCAATCAGGAAATGGTTGCGCGCGCCAAGCGTCGCCTTGAGGCTCTCGGTTACTTCTCGACCGTCAATATCTCGACGGCACCTGGCAGTGCGGCAGACCGCGTCGTGGTTATCGTTGACGTACAGGATCAGTCGACCGGTTCGTTCGGTATCGGTGCCGGCTACTCCGCTGGCAGCGGTGGCGGCTTCCTCGTCGAAGCCTCGATCGAGGAAAAGAACTTCCTGGGTCGCGGTCAGTACATTCGCGTCGCGGCAGGTCGCGGCGAAGAGAGTCGGACCTACAACGTTTCGTTCACCGAGCCGTATTTCCTTGGCTATCGTCTGGCTGCCGGCTTCGACGTCTTCAAGAACGAAAACGACTTCGACGACGAAGACTACAGCTATGAAGACCAGGGTTTCAGCCTGCGCATAGCGGCGCCGATCACAGAGAACCTGTCGACCACGCTGCGGTATAACTTCACGACGTTTGACTATAGCGGTAATATTGCAGATCTGTCTTCGCCTTACGTCCGAGCGGTTGAAGGCGGAAACTGGGTCCGTTCGTCGGTATCGCAATCGATCACTTACAACACGCTCGATGATGCGCAACTGCCGCACGATGGCATTCTGGCGACGTTTACGCAGGAGTTCGCCGGCCTCGGTGGCGACTCTGATTTCTACAAGATCACCGGTAAGGCCAAGTGGTATTACACGGTGAACGATGAGGCGGATATTATTGCTTCGCTTGCCGGCGGTGCGGGTCATATCTTCGAGACCGGTAGCGATCTTCAGGTCTTTGACCAGTTCCAACTGGGCAGCAACGATATTCGTGGCTTCGAGCGCAACGGGGTCGGCCCGCGTGATCAGGCAACAGGCGATGCGCTTGGTGGCACCACCTATTTCACGGCGTCGGCCGAAGCAACGTTTCCGCTGCCTGGCATCCCGCGTGACAGCGGCTTCCGCGGCGCAATCTTCGCCGATGCAGGTACGCTCTACAGCAATAAGGTCGCTACGCTGCCCAGTGAAACGGTACTGGGTAACGACTCCTCGCTGCGTGCATCGGTCGGTCTCGGCCTGATCTGGGCGTCGCCGTTCGGTCCGCTGCGTGTCGACTACGCTTGGCCGATCGCGAAGGAAGATTTCGACCGGGTTCAGAATCTGAAGTTCGGTATTTCCTCGTCGTTCTGATAAAGAAGCAGTCCAGAACTGCCAAAAGTAGATCGTTCTGGAGTGTCCATGGAACAGAATTGGTTTTTTCCGCCCCATCAAGGGATTCGTCTGGGTGACCTGGCGAACCAAATTGGGGCGGATCTGACGGATGGCGCGGTGGCAGATCGCGCTATCCACTCGGTAGCACCTGTCAATCGGGCAAAGCCCGGTGACGTCTGTTACATGCTTTCGCGCAAGTACCGTGCTGAGCTGGAAAGCTGCCAGGCTTCCGCGATTATCTGCGACAAGACGATCGCCCCACTCGTACCGTCTCACATTCCCGTTCTCTTGACTGCGCGGCCGCATACGGCCTTCGCGCTGGCAGGTACACTCTTGCACGAGGCTGCCATGCGCCCGGCGCGCAATACCAGCCTTGCCGGTGTGTCGCCGGCCGCCTTCGTTGACCCGACGGCACGCCTTGAAGAGGGCGTGGAGATCGAGCCGATGGCAGTCGTTGGGGCCGGCGCCGAAATTGGTAGCGGAACGAGAATTGCCGCAGGTGTCGTCATAGGGCCGGGCGTTCGCATTGGCCGAGACTGCACGATCGCGGCGGGCGCAAGCGTTCTCTGCGCTCTTGTCGGCAACAGTGTCATCATTCACCCAGGTGCCCGGATCGGCCAGGATGGGTTCGGCTACGCGCCGGGCCCCAAGGGTGGAATGATCAAGATCGTTCAGGTCGGACGTGTGATCATTCAGGATCATGTCGAGATCGGCGCGAACACGACGATCGATCGTGGCACCATGGACGACACCGTCATCGGCGAAGGCACGAAGATCGACAACCTTGTACAGATCGGCCACAACGTCCGCATCGGCCGTTATTGCGGCATCGTCAGTCAGGTCGGCATCGCCGGCAGCACCAGGATTGGTGACGGCGTGATGATCGGCGGCGGTAGCGGCGTCAACGGCCACATCACTGTGGGTGACGGCGTTCAGATCGCTGCCATGAGCGGCGTTGCAAGCGACGTCCCTGCGGGCGAACGCTATGGCGGTATTCCAGCGCGCCCCATGCGCGATTTCCTGCGCGATGTCGCCGAAATGGCCTTGCGCGCAAGTGACAGACAGAAAAAGAAGGATGGCACGAATGAGTGAGGCGGCAACGGTTCTGGGTACGGCTGATATTCAGGAGATCCTGAAGCTTCTTCCGCATCGTTATCCCTTCCTGCTCGTCGACCGGATCATCGAGATCGACGGCGACAATTCGGCGATCGGCATCAAGAACGTCTCGGCAAATGAGCCGCACTTTACCGGCCATTTTCCGGAGAAGCCGATCATGCCGGGCGTCCTGCTGATCGAGGGCATGGCGCAGACGGCGGGCGCGATCTGCGCGCGCAAGACTGCTTCGGGTACCAACCTCGTCTACTTCATGACCATCGACAATGCGCGCTTCCGCAAGCCGGTTGTTCCGGGTGATCGTGTTGAGTTTCATGTCGTGAAGCAGAAACAGCGCGGCAATATCTGGAAGTTTCATTGTGACGCAAAAGTTGACGGGCAACTTGTCGCGGAAGCTGATATCGGCGCGATGATAGTCAGCACGGAAGACGCTTAAACATGATTGCATCAACAGCGAAGATCCACCCGTCCTCGATCATCGAAGATGGCGCGGTCATCGGTGAGAACGTCAAAATCGGCCCGTTTTGCTACATCGGGCCGAAAGTCGTTCTCGGAGACGACATGGAACTGATGAGCCACGTCGTTGTCGCCGGCCGCACGACGGTCGGCAAGGGCACCAAGATTTTCCCGAATGCCGTCATTGGCGGAGATTCGCAAAGCGTGCATCACAGCACTGTCGACACCATTTTGCAGATCGGCGACAACTGCACGATCCGCGAAGGTGTCACGATGAATGCGGGAACCGTCGAATATGGCGGTGCGACGATCGTCGGCAATAACAATCTGTTCCTCGCCTATTCGCATGTGGCGCATGATTGCCGCCTCGGCAGCAACATCATCATGTCGAACAACGTGTTGTTGGCCGGCCATGTGACGATCGAGGACCGCGCTATCCTTGGCGGCGGCTGTGCCGTGCACCAATTCACGCGCATCGGTCGTCAGGCGTTCATCGGCGGCCTCTCCGCCGTAAGCTACGACGTCATTCCCTATGGCATGCTCAACGGCAATCCCGGTGTCCTGAGCGGGCTGAACGTTGTGGGCATGACCCGGGCGGGCATTGAGCGTGCAACGATCCACGTGGTTCGCCGCGCCTACAAGCAGATCTTCGAGGGCCCAGAATCAGTTCGCGCCAATGCCGCCGCCATTCGCGCTGATTATGCCGACTGTGCGCCTGTTGTCGAAATCCTCGATTTCATCGCAGCCGAAAGCGACAGGGCACTGTCTTCACCAAGTCGCGGCAAGGCCTGACCGTGATGTCGGCCACGGCGAGCCGCGCAGCAACTGGCGGCCGGCTCGCGATCATCGCCGGCGGCGGAGCGCTGCCGCATCATGTGGCCGAGGCCGTTCGTGCCCGTGGAGAAGATCCATTTGTGATCGCGCTCTCGCGCGAAGCGGAAGAGAGCGATTGGGTCGGTTTCGATCACTCCGTGCTCGCCATCGGCGATTTCTCCGGCATCAGCCGCACATTCAAAGAACAACGCATCGACCGCGTTGTGCTTTCGGGCTGGGTCCGTCGTAGACCGGAATGGCGCGACATTCGCCCGACGCTGAAAACGCTTGCCAGAATACCGAGCGTTTTGAAGACGCTGGTGTCTGGCGGCGATGACGCTGTCTTGCGCATGGCGATGCAACTCATCGAAGCAAGCGGCGCCCACGTGATCGGCGTGCATGAGGTGGTTCCGAACCTTCTGGCGGATCCAGGGCCGATTGGCGCTATCGCCCCATCGGACGATGACAGACGCGACGTTGAGGCCGGCATCGCTGCCGCCAACGCGCTTGGCGAACTCGACGTGGGGCAGGGCGCCATCGCTGTCGGTGGTCGCGTGGTTGCCCTGGAGGGCGCCGAGGGCACCGATGCGATGCTCGAGCGGGTGGCGACACTCAAGACGGAAGGACGCGTCTCGGCGCGTCGGCGTGGCGTTCTGGTCAAGCTTTGTAAGCCGGGGCAGGACTTGCGTGCGGATCTGCCATCGATCGGACCATCGACCGTCGCTGGCGCTGTCGCGGCCGGGCTTGCCGGAATTGCTGTCGAGGCCGGTCGCGCCCTGGTGCTCGAGCGCGCGGAGGTGATCGAAGCTGCCAACCGCGCGGGGCTGTTTGTCATTGGTGTCGAGCGGAGCGGTCACCGGGGAAAAGCATGAGCGGACAAGGCTACAAGCTGGCGGTCATTGCCGGCGAGGTATCGGGCGATCTTCTTGGCGCAGATCTGGTGCGGGCACTGCGTGCACAATGCGGGCGTGATGTCGAGCTTGTCGGCGTTGGCGGCGACGGTCTTGAGGGCGAAGGCCTGGAATCGCTGTTCGATTATTCCGAACTTTCGATCATGGGCTTCTCGCAAGTGCTCGCGCGTCTGCCAAAGTTGATTCTGCGCATCCGCCAGACGGCGAATGCCATTATTGCTGCGCGCCCCGATGCCTTGCTGATCATCGATAGTCCGGATTTCACCCATCGTGTCGCGCGTCGCGTTCGCGACGCGCTGCCGGATCTGCCTGTCATCAACTATGTCTGCCCGAGCGTATGGGCCTGGAAGCCGGAACGCGCGCCGCGCATGCGCAGCTATGTCGATCATGTTCTGGCGGTGCTGCCGTTCGAGCCCGAGACCATGCGCAAGCTTGAGGGGCCGCCGACGACCTATATCGGCCATCGGCTTGCCTCGGATGCCAATGTGCTTGCCGTCCGCGCCAGCCGACGCGAAAGACTGAACGACGTCAATGGTAGCGCGGTTTCCACCTGCCTGCTTCTGCCGGGATCGCGTTCAAGCGAAATCAAGCGGCTGCTACCGATCTTCAGGCAGATGACCGAGGAACTCGCTCGCCGGCATTCCGGCGTCCGCTTGCTGCTGCCGACGGTTCCGCGCCAGGAAAAACTGGTGCGCGAGATCACGGCCGGTTGGACGGTTCAGCCGGAAATATTGGTGGGAGCCACCGAGAAATGGGCTGCCTTCGACAAGGCGGATGCGGCAATCGCCGCGTCGGGAACGGTCATCCTAGAGCTTGCGCTAGCCGGCGTTCCCGTCGTTTCTACCTATGATGCCGACTGGCTTGTGCGGTTGCTGCACAACCGCATCCGCATCTGGAGCGGGGCGCTTCCCAATCTCATCGCCGATTTCCCGATCGTGCCGGAGTATTTCAACCAGAGCATTCGTCCGGGCGCCTTGACCCGCTGGGTCGAGCGGCTGTCCGGGCCGACGGCCCAGCGCGCGTCGATGCTCGACGGCTACGCGCTGGTACAGCAGCGCATGGCGACAAGCAGACCGCCGGGCGAATTGGGCGCCGAGATCGTCCTCTCCTATCTGCAAAATCGAAAGCCCGGTCATCTCTGACCGGGCTTTTCTCATTTCCTGATTTCCGTTTGGCGTTAACGCTTGGAGACCGGCACGTAGTCACGCTGCGGAGCGCCGACATAGAGCTGGCGCGGGCGGCCGATGCGCTGTTCCGGATCTTCGATCATTTCGTTCCACTGGGCGATCCAGCCGACGGTGCGCGCAAGCGCGAACAGCACGGTGAACATGGTGGTGGGGAAGCCCAGCGCCTTCAGCGTGATGCCGGAGTAGAAGTCGATGTTCGGGTAGAGCTTCTTCTCGACGAAGTACTCGTCGGTGAGCGCGATACGTTCGAGTTCCATCGCCACTTCGAGGAGGGGATCGTCCTTGTGGCCGAGTTCTGCAAGCACTTCATGCGTGGTCTTCTGCATGATCTTGGCGCGCGGATCGTAGTTCTTGTAGACGCGGTGGCCGAAGCCCATCAGGCGGAACGGATCATTCTTGTCCTTGGCCTTGGCGATGTATTCCGGAATGCGGTCAGCCGTGCCGATTTCGGCCAGCATGTTGAGCGCAGCTTCGTTCGCGCCGCCGTGGGCCGGGCCCCAGAGGCAGGCGATGCCAGCGGCGATGCAGGCAAAGGGATTGGCACCTGACGAACCGGCAAGGCGCACGGTCGAGGTCGAAGCATTCTGCTCGTGGTCGGCATGCAGGATGAAGATGCGATCCATGGCGCGCGACAACACCGGGTTCACTACATATTCCTCGCAAGGCACGGCAAAGCACATGCGCAGGAAGTTCGAGGCGTAGTCTAGATCGTTCTTCGGATAAACGAACGGCTGGCCGATATGGTACTTGTAGGCCATCGCGGCGATCGTCGGCATCTTGGCGATCATGCGCAGCGAAGCGACCATGCGCTGGTGCGGATCGGTGATGTCGGTCGAGTCGTGATAGAAGGCCGACAGGGCGCCGACGCAACCGCACATGACGGCCATCGGGTGGGCATCGCGACGGAAGCCGGTGAAGAAGCGCGACATCTGCTCATGCACCATGGTGTGGTGTGTGACGCGGTAGTCGAAGTCAGCCTTCTGCGCCTTCGTCGGCAGTTCGCCGTAAAGCAGGAGATAGCAGACTTCGAGGAAGTCGCCATGTTCTGCGAGCTGTTCGATCGGGTAGCCGCGGTGCAGGAGCACGCCTTCGTCACCGTCGATATAGGTGATCTTGGATTCGCACGACGCCGTCGACGTAAAGCCCGGGTCGTAGGTGAACATCTTGGTCTGCTTGTAGAGCGAGCCGATATCGACCACATCAGGACCGATGGACCCCGATCGCACTGGTAGCTCCGCCGACTTTCCATCGAATGTTACGACCGCGCTTTTTTCTGTCATGGGGACCCTCCGTCTTATGGCAACGTGGCACAGAGACCATGCCACGAAAATGAACGTCGCGAATTTGCTATATGATTTATTTTCGGCTGCCAAGCTGTACGAAAGGCAAATTGTGCGATGCGAAAATGTGCATATGGCGACGCAATAATCGCACGTTAGAGCAATATGTCCAACCGGATCAATAACTGTCAGGATAATGATGCGGTACCATTCCATATAGGTTTGCCGCTTTTTTCGGCAGATGACGTTCAGGTTGCGGTTGGGTGATGTTGGTTGCATGATCGACCTCTACCGTCTTAGGGGAGTGGTACCGTACGATGAGCGAGATCGAAGTCCGGTCTTTGATGCAGGACGCAGATCGTGTCGCTCCGGCACCACCCGCTTCGGTTTCGATCGGGAGCATGTCTGCAACGCCTGCGAATGCACGCGGCAACCTCGTTTTTCCCCTTGTCAAATCTTGCGCCGCGCTCGCGCACGCACGCCTCCGACCAGAGGCGATTGCCGCACACTGGCGCGAAGCGGTCGAAGAAGAATCGGCCTTCGGCCACGGATTGGTGCTTGTCCCCGTCCTGTTAGCCGCCGGCGTGCTGACGTGGCTCTCGCTGCCCTATGACCTCGGACTCATCAAACTTGCACTGCTGCTTTGCGTTTTCGGAATAGCCGCCTTGCTGTGCAACCTCCGTGTGCGCGCCCTGCGTGCGCCGAGGATCGCAGCGGGGCTGTTCACGGCGGGAATGATGCTTGCGGCGATCGAGGCATCGCGCATCGACACGATCGTTCTCGATGGACCGGTAACGACGAACCTGCGCGGCAAGGTATTTTCGCGCGAGAAGAATGATCGGGACCACTGGCGCTACGGAATTGTCATCGAGCAAACCACGAAGCCGACGTTGCGCCGTGCGCCGTTGAAGGCCATGGTGCTGTCGCGCAGCCCGCACGCGCCGTTGGCGATCGGGGCAACGATCGAGGGCAGGGCGCGTCTTTCGCCGCCTTCCGGCCCTGCGTTGCCAGGCCTCAACGACTTCGCATTCGATTCTTATTTCCGGCAGATCGGCGCCGTCGGTTACTTCTATGGTGCGCCACTTAGCCCGATAGCCGACGGTGCTGCGACGGTGGCGGACCGCTCGTTTTGGATGCGGATGGCGGAGTATCTGGCCGCGCTACGCGAAACGGTCGGCGAGCGGATCCGCACGGCAGTCGGTGGCGACACTGGTGCGCTCGCTGCAGCCCTGGTGACGGCGGAAGAAAGGGCGATTGGTCGCGACACCGTCGAGATGCTGCGACAGGCGGGCTTGGCGCACGTTTTGGCGATCTCCGGTCTCAACATGGTGCTTGCGGCAGGTACGTTTCTAATCGGAGCGCGTACCGTCTTGAGTGCGGTTCCCGGGTTGGCGCAGCGCGTGGCGATCAAGAAGGTTGCCGCTGCGGGCGCTCTGGCAATGGTCTTCCTTTACATCTTGATTTCCGGTGGAGCCGTATCCGCCGTCCGCGCCTGGATCATGATTTCGAACATGCTGGTTGCGGTCTTCTTCGACCGCATGTCGATCAGCCTGAGAAATATCGCGCTGGCTGCGATTGTCATCATCGTGATCACGCCATCTGCCGTTGCGGGGCCGGGCTTCCAGATGTCGTTCGCCGCCACGCTGGCGTTGGTTGCTGGCTATGCGCGCTGGCGCGAGCGTGCGGAAGCAGAAGAGCCGGCAGTCGCCGGGCGTTGGTGGGGCAGGCGGCTCGTCACGGGTTTCGTTATCGGCGTGGTTGCGACCTCATTGATCGGCGGACTTGCAACCGCGGTTTACTCTGCCGCCTATTTCCAGCGACTGCTGGCCTATGGGTTGCTCGCCAATATTCTCGCAGCGCCACTGATCAGCATTGTGATCATGCCGTTCGGCCTCTTCGCCATGGTGTTGACGCCTTTCGGTCTCGAGCAGTACCCGCTCGCCGTCATGGCTTGGGGCCTTGACGGTATGCTGGTGATCGCCCGCTTCGTCACGTCGCTCGACGGCGAGTTTCTGACCGGCCGCGTCGGGCCGCTGGCATTCGTTCTTATCGCTGCCGGCGGCGTTATTCTGTGTGTGTTGCGCACTTGGCTGGCAGGGCTCGGAGCCGTGCTGCTGTTTTCCGGACTCGTGTGCCTCGCGTTCGAAGACAGGCAATTGCCGGCGATCGTGGTATCGGAAGATGGGCGCCTCGTCGGATTGGTCACCGACGCCGCCATTGCGACGAACCGG
Organism: Ensifer sp. Root31; assembly: GCF_001424825.1. Lineage (NCBI taxonomy): Bacteria > Pseudomonadati > Pseudomonadota > Alphaproteobacteria > Hyphomicrobiales > Rhizobiaceae > Ensifer > Ensifer sp. Root31. The sequence continues at coordinate 113,866 of NZ_LMCO01000003.1, read as the reverse complement.
GATCGTCCCTCCGACTTCCTTTTCTCTCAATGGCAGCGGGCATTGGCGGTCGACGCCCACGTCGCTCCGATGCCCGCGCAAGGGGCGGTCGCTGATGGTCTTTATCCCGAGGCGAAGCTACGGCCCGCGAAGGCGCAAACGAGGACCATCGATGCCGCGACAGCCGCCGCCATCCGTCACGATATCAACTCCGCGCTCGGCCAAGTTTCGCCGAATGCTTTTTCGTGCCGCGAGAAAGAATGGTGCATCGCTCGAAGCGATGCCGGCTGGACCGTTGCTCTCGTCGAAAACCCCTACCTGTTTGAGGTGCTGTGCAATCAGGTCGATCTGCTGATCGTGCCGGGAAGCACCGAGCGGACCTGTTCATCCGGCCGGGCGCGGATCCTGAGTGGACGCCTGCTGCGATTGGTAGGTGCGATCGAGATTTTCGCCGAGCCGGTTGCGGGCGATGAGCTTCCGAAAATGCGCTTCAAGACGTCGTTCACGTCGCTGCAACGCCCTTGGGAGCGGCACCGCGCATATGACTGGAGAAGTGACGGCTTCGTCGATAACTCTCCCGCCCTTTGAGATCTCGATTGAAACGCAGGCATGAAATTATTCTTGATCTTTATACTCCACAAATCCTTGTGTTTCGTTCATAGTTTGTCGTAAAGAGCGGCCAATGCACGTTGAGGTGGCCGAAATTCCGGCTGCCCTGTGATTTTTGTGATGGCGAAACGGACCAGTACGCGAGGAACAAGATGCCCAATCGAACACGATCGAAGCTGAATTTGTTGGCCGCAGCGACATTGGTGCTGGCTTCTGGTCTTCCCTCGACGGTCGTGTTTGCACAGGCGACAACCTCAACCGAAACGACCGCTCCTGCGGTCAGCCAGGCTCAAGACGCGGGACCTGCGGGAACGGCACGGGCCAATGCCAATGCAGCGGCCCGTGGCGAGCAGCCGACTGTCGACGGTCTTCCGGCCACCGGGTCTGAAGCCGGCGCACAAACACCGGCTGTGTCGATTGAGACGCCCGCAGCAGAAGCGGCGGCCAACCCAGTCCTGCCACACGACCTTTCGCCTATCGGCATGTTCCTTGCCGCCGACATGGTGGTGAAGGCAGTGATGATCGGGCTGGCGCTCGCCTCGGTCATCACCTGGGCGATTTTCGTGGCCAAGACGTTTGAACTCTTCGCCGCAAAGGCGCGCCTCAGCCGCGCCGTCCGTCAGCTCTCCGCTGCAAACGGGTTGGCAGAGCTTAAGTCCACATTCAACGGCAAGGCGGGCCCTGCCGCGGAAATGGTTGCCGCTGCGATCGATGAGATGGTGCGTTCGGAGGCTGTGCTCGATCACGCACCGGCAGCTGGTCTCAAGGAACGCGTCGCATCGCTGCTGACGCGTATCGAGGTTCGCGCCGGCAAGCGCATGACGAGCGGAACGGGCATCCTTGCCTCGATCGGCTCCGTCGGCCCGTTCGTCGGTCTGTTCGGAACCGTCTGGGGGATCATGAACTCCTTCATTGGCATCAGCAAAGCGCAGACGACCAACCTGGCGATCGTTGCTCCCGGTATTGCCGAAGCGCTGCTGGCGACCGCAATCGGTCTCGTTGCCGCTATCCCCGCCGTTATCATCTACAACTACTTTGCCCGCGCGGTGGGTGGCTACAAGGTGATCCTCGCCGACGCGGCAGCCGCCGTCGAACGGCTTGTCAGCCGCGATCTCGATCATCGCCTGGTCCGCAAGGCGCAACCGCGTCGCCAGGATGGCTTTGCCCATCCGGCAGACGCGTCGATCGCAAGGATCGGGTGAGACATGGCCGGCAAGGTTACCGACAGCGGCGGCGATCTCGACGAGAACAGCGAGATCAACGTCACCCCATTCATCGATGTCATGCTCGTTTTGCTGATCATCTTCATGGTCGCGGCACCACTTGCGACCGTGGACATGAAGGTCGATCTGCCGCAATCGGCCTCCAAGCCGACGCCGCGCGACGATAAGCCGGTCTTCGTCACGCTCAACGCCGACCTCGGTCTGGCGATTGGCAACGAAGAAACAGCCCGTGAGGAATTTGCGGTGGAGCTTCAGCGCCTGACGGAGGGTAACACCGAGACGCGCGTTCTGCTGCGTGCGGACAAGGCCGTCGACTACGGCGAGCTGATGACGGTCATGAACCTCATCCAGAACGCCGGTTATACGAAGATTGCCCTCGTTGGGCTCGAAGGGGCGCCTGGCCGCTGACGTCAGGCTCTCTCTGTTCTGGCGGCAGCCAGCGCCGCCGCCCGTGCCGGGCCGTGCAAACGTCGCTTCGGTGTTTCTCGTTCCTTTTTCCGCTGCAAGATGTCGCTGTCGCTTGAAACCAGCGGGAGGGCGATTTATGAGCTTATATAAAGGCGCCATATTTGGCAGCCAGAAGACGACTGCGCGGTCATCCGGGATACCGGTGCCGTGCCATCCGGACACGAGGGCAGTATGATGAATTTCGAAGCGGCGCGCACCAAGATGGTGGACAACCAGATCCGGACGACGGATGTGACGTCCCATGCGATCCTGTCCGCTTTCCTCTCCGTACCGCGCGAAGAATTCGTGCCTTCGCGGATGAAGGAACTCGCCTATATCGATGCCGACATCGAACTCGACGGCGCTAAGGGCGCAAGCCCGCGGTACCTGATGGAGCCGTCGCCGCTCGCCAAGCTGCTGCAACTCGCCGAAATCTCGAAGTCAGACGTGGTGCTGGAGATCGGCTGTGGCACCGGTTACGCCTCGGCGCTGCTTTCGTTGATCGCCGGTTCGGTCGTCGCACTCGAAAGCGATGAAGCGCTTGCCGCAACTGCGACGGAAACCTTGGCACGGCTGGGCTATGACAACGTTGCCGTGGTCACCGGCGATCTTGGCAAGGGATATGCCGGCGAGGCACCCTATGATGTCATTTTCGTTCATGGTTCGGTAGAAGTGCTTCCTCCGGCCTTGTTCGAGCAGTTGCGCGACGGCGGCCGGCTTATTGCCGTTGAAGGCTTCGGTAACGCTTCGCGTGCTAAGCTTTATGTCCATGAGCATGGGAAGACGTCCGAAAGGGCGGATTTCAACACTGCGGTCAAGCCGCTTCCCGGCTTCCGCCGCGAGCAGACTTTTGTTTTTTGAGGTGCCACTTATTGAGGTATCTCAACATTTGATTGTGCTGCTAAAATAGCAATGTTGCCAATTGGCAACGAACCACCTGTTTCTTTTTGAAATGATCGTGCGCAGTATCGGTGTACAGTTGTGATCAGGCCGAATCCGGGTTTCAAAGAGTGCTGAGGTAGTGATTTGCTCACCGGTGGGCGGTGTGAGCGCTTCATCGCCGTATTTAGGGCGGCCCGGTTTCGACGTCGGAATGGTGCCGCAGGAAATAGTGGGCTGGCTTTGCCGCCCCGATCGGAGAGGGAAGTATGGTGTCGATTGTCCGCAAAGCAGCCTTTTGGGCTGCCGTCTCGACGAGTGTACTGCTTGCGCCGCAGGCCGTGCTGGCGGAGACGATCTTCGGCGCAATGGCCAAAGCCTATGAAAATAACCCGGATCTGAACGCCGCGCGCGCTGGTCTTAGGGCGACCGACGAAGGGGTGCCGATCGCGAAGTCCGGGTTTCGTCCACAGGTTTCGGCTTTTGCAAACGGAACGCTTTCAAACGTCGACAACGAGCTTACCGGAAGCCGGGACTTTCATCAGGGGCAGATCGGTATCACCGTAACCCAGATGATTTTTGATGGCTTTCAGACGCTGAACAATGTTCGCGCCGCTGAATCGAATGTCTTCGCCAACCGCGAATCGCTTCGCGCAAACGAGATCCAGATTCTGCTCGCAGCAGCCACGTCCTACGCCAACATCGCGCGCGACCAGCAGATCGTTGTTATTCGCCGGCAGAACCTCGCCTTCCTCAGGGAACAGCTGAACGCATCCCAGGCTCGCCTTGACGTGGGTGAAGGCACCCGCACGGACGTCAGCCTTTCCGAGGCATCGCTTGCCGACGCGCAGTCGCTTCTGATTACCGCCATTGCGCAGTTGAAGCAGAGCGAATCAGTCTACGTGCAGATCGTCGGCGTTGCGCCGACGGGTATCAAGCAGCCGGGGCCGGCCACCAAGGGGCTTCCGCGTTCGCTCGATCAGGCTGTTGCCCTGGGATTGCGTCAGCACCCGACCATTCTCGCCGCCCAGTACAACGTCGATACGGCCGGCTTCCAGGTGAAGTCTGCTGAAGGCACCATGCTGCCCGGCGTGAGCATTCAGGGGCAGGTTGGACGCGTGACCGGCAACTCCGGCGACGGTCTTGACAGCAACGCGTCGAGCGTTACTGCCCGCCTGACGGTGCCGATCTACCAGGGTGGCGCGGAATACGGTCAGATTCGCCAAGCGAAGGAGACCTTGGGCCAGCAGCGCATCCTCGTCGATTCGCAGCGCGCCGCCGTTCAGCAGAACGTCGTGAGCGCACACGCCCAACTTGAGGCGGCAATTGCGCGCATCGGCGCCAACAAGACGCAGATCTCGGCGGCTAACATGGCGCTTGCCGGCGTCATCGAAGAGCGCAATGTTGGTCAGCGCACTACGCTCGACGTGCTCGATTCGCAGCAGACCGTTCTGAATGCGCAGGAACAGCTGGCTATCGCCCAGCGCGACGCCGTCGTCGCAAGCTACGGTCTGCTCGCTGCCACCGCGACACTGAGCGTCAAGAGCCAGGGCCTGCAGGTCGCGGAATATCGCGCCGAAGAGCATTACGAAGCCGTCAAGGACAAATGGTTCGGACTTCGAACCGTCGACGGCCGCTGATCAAAGAGAACGCCTCGGGAAACCGGGGCGTTTCTGCTTCTGCCGATCGAAACAAATCTGTGCAACAATCCAAGTGTCTGATTCGTGGCGTATGTTTCGTCCGCGGACTCACTTAAGGTTTGTTTGTTATCGGCACATGCGTCGTTTCGGGACACATGCTCTGCCGCGTCAAACGGGGATAGAAATGGCACAGCTCAATGTCGCGCGTGAACCTTCGATGGATGAGATTCTCGCATCCATTCGCAAGATCATCGAGAGCAATGAGCCGGGGCAGACCGATTTCTCCTCGCGTGACCAATACGAGGACGACGGCTCGGATGAGATTGAACTGACGATCGACAGCGAAATCGAGGCTGCCGCTTTCGGCAGGCGGGAGGACCATGGCGAGGCGTCCAAGCTCGCTACACCTTCGCCGGAGATCGAGGTGGCCGTCATTCCTTCGGAGCCGCATTCGAGCATCGCGCAGCCGCCGCTTTCGCTGGCGGACGTTGCAGCCCGAGTAAGGGCGGCCTCCGAGCGCCACACCATGAGCTATACCGCCAAAGAGCCGGTCAAGGATGTGCCTTCGCGCAGCGTTCAGGATAGTCCGGTCATCACGTCACGTATGGCAGCAGTGTCCGCGCCGCCGGCGCCGGTTGATCGTCTCTCGGTGAGCGCCGTACAAGAGCCCGTCAATCGGGCGGTAGCTGTTGAAGCGCTGAAGGTAGCAGACCCGGCACCCGTAGCCGTTTCGGCCGGACCGGTGGCTGTTATTGCCGAAGAGCCCGTGACCGAAAAGGCCGCGCCTGCGATCCTTTCACCCGAGGTTGGTCGTCAGGTCGCTCAGTCCTTCGACAATCTTGCCCAGGCGGTCGACCTCAGCACGCGGCGGTCGTTCGACGAAATTGCCGAAGAAATGCTGCGCCCGATGCTGCAGGAATGGCTGGACGACAACCTACCGACCTTGGTTGAACGGCTGGTGCGTGAAGAGATCGAACGCGTCGCGCGCGGCCCCCGGCGCTAGGATCTGAACCTTTCCGATACAGAGGCCGCGGAACAGTCGCGGCCTTTTTGCGTTCGTGTTGACTTGCACCGGTCGTTCCGGTTTACAAGACATAGACATCAATCTCCAAAATTGGCTTCAAAATGCTTGATAAGACCTACGATTCCGCATCCGTCGACCCACGTATCGCCAAGAAGTGGGACGAAGAAAACGCGTTTCGTGCGGGTGCGGGAGCAAAGCCCGGCGCCGACAGCTTCTGTATCGTGATCCCGCCACCGAACGTGACGGGCTCGCTGCACATGGGCCATGCGCTGAACAACACGCTGCAGGACGTGCTGGTACGGTTCGAGCGCATGCGCGGCAAGGACGTGCTGTGGCAGCCGGGCATGGACCATGCCGGTATCGCCACGCAGATGGTCGTCGAGCGCAAGCTGATGGAACAACAGCAGCACCGCCGCCAGATGGGCCGTGAAGCCTTCATCGAGAAGGTCTGGGAGTGGAAGGCCGAATCCGGCGGGTTGATTTTCAACCAGCTGAAGCGGCTTGGCGCTTCCTGCGACTGGTCGCGCGAGCGCTTCACCATGGACGATGGTCTGTCGGAGGCCGTCCTCGAAGTGTTCGTCTCGCTCTACAAGGAAGGCTTGATCTATAAGGACAAGCGTCTGGTCAATTGGGACCCGAAGCTGCTGACGGCGATTTCCGACCTGGAGGTCGAGCAGCACGAAATCAACGGAAACCTCTGGTACCTGCGCTATCCACTCGAGCCGGGTGTCACCTATCAGCATCCGGTCGCCTTCGACGAAGACGGCAAGGCGACGGAATGGGAAACTCGCGACTACCTGGTCGTTGCCACCACGCGGCCGGAAACGATGCTTGGCGACAGCGGTATTGCCGTCAATCCGGAAGACGCGCGCTACAAGCCGCTCATCGGCAAACACGTCATTCTGCCGATTGTCGGCCGCCGTATCCCCGTTGTCGGTGACGACTATGCCGATCCGACCGCTGGAACGGGCGCCGTCAAGATTACGCCCGCGCACGATTTCAACGATTTCGACGTCGGCAAACGTGCAGGCCTCGCAGCCATCAACATCCTGACCATCGAAGGTCGGATCACCATCAAGGACAATGAGGAGTTCCTCGAGGGCCTCAGCGACCCCGCGGCCCTGCATGGCGCCTGGGATGAGCTTGAGGGCAAGGACCGTTTCGAAGCGCGCAAGATCATCGTTCGGATCTTCGAGGAAGGCGGCCTGCTCGACAAGATTGAGCCGCACAAGCACATGGTCCCGCACGGCGACCGTGGCGGGGTGCCGATCGAGCCGCGCCTGACCGAGCAATGGTATGTCGATGCGAAGACGCTGGCGAAGCCCGCGATCGCATCGGTCAAGGAAGGTCGTACCAACTTCGTCCCGAAGAACTGGGAGAAGACCTATTACGAATGGATGGAGAACATCCAGCCCTGGTGCGTCTCGCGCCAACTCTGGTGGGGACACCAGATCCCGGCCTGGTATGGCCCGGACGGCCAGGTCTTCGTAGAGAAGACCGAGGAAGAGGCGCTGCACGCCGCGATCCAGCACTATCTGGCGCACGAAGGTCCAATGAAGGCCTATGTCGAAGACCTGCTTGAAAACTTCAAGCCGGGCGAGATCCTGACCCGTGACGAAGACGTGCTGGACACCTGGTTCTCGTCGGCGCTCTGGCCGTTCTCGACGCTCGGCTGGCCGAACGAAACGCCGGAACTCGAAAAATACTATCAGACCGATGTTTTGGTCACCGGCTTCGACATCATCTTCTTCTGGGTCGCCCGCATGATGATGATGGGTCTGCATTTCATGAAGGATGCGGACGGTACGCCGGTCGAGCCGTTCCACACCGTCTATGTCCACGCGCTCGTTCGCGACAAGAATGGGCAGAAGATGTCGAAGTCCAAGGGCAACGTCATCGACCCCTTGGAACTGATGGACGAATACGGTGCCGACGCGCTGCGCTTTACCCTGGCGATCATGGCCGCCCAGGGGCGCGACGTGAAGCTCGACACCGCTCGCATTGCCGGCTACCGCAATTTCGGAACGAAGCTCTGGAACGCCACGCGTTTTGCCCAGATGAACGGCGTCACCAATAGTGACGGCTTCATCCCCGAGGCATCGTCGCTGACGATCAATCGCTGGATCCTGACCGAGCTCTCACGGACGATCCGCGATGTCACCGAAGCGCTCGAAGGCTTCCGGTTCAACGAGGCCGCTGGCAGTCTCTATCGGTTCGTCTGGAACCAGTTCTGCGACTGGTACCTCGAACTGCTGAAGCCGGTCTTCAGCGGCGAGGATGAAGCGGCAAAACGCGAATCCCAAGCTTGTGTCGCCTATGTTCTCGATGAGATCTACAAGCTGCTGCACCCCTTCATGCCCTTCATGACCGAAGAGCTCTGGGATCAGACGGCGGGCGAGGGGCGTGAGCGCGCGGGCCTGCTCTGCCACGCGGAATGGCCGTCTGCCTCCTACGCCGACGATGCCGCAGCTGACGAGATCAACTGGCTGATCGATCTGGTTTCCGGCATCCGTTCGGTCCGTTCGGAAATGAACGTCCCGCCGGCAGCGACCGCACCACTCATCGTGGTCGCAGCCAACGCACTGACGCGCGAGCGGCTAGAGCGGCATGCTTCGGCCATCGGTCGCCTGGCGCGCGTCGAGCATATCGACCATGTGGCGGTGGCGCCGGGCGGCAGCGCGCAGATCGTCGTTGCGGAGGCAACGTTCTGCCTGCCGCTTGGCAACCTGATCGATCTCTCGGCCGAAAAATCGCGTCTGGAAAAAGCGATCTCCAAGGTCGAAGTCGAGCGGGAACGTATCCTCAGCAAGCTGGCCAACGAGAAGTTCGTCGCCAATGCAAAGCCGGAGCTGGTCGAAGCCGAGCGTGAACGTCTCGTTGAACTGGATCTGCAGAAGGACTCCCTCGGCATCGCCTTGGCGCGGGTTGCAGAAGCCGGCTGAGGGTACTGCAAGCTCTGATCTTGTGTCATCCGCGGCGGAAACGTCGCGGATTTCGCATTTTCTGGCGAGATCGCTAGAGGTGTCGCCAAGCCGATTCGTTCGGCCAAAACAGTGGCTTTCTGACGCACCGACCTGGGAGTTAGAGCCCCGCTTTCAAACCCAAATTCGCGTTTTTTCCTGCAAAAACCAATGCTGTTGTTGTTGAGTAACACTTTCGGGTTATGCTGGTAAAATATCCTAACATTAGTCGATAAATACCCGTATTGCGCAAAAATATTTCAAATTGTTTGGATTGTGTTCAGATGATGAGAATCTTACGTAAATTTTATGGCGCACATGAGCACAATACCCCTGGAAAGCGGCATTTGCGATTTCACACGATCGTGAGAATACTTTTCGCACAGGCGACGTGAGGTGGATTGTCGCAGATTGAAATGCAGGGGGAGGAGCTTAATGGCTCATGAGAATTTGAAGCGGGGCGTCTTTGCGTTGGCGGCCGGAATTCTGGTTGCATCGGCGGCGCACGCTGGCGGTCTTGAACGCGGCGGTTACAATATCGACCTGCTGTTCGACCCGTCGGACTATGCAGCGGAAGCGACGACAACCTATGTCAACCCGCAGCGCGAACTGAAGAACGTCAGGGATACGAATACGACGTCTGCAGCCTTCCCATTCAACGGAACCGGACCCGGTACTGGCGGTGGCAATCTGAACTCCCGTCCCAATTCTGTCGAAGACACGGAGAGCTATTGGGTGCCGCGTGTGGGCATCAAGGCCCGCTTCGGAGAGGACGTCGACTGCATGGCTGACTATTCGCAGCCATGGGGAGCTCATACAAATCCGGGCGTAAATTGGGCCGGCGCCAACAACAACATTGAGACGAAGGTCGAGAGCGACAACTACGCCGCGACTTGCTCATACAAGTTTGACATGGGGCAGGGCCAGTTCCGCGTCATCGGCGGCGTCTTTTACCAAGAGGTCGGCGGCTTCAAGGAGAGATTGGTACAGGATTTCACGGGTGTGCCGCCGGCATTCGGCGGGTTGCAATCCGGCATCGGCAGGCTGGATCTCCAAGGTGACGGTTGGGGTTGGCGCGCCGGCGTCGGCTACGAAATACCGGAGTACGCGGTACGCGCAAGCTTGGTCTATAACAGTGCCGTTGATCTGGATAATCTGGCGGGTACGATCGATCTGCGCAATGTGCGCGGACCGGCGCCGGTCAACTTCTACGATGTGGCCGGGTTCGCCTCCATGCCGGACTCGCTCGAGCTCAAAGTTCAATCCGGTATTGCACCTGGCTGGGTCGCGTTCGGTTCGGTCAAGTGGACGGACTGGAGCCAGCTTCAGGTTCTCAAGTTCTGCCCGCCTTCCGGCGGTACCCTGGAGCAGCCTTGCACCTCGCTCGACCTGCTCTATCGCGACGGCTGGACGATCTCTGGCGGCGTTGGTCACAAGTTCAATGAACAGTGGAGCGGTGCCGTCAGCCTAACGTGGGATCGTGGCACGAGCCATGGCTATGGCACACAGTCCGACACTTGGGCGCTGGGCACCGGTGTTGCCTATTCGCCCACGAAGAATGTTGAGTTCCGCCTTGCAGGTGCTGTCGGTATCCTGACGAGCGGCAGTTCTGGCGCCGTCAACTTCGACGGCCAGGTCATCGGAGACGATGTTTCCTACGACTATGGCAACGACTTCTTCGGTGCGATTTCGACAGCGATCAAAGTAAAATTCTGATCCTCCATTGATCAGGACGCGCAAGGCCCGGTTTCATCACCGGGCCTTTCTTTTTGCCTTGAGCGACATCTGTTGGTGACTGTTCCGCTCGACGCCAATGTGACGATTCAGCAACACATTTAATGCTAGAGTTTGCTAGGGTCGGACTCAAGGTCAGTATGTCCATTTCCCGCCACAAACAGGGAGCAGCGATGTTAAGGACAAACGTGCGACTTGAGGATCGGGCCCGCAATGTTTGTAACGAAATGACGTCATGTGTCGTCTTGAACGAACTGCCGCACTTCCGCGGAAATGGTTCGGTAAGGCTACACACAATGGAGTTTCATTCTGGACTGAGTGAGCCGGTGTTTTCGGCGGTTTCGGTGAACAAGTGAATGGCAAAGAGTCATTCAGGCGTTTGTGTTTGCAGCGGTGATGAGTTCGGCGTGGCCGGCTGGAACGGAAGAATTAGACTGTGATGCTTGCGGGTGAACTGAAGTCTCTGAAGGTTGCGATGCTCGGCGTGTCGCTGGTGGTCGGCGGCGCTACGGCTGGTCCGGCACGTGCCTTTGATCCGGGCACCGGTGTCAGCAAGGAATCCGGTCCGTTTGCCCTGTTCAAATTCGGCTTCTCCGCCTACAAGAACGGCCGCAAGGACGAAGCGGTCGAAGCCTACCGCTATGCCGCCGAAAAGGGGCATACCGGCTCCCGCTGGGCGCTTGCCAATATGTATGCCTACGGCGACGGCGTCGCCGAAAACGACCTCGAAGCCTTCAAGATTTACAGCGAGATTGCCCAGCAGGGTGTCGAACCTGGCTCCGAGGATACGGGCTACTTTGTCAACGCGCTGATCTCGCTTGCCGGCTACTATCGTCGCGGTATTCCGGACAGCCCCATCAAGTCCGACATGTCGCAGGCACGTCAGCTTTACTTTCAGGCTGCATCGACCTTCGGCGTATCGGAGGCGCAGTTCCAGTTGGCGCGCATGTTGCTTTCGGGCGAGGGCGGCAACGTCAACGTCCAGCAGGCCAAGAAGTGGCTGAACCGCGCACGCAAGAACGGTCATGCCGGCGCCATGGGCGTTTTCGGCAATGTCATTTTCCAGGAAGGTCAGACCATCCGCGGTCTCGCCTACATGACCGCGGCACTCGATCAATGTTCGCCGAAGGATCGGCCATGGCTGCAGTCGATGCAGGAACAGGCATTTTCTCTGGCAACCGAAGATGATCGCCGTAAGGCGATCAACCTGTCGCAGAACATGCACACGCAGGGCGACGACGACTAGGCGCTGCCCTTGGCGTCACCTCCGCTTCAAAGCGGACGTTCGAACGCGAAATAGCCCGCGACCGGTACGTGGTCGGATGGTTTTTCCCAGGCCCGCACGTGCTTCTCGATCGACGTCGAGACCAGCCTGTCCGCCGCTTCCGGCGATAGCATCAGGTGATCGATCCGTATCCCGAAATTCTTCGGCCAGCATCCGGCCTGATAGTCCCAGAATGAGTAGAGCGGAACGTCATCCGTGGTCGAGCGCACTGCGTCAGTCAGGCCGAGATTCCGCAACTGGCGAAAAGCCTGGCGTGTCTCAGGCAGGAACAGCGCATCGTTCTGCCAGACCTTGACGTCCCAGCAGTCGTGTTCCTCGGGGATGACATTGTAGTCGCCGGCAAGAATGAGCGGCTCTTCCAGTTCCAGCCGACGTTGCGCGTAGGCGGAAAGGCGCTCCATCCAGCGCAGTTTGTAAGGGTACTTCTCGCTATCGACCGGGTTGCCATTTGGCAGGTAGAGCGAGCAGACGCGGATGACGCCGCCGGAGACGGAGAAGACGCCTTCGATAAATCGAGCCTGCTCGTCCGCGTCGTCGCCCGGCAGACCGCGGTTGACTTCGTCAGGTTTCAGCTTGGAAAGCAGCGCAACGCCGTTGAAGCCTTTCTGGCCGTGCGTTTCGACGTGATAGCCGAGCGCTTCGATCTCAAGGCGCGGGAAGTTTTCATCGACCGACTTGATCTCCTGCAGGCAGACGATGTCCGGGTTCGATTCTTTCAACCACGCCAGCAGGCCGTCGATTCGCGCCTTGACGCCATTGATGTTCCAGGTGGCAATCTTCATGGCTCGAAACGCCCTTCCATGTCAGTGAATCCTTCCGGACGGCTTCTTGTAACGACTCGGGATTCGTTTGACAAATCCGATACCTGCGGTCTTTTCGCGGAGAAAGGCCCCGTACATCAATAACGGGCAGCGCTTTTCACGCACTTGCCGTATGCGGGCATGCCGTTGAATTGATTCCCACCCGCCGAAGGCTATAGTCCCCCACATGATCGACCTCATCCAGAACTATTGGCCGCATTTCCTCGTTTTCCTGTCTTTCGTCTTGGGCGTGCCGGCGGCCATCCATGCCGCCATGACCAAGGACGATGTTCGGGCGGCAGCCGGTTGGGTCGGCGTCGTGCTGCTGTCACCGATTGTTGGGGCGGTCGTCTATGGTGTTGCCGGCATTAACCGCATCCGCCGCTCGTCCATCGGCATGCAACGCTCGTTGCTGCGCGGCCGCGGCCCCGATCAGTTCGGGCGCTTCGATGTATCCGATGCCGAGATTGGCACGCGTTTCGGCCAACGATTCTCGGCAATGAAAATCCTCGGTGACCGGGTGTCGCGGCATGCGATGTCCACAGGCAACCGCATAAGCATGCTCGAGGGCGGGGATGCGGCCTATACCGCCATGCTGCATGAGATCACCCACGCGCGCCGCAGCATCCTGCTTGAAAGTTACATCTTCGATCGAGACGCGCTCGGCTTGCGCTTCGCCGATGCATTGATAGCGGCGCGTGGGCGAGGGGTCGAGGTACGGGTGCTGATCGATGCGGTGGGCGCACGCTACTCCGTACCGAGCATCGTCGGTTATCTCAAGGCTGCGAGCGTGCCCACGGCCGTCTTCAACGGCAACATCATCATGGGGCTCAGATTGCCCTATGCCAATCTGCGCACGCACCGGAAGATCCTGGTCGTCGATGGCAAGGTCGCCTTTGCCGGCGGCATGAACATCCGCGCCGGCTTCACCACCGAAATCGCCGGTCCCGAAGCGGCCTATGACACCCATTTCCGCATCACCGGGCCTGTCGTTGCCGACATCTTCCAGGTTTCTGCCGAGGATTGGCAGTTTTCGACGGGTGAACTTCTGGCAAGTGACACGTGGAAAATCGAGCCGACCTCGCCGGCGGCAAAGGCGCCCGGCATTCTGATGCGCGCTGTACCGTCGGGGCCCGACAAAACGAATGAAACCAATCACAAGATGCTGATGGGTGCGTTCTCGGTGGCGCGAAAGAACATTCGACTGATGTCGCCCTATTTTCTTCCTGACCGGGAGTTGATCAGCGCGCTTGTGACGGCCGCCCGCCGTGGCGTAGAGGTGGATATTGTCGTGCCCGCGGTCAACAATCTGCTGCTGGTCGACCGCGCCATGACAGCGCAGTTCGATCAGGTGTTGAAGGGGCATTGCCGCGTCTGGCGCGCAAAGGGTGCCTTCAATCACTCCAAGCTGCTCGCCGTTGATGAGACTTGGGCCTATGTCGGCTCGACGAACCTCGATCCGCGGTCGCTACGCCTCAACTTCGAATTCGATCTCGAAGTGCTCGATGACGGCTTCGCACGCGATGTCAGCAGCCGCATCGCCGCAATCGCGGAGTCTGCGGAAGAGGTGACGCTAAAGGATTTGAATGCCCAGCCTTTAGCTGCGCGCTTGGCAAACCGCCTGCTCTGGCTGGGATCGCCATATCTGTAGCAATGAGCGGCGCACGGGAATGCGCCCGCTTGGGTCAGATGGAAAAACTCGTTCCGCATCCGCAGCTTGCGACAGCATTCGGATTCTTTATCTGAAAGGACTGGCCGAGCAGGTTGTCGATGAAGTCGATCTCCGAGCCACCCATATAGACGAGCGACAAGCTGTCGATCAGGACCTTGGCATCGTCCTTTTCAAGCACGAGGTCGTCGTCGTTCGCATCGTCGACCAGATCAAATTTGTACGAGAAGCCCGAGCAGCCACCGCCCTCGACGGAAACCCGCATGGCATTCTTATGGCCGTCCGAATGCAGAATGGTGGCGATCCGCTTGGCGGCCGCGTCGGAAAGGGTCACTGTTTCCTGTGTCATATTTGCCTCCTGCCGGGGTCAAGAACCGGAGAGATTCGTTTTCATTGCATATTCGGCACTTGGCCGGTTTCGACATGTCTTTTAATGTCGAGCGCCAAACCGTTGCTTTGACTTCCGGAATCGGTCGATGTTTGGTCGACGCTTTCCCGTAGCTTTCACTATAGGTATGAAGGCTTGAATGTCCCGTCAATGGGGCGACCACGCAGGTGTGAAATGACGTTCGACAAAAATGCGCTCGGCTTCGGTTACGGTGAACATGCGCCATTCGCGTCGAATCCCTGGGCGACGCGCGGCAGGCTCTACCCGGAAGCGACAAGCCCGACGCGGTCCGATTTTCAACGTGACCGCGACCGCATCGTGCATACGACCGCCTTTCGCCGGCTAAAACACAAGACGCAGGTCTTCATCGCCGCCGACGGCGACCACTATCGCACCCGCCTGACCCACACGATCGAGGTGGCGCAGATTGCACGCGCGCTGGCGCGAGCGCTGAAGCTGGACGAGGACCTCGCCGAAGGCGTGGCGCTCGTCCATGATTTCGGCCACACGCCGTTCGGGCATACGGGCGAGGATGCGCTGCATGAGATGCTCAAGCCCTATGGCGGCTTCGATCACAACGCCCAATCGTTGCGTATCGTCACCAAACTCGAGCGGCGCTACGCCGAGTTTGACGGCCTGAACCTCACCTGGGAAAGCCTGGAGGGGCTGGTAAAACACAATGGGCCGCTTCTGAGCCTTGACGGGCAGGGCACCCACGGCCCGGTGCCGCAGCCGATCCTGGACTATTGCGCTATTCACGACCTTGAGCTTGCAAGCTTTGCGAGCCTCGAAGCACAGGTGGCGGCGATCGCCGATGATATCGCCTACAACACCCATGATATCGATGACGGTCTGAGGTCCGGCTACCTGACCTTCGAGATGCTGGAGGACGTGCCGTTTCTCGCCCGCCTGATGCGCGAGGTCAGCGATCGTTATCCCGGCCTTGAAGCGAGCCGCTTCACCCATGAGATTATGCGCCGCCAGATCACGGCGATGGTCGAGGACGTGATTGCGGTCGCGCAGACGCGCCTCCGGGATATCAGGCCCGAAAGTGCCATGGATGTCAGGCAGGCTGGTAGGGTCATAGCGACATTCTCGGACGAGATGGGCGAGACCGACAAACAGATCAAGAGACTGCTGATGACGCGGATCTATCGCCATCCCGAGGTGATGCGGGTGCGCGAAGGAGCTGCGTCGATCGTTTGCGATCTCTATCGCGCCTTCATGGCCGACCCTTTGCTGATGCGCGAACATTATTGGATCGACCAGATCCCTGGTATGGCCGAGCCGGCGCGGGCGCGTCATGTCGGCGACTATCTGGCCGGAATGACGGATACCTTCGCCATCAGTGTCCACCGCCGTTTGTTTGACCATACGCCCGATTTGCGGTAGGGACGCCCCGCCCGGAGGCTTTTGGTTCAACCGAACCGGGCCTCCTTTTGAGTTTTGCACCGACCATATTCTGTCGGGAAAAGCGGACGGATCAGATGAATCTCTTCACGGACTTCGAATCAAGAATTAAGGATATTCTCGAAACGCTTGATGTCGTTCGAGAAAAGCGATCCGAACTTGACTTCGCCCGTATCAATGTCGAGCCGCCGCGCGACCCCAGCCATGGCGATGTCGCGACCAATGCCGCGATGGTGCTTGCCAAACCGCTGGGCATGAATCCGCGCGCGCTTGCCGATCTGATCGTCGAGAAGCTCAAGCAGGACCCTGAGGTCACCGATGTTTCCGTTGCCGGTCCAGGCTTCATCAACGTGCGGCTTTCCGTCTCCTACTGGCAGAAGCTGTTGACCGCGATGGTTCGCACCGGTGCGGACTACGGCCGCAGCACGACCGGTGCCGGCCGCAAGGTCAACGTCGAATACGTGTCGGCCAATCCGACCGGGCCAATGCATGTCGGCCATTGCCGCGGTGCCGTCGTCGGCGACGCGCTTGCGAACCTGCTAGCCTTTGCCGGCTACGAGGTGACCAAGGAATATTACATCAACGACGCCGGCTCGCAGATCGATGTGTTGGCGCGTTCGGCCTTCCTTCGCTACCGGCAGGCGCTTGGCGAGGAGATCGGCGAGATCCCGTCGGGCCTCTATCCCGGCGATTATCTCGTACCCGTCGGCGAGGCGCTGGCCGACGAGTTCGGCACGAGCCTGCGGCTGATGCCCGAGGACAAGTGGATGCCGCTGGTCAAGGAGCGCACTATTGATGCGATGATGGTCATGATCCGCGAGGATCTTGCCGCCCTGAACGTCACCCATGATGTCTTCTTCTCGGAGCGGACCCTGCATGCCAATGGCGCTGCCAAGATCCGCACCGCGATCAACGACCTGACCTTCAAGGGCCACGTCTACAAGGGCACGCTGCCACCGCCGAAGGGCCAGCTGCCGGAGGACTGGGAAGACCGGGAGCAAACGCTGTTCCGCTCGACCGAGGTCGGCGACGATATCGACCGGCCTTTGATCAAGTCGGATGGCAGTTATACCTACTTCGCTGCCGACGTTGCTTACTTCAAGGACAAGTTTGACCGCGGCTTCGACGAAATGATCTATGTGCTCGGCGCCGACCACGGTGGTTACGTCAAGCGGCTTGAGGCGCTGGCACGCGCGGTGTCTGGCGGTGCGTCGAAGCTGACTGTACTGCTTTGCCAGTTGGTCAAGCTCTATCGCGAGGGTGAGCCGGTCAAGATGTCCAAGCGTTCCGGTGACTTCGTGACGTTGCGCGACGTCGTTGATGAAGTCGGACGCGATCCGGTCCGGTTCATGATGATCTACCGGAAGAACTCCGAGCCGTTGGATTTCGATTTTGCGAAGGTGACAGAGCAGTCCAAGGACAACCCGGTCTTCTACGTGCAGTACGCACATGCGCGTTGCCGGTCTGTCTTCCGTCAGGCTGCGGACGCTTTCCCCGAACTCGACCTGTCCACCGTCGATTTTGCCGGCGCAATCAATGGCCTGATCGTCGATCCGGCGGAGCTGCAGCTGGTCGCCAAGCTCGCAGAATATCCGCGCGTCGTGGAGGCTGCGGCACTGGCGCAAGAGCCGCATCGCATCGCGTTTTACCTTTACGATCTTGCCGCTGCCTTCCATGGACACTGGAACAAAGGTAAAGAGAATCCGGAATTACGTTTTGTTAACGATAAAAATAGAGAATTAAGTACTGCCAGACTCGGGCTGGTGCATGCTGTCGCTTCCGTACTGAAGTCGGGCCTGTCCATTACAGGCACCTCTGCACCGGAAGAAATGCGATAAGTATTGTCACCATTTTCCCACAATGCACTGGCAAGTGAATGCAGGCAATTGTGAGTGGAGAGCATGGCAGACAAACAATTCGCACGAAGCGGGCCGGCTGAATTCGATGTATTGGCAGACGATGATCCGTTGGCCGAACTCGCCCGGATCGTCGGCTACGATGCCCGGCCGGCTGTCCAGCAGTTGCAGGAATTGCAACGCCACCAGGAAGCCGTCCGGCAAGATCCGACGTTCGATCTCGAGGAAGAGCTCCTTCGAGAGTTCGATACCTATGATGCGCCGCGCGCGGCAGATGTTCAGCCGGACAACGATCCAGTTGAAACTGTAGCTGCGCCCGCAGAAGAGCTTCAGCAGGTCGAGCCGGTGCTTGAATTTGCGCCAGCCGAGTTTGCTGTGGCCGAATCGGCGCCAATCGAAGATGCGCCGGCGATTAAACCGGAGTATCAGCCGGTCGAACTCGCAGAGACATGGCCAGAGGCCGCTCTTGAAGAAGTCGACCGCGGCCACGCCGAATTCGTTGCGGTTCCCGAGGCGACGTCCACTTCGATCACTGACGTAACGGGATACGACGTGGTTTCGGAAGCGGTCGAGCCGACCTTCGATCTGGAACGCGAACTCGAGCTCTCGCTCGGTGACGTCGATCTTTCTCCGACGGCCGAGATTGCGCCGATCAAACAGCACGTTGGTGCACCTGAAGAATGGCATGCGCCGGTCGAGGACATTTCGTTCGACGTTTCCGATTTCGCCGATCAACTGGCAACAGAGCAGGCCTCGCTGTCCGTCGAGCCAGCCTTCGAAGTGGCTCCGGCCGCCGAGGCCAGCAACGCCTATGCGTCGGACAATGCCTATTCGTACGAACCGACAGTGATCGAGCAGGTCGCTCCGGTTGCCGTAGAGCCGGCTTTCGAACCGGCTCCGGCTGCCGAGGGCAGCAACGCCTATGCGTCGGACAATGCCTACTCGTACGAACCGGCAGTGATCGAGCAGGTCGCTGCGGTTGCGGCAGAGCCGACAACAGATAACGCCGTCGATGAGCTTCTTGCCGATATCGAGCGGTTTCCGGTACCGGCTGCGACCGGCCTGGTCGCCGCTGCAGTTCACACTCATCCTGCGATTCATGCGCGGGCCGAGCCGGCTGTCGTGGCTGCGCCACCTGTCAAGAAGAGCCCCTATCCCTTCACGCCGACGTTCAGTCGCGCCACCCCGGTCGCTTCGCCCTCGGGTGCCGGCCAGCAGCGCGCCTTTGCTGGTCCGATCGTCTCGTCGATCCCTGCTGCCGCAGCACCTGTAGCCGCCGCACCGGTGGCCGCAGCGGTTGCGCCAGAGGCTGTCGTCGAGCCCGCTCTTCCGGCTACCGAGCCGGAGAACGAGCCGAGCTTCGACATCGAGAACTTCGAAATGGAGCTCTCGGATGTGGCGATGGAAATGGAGCTTCCGGAATTCGACGCTTCTGAGGATATCGCCGCCGCAGTGCAGCAGCCGGTTTTCGCCGCTATCGAGCAGGAGCCGGTACAGCATGAAGAGCCCTTCGTAGCACCGTCGGTCGCAGCTGCGCCCTTAGAAATCGAAGAGCCGCCGGTTGAAAGCGTTCTGCCGTTCGATCCGTCGATGATCGCTGAAGCCGATACCGGCGTCGCACCGATCGCCGATATGGATGTACCGCAACTGCCGGTCATCGAGACAGAAAAGCCGGTCGCTTATCCCGCCGACTACGATCTCGATATCGACGCGGAAATGGCCCAGCTCTTCGGGACGCCGGCACCATCCGTCAGGGAGACGCAGGCTCGCCCCGTCGAGGCTCGTGAACCTGCACGCTCCGCGCCGGCAGCCAAGCCGGCCGCATCGCTCGGCGCAGCACCGATGGATGATTTCGACGAGTTCGAGAAGGCAATGGAAGAAGACTTCCGTCGCTCGATGGTCGAACGTCAGAACACGCCGCGCGAATCCGAGCGCGCTCAGCCTATGTCCGGCCAGGCCGACGCCGGTGTTTATAACGAATACGGCTCCGGTCGCCGCTCGCAGCGCACAATGCTGCTCGCTGCAAGCGTCGCCGGCATCATCATTCTCGGTGGTGCAGGCGTCTACGCCTGGATGGGTGGCAGCGATGCCGTTTCGTCCGGCGAGGGTCCGAAGATCATTCTCGCCGACAAGTCCCCGGTAAAGGTCGTGCCCGAGGAAAAGGGCGGGAAGACCGTGCCGAACCAGGACAAGGCCGTCTATGACCGCGTTGCCGGTGCTCAGGGCACGGGTCCTCGGCAGGAGGCACTCGTCTCCTCGACCGAGGAACCGATGGACGTCGTCCAGCGGACGCTGACACCGGAAAACCTGCCGAATGACGGCAGCGATGAAGCGGATGCTCTGGGTGCTTCACCGAATGCGGACGAGGAGTCTGCCCGCCTTCTGCCTGGTGACGGTGCTGCCGTGCCGGCTGATCAGGAAGAGAACAAGGCTCCCGCAGTCGCGCCGCGAAAAGTACGCACGATGATCGTCAAGCCGGACGGCACGCTCGTCGCCCGCGAAGAGCCGGTTGCTGAACCGGCGACGGAAGTTGCTGGCAACACCCAGCCGGTTCCGGCAACGGCTTCGGGTCAGGTTGCGGCGTCGGGCACTGAGGGCCAGGCGACAGCCACGGGCGCCGGTTCCGAACTTCGCGCAGCCGGCGAGGCACTTGCAGGTGCCGACCAGGTCGCACTTGCTGCCGCGAGCGACGCCACGGTAAACGCCGCTGGCGTTGAGGCACCGCTGCCTCAGACCCGCCCGACCGGGCAGGCTGGCAACGTGGCTGGCGCCGTACCTGAAAGCGCAAGCGCACGTCCGGCGGAAACGCAGGCCGCCGCCAACCCTGCAACGGATACCCAGCAGGTTTCGACGGCATCAGTGCCGGCTGGCACCTACTTCATCCAGGTGGCGTCGCTGCCCTCCGAGGCCGAAGCGAAGAAGTCCTACAACAGCCTTTCGAACAAGTTCGGAAGCGTTATCGGTGGTCGCGGCGTGGATATCCGCAAGGCGGAGATCGCGGGTAAGGGCACCTACTATCGTGTCCGCATCCCGGCCGGTTCGCGCGAAGAGGCCAATGCGCTTTGCTCGCGCTACAAGGGCGCTGGTGGCAGCTGCCTCGTGACCAAGTAGTCACAGCAGCAATATTATCCCCAGAGGGGCGCGGCAGAGATGCCGCGCCCTTTCACGTTTCAGTGACAGTAGTCTGTGCATGACGCGCACCGATAGCTATTCTCGCTTCGCTGTGGGCAAGCCGCGCATTATGCTTTTGGCATGAGCGAATCAAAAGCATTTATCTCCGGCTGCAAGGGTCTTTCTCTTTCGAGCGAAGAGCGCAGCTTCTTTGATGGCGAGCGGCCCTGGGGCTTCATCCTCTTTGGCCGCAACATTGGCGAGGAACAGCAGATTTCCGATCTGGTCGCGGCGCTACGTGACAGTATCGGCAATCCCGCGGCACCCGTGCTGATCGACCAGGAAGGCGGACGTGTTCAGCGCATCCGGCCGCCGCTTGTTCAGCAGTATCCGAATGGTGCGGCGATCGGCGAGATCTACCGCCGTGATGCCGAGGGCGGTTTGCGTGCGGCCTGGTTGATGGGGCGGCTGCATGCGTTCGATCTGATGCGGTTCGGCATCACCGTCGATTGCCTGCCGGTGCTCGACGTGCCGGTTCCCGGCAGTCACGATGTGATCGGCAATCGCGCCTATGGACACGATCCGCAGAGTGTCACGGCGATCGGTCGGGCGATGGCGGAAGGCCTTAAGTCCGGTGGCATGCTGCCGGTAATGAAACATATGCCCGGCCATGGCCGCACTTTCGTCGATTCCCACCACAGCCTGCCGGTGGTCAGCGAAACCTTCGACGAGCTTGCCAAGAGCGATTTCCTGCCCTTCATCGCCATGAAGGACGAGGTCATGGCGATGTCGGCGCACATGGTCTTCACGGCGATCGATCCGGACAATCCGGCAACGACCTCGGCCAAGGTTGTGCGTGAGATCATCCGCGGCCATATCGGTTTCGACGGGTTGTTGATGTCCGACGACGTTTCGATGAATGCGCTGGCCGGCGACATGTCCACCCGCGCGCGCAACATCATCGACGCCGGACTTGATCTCGTCTTGCATTGTCATGGCATAATGGACGAGATGAAGGCTGTAGCGGATGTCGTCCCGGTTCTGGCCGGAGAGACATTGCGCAGGGCAAGGGCCGCAGAGGCCGCCTTCCGCAAGCCTGATAATGCGAACGAGCAGGAACTACGTGCCGAATTCAACAGCCTGTTCGCGACGGTTTGAGGACGGGTACGGCCGGCGGGAAAGGATCAGGCTGTCGTGAGCAACGCGGGTGAAAAGCAAGGCAGGTCCGGGGCGAAAGCGCCGATGGATCCCTTGTGGCAGGACGAGACTGCGGAGCGCGGATTGCACGAAGAGGCGCTGGTCATCGACATCGCCGGCTTCGAGGGCCCGCTCGATCTGCTCCTCCATCTTGCTCGCAGCCAGCGGGTCGATCTTGCTCGCATCTCGGTGCTGGCATTGGCCGAACAATACATCGCCTTTGTCGAGCGGGCGCGCAGCATCCGCATCGAACTGGCCGCCGACTATCTCGTCATGGCGGCTTGGCTTGCCTATCTCAAGTCGCGGCTGCTGATCCCGCAGCAGGCGAAGGATGATGGTCCCTCCGGTGAGGAAATGGCATCGGCGCTGGCGTTCCGGCTGAAGCGCCTCGAAGCCATGCGCGAGGCCGCCACCCGGCTGATCAACCGAAACCGCCTCGGCCGCGATGTTTTCGTGCGTGGTGCGCCGGAGCATATCGTCACCGAGCGGAAGTCGGACTATGACGCTTCGCTTTACGATCTGCTGACCGCGTATGCGAGCTTGCGGCAACGGACAGCGATCACGCAAGTGACGATCGAAAAGCGCCACGTCTGGTCGCTCGCCGATGCGCGATTGATCCTGGCACGCATGATCGGCCATCTGGACGATTGGACCGCGCTCGATCACTTCCTGTTGCGTTACATGACGACGCCGAAGGAGCGGGCGACGGCCATCGCCAGTTCCTTTGCCGCCTCGCTGGAAATGGTACGTGAGGGGCGCCTGGAAATCCGCCAGGAAGAAGCGTTCGCGCCGATATATCTGCGGCGTGGGCCGAACCCGATCGATGCGGCGACGCTCGCCGATATGGAGGCAGCCCGTGGCTGAGCCGCAGAAATACCTCCCGGACGTGACAGACGAAGACGGCGAGAACGACGGCCTTGTGTTCGATCCGCGCATGGAGCAGGAAACCGAGCGAATTGCCGAAGCGCTGGTGTTTGCCTCCGCGCAGCCAATCTCCGAGGCTTACATCGCCACCCGCCTGCCGCGCGGTGCCGATGTCCCGCGCATCATGGCGCGATTGAAGGCGCTTTATGCAGGCCGTGGCGTCAATCTGGTGCAGGTGGCCGATCACTGGGCGTTCCGCACGGCCGCCGACCTGTCCTTCGTCGTGCAGACGGATGAGAAGGAGGTTCGCAAGTTGTCGCGCGCCGCGCTAGAGGTTCTGGCGATCATCGCCTACCACCAGCCGGTTACCCGCGCCGAAATTGAAGACATTCGCGGTGTGCAGACATCCAAGGGCACGCTGGATGTGCTGATGGAGGCGGGCTGGGTCCGCTTCCGTGGCCGCCGCCGCACGCCCGGGCGTCCGGTCACCTTCGGAACGACACGCGATTTTCTCGACCACTTCGGCCTGGAGGAACTGCGCGACCTGCCTGGCATCGAGGAGTTGAAGGGAGCGGGGCTTCTCTCCGGCCGCGTTCCGTCCAACCTGCATATTCCCGTGCCCGTCGGCGAAGATGACCTGGCGGAAAACGAGGATCCGATCACCCAGCTCGATCTGGAAGAACTGGGGCTCTTGACTCCGAAGGGCGAAGAGGCCGATTAAAAAACCTGATTGGAGATATCGGCTTTCTCCATCGAGCCTGCACCCGGCATGGTCGCCGCGGTGCCACCGGTGTCAAGGAATACGCAGCATGGTATCAGATACGCAGGACGGGCCCGTCATGGCAACGCGACGGACGGCGGGCGTATCTTTCGCGGCGAGCCTGACATTCGAGGATATCCACCACAACTACCATTCCAAGGAGACTATCAAGGGCGTCAGCCTGGCGGCCAAGGCCGGCGAGGTCCTTTGCCTGCTCGGCCCCTCCGGTTCCGGCAAGACGACGCTGCTGCGGATCGCCGCCGGCATCGAGATGCAAAGCGCCGGCCGCCTCCTGCTTAACGGCCAGGAGATTTCTGGCCCGTCGGTCTTCTTGCCGCCGGAAAAGCGCGGTGTCGGTCTGATGTTCCAGGACTTTGCGCTGTTTCCGCACATGACGATCCGCGACAATGTTCGCTTTGGGCTGACGGCGCTTCCGAAGAAAGAAGCGCTGATCCAGGCCGACGCAGCCCTGGAACGGGTCGGTCTTTCGCATTACGGAGATCGTTATCCCCATGTGCTTTCGGGTGGCGAGCAGCAGCGTGTGGCGCTCGCCCGTGCGCTCGCGCCGCGGCCTGCTGTGCTGTTGATGGACGAACCGTTCTCCGGGCTCGACTCGCGGCTCAAGGATTCGATCCGCGCCGATACGCTCGCCATCCTCAGAGAGACGCGTGCCACCGCGATCGTCGTCACGCATGATGCCGAGGAAGCGATGCGCATGGCCGACCGGATCGCTCTGCTCAAGGATGGGCGCCTGGTCCAGGTCGGCACCGCCGACGAGCTTTATCGAGAGCCACGGGACCTGTTTGCCGCCGGTTTCTTTTCGGAAATCAACGTGTTCGACGCCCAGGTGCGCAACGGTCGCGTCGATACGCCGCTCGGCGGCGTGGATGCCAGCAAGTACCGCGATGGCCAGCGCCTTTCCGTGGCCGTGCGGCTTTCGGGGCTGCGTGTCGGCAAGGACGAAGGCGACATACAGGCGCGGATCGTCTCGCGCCGTTTCATCGGCGTTGTCGAACTGCTCGAACTGGCTGTGGCGGGCTGCGATGGAACCGTGCGCGCCCGTATCCGCGCGGACCAATTGCCGCAAGGATTGCGCGATGTAATGCTTTCAGTTAACGAGCGGGATATATTGCTGTTTGAAAAAGATGTTCCGACATCTTAGGGTCTGTGGCGAAAAGAGGCTGTGCTGGTGGCGCGCCTGAAAATTGACACGCGAATAGGGCCTAAATCGGGGAAGGCTCAGAGGGAGTAAACGCATGGGTTCCTTTAGTATCTGGCACTGGCTGATCGTTCTGGTCGTGGTGCTGTTGTTGTTCGGTCGCGGCAAGATTCCGGAACTGATGGGCGACGTTGCCAAGGGCATCAAGAGTTTCAAGAAGGGCATGAACGACGACGACGTCGCTTCCGCCGACAAGCCGCTCGACGGCAAGACTGTTGATCACAAGTCTGACGAAGTTCGCTAACGATCGAGCACCGATAGGGCCAGGCTGGGATTACCTCCCGGCCGGCCGCACCACGGGTTTGCAGGACATATCGAATGCTTGATATCGGCTGGACCGAGCTAGTCGTCATTGCCATCGTACTGATCGTTGTTGTCGGACCGAAGGATTTGCCGCCGATGTTGCGCGCCTTTGGCCGCATGACGTCGAAGCTGCGCGGCATGGCGTCGGATTTCCGCCAGCAATTCGATGAGGCGTTGCGTGAGGCGGATCTCGAAGACGTCCGTAAAACGATCAGCGACGCGCAAAGCCTCAATCCGGCAAATGCGCTACGTGACGCGATGAACCCGTTGCGCCAGATCGGCAACGAGATCAAATCCGATCTCCAGAAGGCCGCATCACCAGACAAGGCGCCCGTATCCGCTGCAGAGCCGCCAGTTTCCTCCGTGGAACCGGTTGCCGTTGGCGCGGCCGAGGCAAAGCCAGCCAACAGCATTGCGGCCGCGGCGATTGGTTCTGCCAGCCGGCAAATGCAGCGTGCCGAAGCTTCTGAGCCTGCGGCAAAGCCGAAACGGGTAACGAAGGCCAAGGCAGACGCTACGCCCGCGCCCAAGAAGGCCTCACCGGCGAAGGCGGCAACCGCCAAATCTGCACCCGCCAAGACGGCTGCAAAGAGGCCTTCCAAGGTCGAGGCAGAGCAGCCGAAAGAAAAAACACAAAAGACACGCGCGGCAACGCGCAAGAAAGGTGACGTATGAGCGGCGATATCGAGGACCGGCCGCAGCCGCTGATCGAACATCTGATCGAGCTCAGAAAGCGGCTGATGTGGGCCGTTGGCGCGTTCTTCATCGCCTTTCTCGTCTGCTTCTACTTTGCCAAGGGTCTCTTCAACCTTCTGGTGCTGCCGTTCAAATGGGCGGTCGGTTGGGCCGGGATGGATCAACGCAATGTCGAGCTGATCTACACTGCTCCGCAGGAGTTCTTTTTCACCCAGATCAAGGTGGCGATGTTCGGCGCTCTCGTGATCGCCTTTCCGGTGATCGCGTCGCAGATCTACAAGTTCGTCGCCCCCGGCCTCTACAAGAACGAGCGTGCGGCATTCCTGCCGTTCCTGATTGCCTCGCCGCTCCTGTTCCTGCTCGGTGGCGCGCTCGTCTATTTCTTCTTCACGCCGATGGTCATGTGGTTCTTCCTGGCGATGGAGCAGGGCGGTGACGAGGGACATGTTGCAATCCAGCTTCTGCCCAAGGTCTCGGAATATCTGAGCCTGATCATGTCGCTGGTCTTTGCTTTCGGCCTCGTGTTCCAGCTGCCGGTGGTCACCACGCTTCTGGCCCGCGTTGGCTTCGTCAGCGCACAGGGACTTGCCGAGAAGCGCAAATACGCGATCGTGATTGCCTTCATTGTCGCGGCCGTCCTGACACCGCCGGACCCAGTCTCCCAGATCGGCCTTGCACTGCCCGCCATCCTTCTCTACGAAATTTCGATCTATACGGCGCGACTCGTCGAGAGACAGCGGGCAGCGGATGCGCTCAAGCGTGAGGCTGCCCAGTCGCAGGAAGAAACTTCCGAAGAGGTTGGCCCCGCAAAGGGCTGAGCATTCGACGGTTCCGCGCCGTGACCTGCAAAACGCGTGGAACGACAATGCTTGATATCAAATGGATCCGTGAGAATGCCGATGTGCTGGATGCCGCCCTGGCGAAGCGGGGCGCGGAACCATCGTCTGCGTCGCTGATCGCCATCGACGAACGTCGCCGCACAATCCTTCAGTCGCTGCAGGACATGCAGTCGCGCCGCAACGCGGCGTCGAAGGATATCGGCGCGGCCATGGCACAGAAGAACAATGAGCTCGCCGAAAAGCTCAAGGCCGAAGTTGCCGAACTGAAGAATTCAATGCCGGCGCTCGAGGAAGAGAGCCGCCAGGTCGAAGCCGAACTGAACGACGCCCTGTCGCGTCTTCCTAATATTCCGCTCGACGACGTCCCTGTTGGTTCGGACGAGGCGGGCAATGTCGTGACACGGGTTATCGGTGCCAAACCCACCTGGAACCACCAGCCGCGCGAGCATTTCGAAGTCGGCGAGGCGCTCGGGCTGATGGATTTTGAGGGAGCCGCGCGCATTGCCGGATCCCGCTTCACCATCCTGAAGGGCCAGCTCGCCCGGCTCGAACGCGCGCTCGGCCAGTTCATGCTCGACCTGCACACCCAAGAGCACGGCTATACCGAAGTACAGCCGCCGCTATTGGTGCGTGACGATGCGATGTACGGCACCGGCCAACTGCCGAAATTTGCCGAAGACCTGTTCCGCACAACCGACGATCGCTGGTTGATCCCGACGGCGGAAGTGCCATTGACCAACATCGTGCGCGAGCAGATCCTCGATGGCGAAAAGCTGCCGTTGCGCTTTACCGCGTTGACCCCGTCCTTTCGTTCGGAGGCCGGTTCTTCGGGCCGCGACACGCGTGGCATGCTGCGCCAGCACCAGTTCAACAAGGTCGAACTCGTGTCGATCACCGATGCCGAGACGTCCGTTGCCGAGCATGAGCGCATGACTGCCTGCGCCGAAGAAGTGCTGAAGCGTCTGGGTCTGCACTACCGCGTGATGACGCTTTGCACCGGCGACATGGGCTTTGGCGCCCGCAAGACCTACGATCTCGAGGTCTGGTTGCCGGGACAGGACACATATCGCGAGATTTCGTCCTGCTCGGTCTGCGGCGATTTCCAGGCGCGGCGCATGAATGCGCGTTACCGCAACAAGGAAGACAAGGGCACAAGGTTCGTTCACTCGCTGAACGGTTCCGGCGTCGCCGTCGGCCGCGCCCTGATCGCCGTTATCGAAAATTACCTGAACGCCGACGGCTCGGTTTCGGTGCCGGATGTATTGCTTCCCTATATGGGCGGCCAGAAACGTATCGAAAAAGCTGCCTGACGGGAAAGAAATCGCAATGCGGATCCTGCTGACAAACGACGATGGCATCCACGCCGAAGGCCTTGCGGTCCTCGAGCGGATAGCCAAGACGCTTTCCGAGGATGTCTGGGTGGTGGCGCCCGAGGCCGATCAGAGCGGTCTTGCCCATTCGCTGACGTTGTCGGAACCGCTGCGCTTGCGTCAGATCTCCGAGAAGCGTTTTGCGCTCAGGGGCACGCCGACTGATTGCGTGATCATGGCTGTGCGCAAGGTGCTGGACAGCAAGCCGGATCTCGTCCTATCGGGCGTCAATATCGGCGCCAACATGGCTGACGACGTCACCTATTCCGGCACCGTCGCCGGTGCGATCGAGGGAACGCTGCAGGGCATCCGCTCCATGGCGTTGAGCCAGGCCTACAGCCACGTCGTCGGCGAGGCGGTGGCCTGGGACGTGGTCGAGCGTCACGCGCCTGCGTTGATCCGCAGCCTGCTGGCAGTTGATCTTCCTGATGGTACGTTGCTCAACCTCAACTTCCCGAAGTGCTCCGCCGATGCCGTCGCCGGCACCGAAGTGACTTCGCAAGGCAAGCTCGACTTCGGTCTTTCCATCGACGAGCGTGCCGACGGTCGCGGCTTTCCCTACTTCTGGCTGCGTTTTGGCGAGCGCTTCGGTGATTTTCGCGCCGGTACCGATATCCACGCGCTTCGTGAAAACCGGATCTCGGTGACGCCGCTCAAGCTCGACCTGACCGACTATTCAGTGCAGGACCGTCTGGCACGGGCCTTGAGCGAAGGGACCGTCGCTTGAGCGGACGTGTT
Source organism: Ensifer sp. Root31 (assembly GCF_001424825.1). Classification (NCBI taxonomy): domain Bacteria; kingdom Pseudomonadati; phylum Pseudomonadota; class Alphaproteobacteria; order Hyphomicrobiales; family Rhizobiaceae; genus Ensifer; species Ensifer sp. Root31. The sequence goes on along the minus strand of NZ_LMCO01000003.1, from coordinate 84,866 downwards.
TCGGAACAGGAAGGCTTTGCGGCGATGGTCTTGCGGCTGCGCGCCGAAGGCATCAGCAACCAGGGCCTGCTGAACGCGGTCGAGCAGACGCAGCGCGGCCATTTCGCGCCGCCGCAGTTCCAGGCGGACGCTCATTCGCAGCGGACGATCCCACTCGACTGCGGCTCGTTCATGGAAGGCTATGACTTCGCCGTCCGGCTGTTGCACTGCCTTAACCTCAAGTCCGGGCAGCGCATCCTCGAGGTGGGAACCGGCAGCGGCTTTACCGCTGCAGTGATGGGCCGCATCGCCGAGCGCGTGCTGACAATCGACCGCTACCAGACACTCGTCTCCACTGCGCAGAAAAGCCTGGAAAAGTCGGGTGTGCGCAATGTCATCGTCCGCCATGCCGATGGCAGTGCCGGAGTACCGGGCGAGGGCACGTTCGATCGCATCTTGATTACCGCTGCGTTCAACAGCCTGCCGCGCATGTTCTCCGACCATCTCGTGTCCGGCGGAACGCTGGTCGTTCCGATCATGATGAGCGAAACGCATTGTCGCATCGTTCGTGTCAGCCGCACCGGCAGCCGCTTCGATCGTGAGGATCTGTTCGACGCGCCTTACCTTCCGATCGTTCCGCAACTGGCGTCTTACCTCTAGGTTAGCAACCCACTTGCGTGATCTGTGCTGTCCCGCTACGGCTTGGAGCCCAACCATGCACATTCATGTGGGGGGGGAATTGGAGCATGGCGCGGCTCGTCAGAGCCGTGCTCACGGATCGTGACGTCTCAGGACACTACAGCGCCGCGCGTCTTATTAGACGCGCAAAGGTCGCTGTAGCACTTTGAATTGCTGCATGTTTTTATCCTTAAATCGAATGCGATTTAAGAAAACATGCAGTAGGCATGGCGGCTCTTTTAAAAGTGCGACGCAGAGATCCTCGTCGTGGCCACGTGATGAGGGCGGGCGGATCGCCCCGACGACCGTCTATTGGTTAACAAAATCCTAATCTCTCCAGTTTCGCGCAAGCTTCGCGCCATACGCCTTCGGCTGCACGAAAGGTTTGGCCTTGCGAGTCGCTGAATTTCTATGCGGTTCGGAAAGGCGATCTGGTCGTGCGGTTGACGGAGACGGCACATGCAGATTGCGAACAGGCTGACGGCCGCGGCATCAGGCGATGGACTGGGCAACCTTGCCGGCCGTGCGGCGGGGCAATCCGGCGCAGGCGGTAAGGATGAAAATGCCGCTCAGGCGATGCAGGCCACGTTCTTCGATCCGACGCCGCGGATTTCGCTTTCCGCCGATGCGCTGCTTTATCTCAGTCAGAACAGAAGATCCTCCGACGGCCAACCGGCCCTGACGCGCGACGAGTGGAACAACCGCCTGTCGCCGCAATTGGCCTTGCGGGAATACCAGGCGTTCGGAAAGTTCCTGGAGACCGGTGATCACAGTGGCTACTACAAGGGCTTCATCGAGTACTATGATGGCCTGCGGTCCGAGGACCAGCATAGCCTGCGCTATTTCGGGACGCGTGAGGCGGCTGTCGCCGGGCTACGCTCGCTCGAATACGATCAGGCAAGCGGCCTTGATGGAGAGACGACGTTCCAGACGCTGGTGAGCGTGCTTCTCGAGGAAGACAAGACTGCGCAGTCGGAAGCTCCCGCAGCGCCGGCTGGACGCCAGATTTTTGCCTGGGATCTGACAAGCATTAGCTATGAGGGCGAGCCAACCGAGCGGCGTGCCGTCTCCGAGATCGAACGCCTCTATTCCGAACTGATCTAAGTTTGCAGCGCCGCTAAGGCGAGCCTTTGCACCGGTCTATGGTTAGCATTCTGTCAAACTAGGTCTTTGGTGGTGTCGCCCTTAACCGTGCGGTAACTCTAATACGCTTTAATCATCCCACATCGAGTTGCGTTCGGAGTGGGTAAGCGTCATGCGTCAGTTTGTATCTCCCAAGGTTGGAAAGTCCACGATCCGCCTGTGTGCAGCAGTTTTGCTGGCAGGCGTTGCCACAGGGTGCAGCTCCGACGCCAGCCGTTTCGACGGCTTGTTTTCGCGATCGGACACGCTGACGACCAGCTCAATTCAGAGAAATACCACGCCGGTGCCGCGCGGCGATGTCGACAGCGGCCAGATGGCTGTTGTCTCTCCGGCCGATACGCGCAACTCGGCTCTCGGGCAGCCTTATCCCGCGGCGAACGGTGGCTACGATCCGGTCAATACGGCGTCGACGCCGGTCTCCAGCGCCCGCGCCGCCTCGACGCCGATGAGCGTGCAGCGTTCGACCCTCGCCGATCCGACGGCGGCCTCCAGCCAGCGTATTGATCCGCAACCGTTCCCAGCCGCACGCCAGGTCGAGCAGGTCTCCACGGCCACGCGTCAGGCATTGCCCGCTGCCGTCAACGATACTGCGAGCAAGAGCGGCTGGACGACGCAGAATGCTCCCTCGATCATGGTTCGCCAGGGCGACAGTGTGTCCATTCTCTCCAAGCGTTTCGGTGTTCCTGAAAAGGAAATCCTGAAGGCCAACGGATTGAAGACCGCTGGACAGGTCGAGCCCGGTCAGCGCCTGGTGATCCCGACCTTCGGTGTTGCGAGCAGTGCCGCGAAGGCTGCCGCGTCCAACACGATGACCGATCTGGATGGCAGCAAGCGCCAGCCATCGCCCTTGCCGACCGATCAGCGCGATGTCGCAATCCTGCCCGGTCAGTCGCAGTCCCGCGATAAGAGTGCAGGCAAGACGGATGTTGCTGCAGGCAAGGTCGCTTCGACGGGCGAGGGCAGCGGCAACGGCTCGTACACCGTCAAGCCGGGTGATTCCCTCAATCGTATCGCCAAGGCAACGGGTGTTTCGGTCGGCGCCCTCAAGCAGGCCAACGGCCTGACGGCAGAATCGATCCGTGTCGGCCAGACGTTGAAGGTGCCGGGCGCAGCGACCGACCAGGTGAAGACGGCATCGGTTCCGCCCAAGAAAGCCGAAGGTCAGGTCGCCGCGCTCGACAAGAGCAAGCCCGCCGAGTACCAGCCTCCCGTTGCCAAGCAGAGCGTGTCCGAAGTCGCCAGCAAGACCCCTGACGTTGACGAGGAATCGCCGAAGTCGACGGGTATCAGCAAGTATCGCTGGCCGGTACGCGGCGCGGTCGTTGCCGGCTACGGCGCCAATGTCGATGGCAACCGCAACGACGGCATCAACATCTCCGTGCCCGAGGGCACGCCGATCAAGGCAGCTGAAAATGGTGTGGTCATCTACTCCGGCAGCAGCCTGAAGGAACTGGGCAACGCCGTTCTCATCCGTCACGACGACGGCACGGTCACCGTCTACGGCAATGCTTCCGAACTGAAAGTCCAGCGCGGCCAGAAGGTGCAGCGCGGCCAGACGCTCGCGGCATCCGGTATGACCGGCCGCGCAAGCCAGCCGCAAGTCCACTTCGAAGTGCGCAAGAACGCCAGCGCCGTGAACCCGGCCACGTTCCTGGAATAGGCGGCTTAGCCTTCCAGCCGGTGGCGCAGGCGACCGGCCAGATCCTGAATGAACTGCCAGGCGACGCGGCCGGACCTTGCTCCCCGCGTCGTCGACCATTCCAGCGCATCGGCGTGCAGAATATCCTTGTCCACCGCAAGGCCGTAGTGAGCCGCATAGCCGTCGATCATCGCCAGATAATCTTCCTGGCTGCATTTGTGGAAGCCGAGCCACAGTCCGAAGCGATCCGACAATGATACTTTCTCTTCGACTGCTTCCGATGGGTTGATGGCGGTCGATTGCTCGTTTTCCATCATGTGCCGCGGCAGAAGATGACGCCGGTTGGACGTGGCGTAGAGCAATACGTTGGTCGGACGCCCCTCGACGCCACCGTCGAGCACGGCTTTGAGCGACTTGTAGGACGTGTCGTCATGGTCGAAGGAAAGGTCGTCGCAGAAAACGATCACCGGCACCGGCGCGGATTTCAGGATTTCCATCAGCGCCGGTAGCGTCGCGATATCCTCGCGGTGAACCTCCACCAGCTTCACGGCGATGCCCGTATCGCGTGCGACCTGTGCGTGAACCGATTTGACCAGCGAGGATTTCCCCATGCCGCGCGCGCCCCACAGAAGCACGTTGTTTGCCGGATAACCTTCGGTAAAGCGCAACGTGTTGTCGACCAGGATATCACGCACGTGGTCGACGCCGGTGATCAGCGACAGTTCGATCCGGTTCGGTCTTTTGACCGGCTGCAAGTGGTGGCTTGCCGGCGCCCAGACGAAGCACTCTGCCGCGTCCCAATCGTTGGCAGCGGCAGCGGGGCCGGCGATGCGTTCGATCGCCGCGGAAAGCTTCTGCATTTCCTTGATGAGAACGTCGATCTTTGTTTCACTCATCGGTCCATCTCCGCTTGCTGAATCAGTCACTTGGCTTCGGTTTAACCGGGTAGCACGCAGGTTTGCGCTGGAAAAGGCCGCACTGGGTGGGAGAGGGGGTTCTCCTCTTGCCCAAATTATGTCAGAGGCACTGGAACGGATACGGGTGCCGTCGCTTTGCATTGCGGCTGCGCGCCCTTATATTCCGGCCGATTTGGCGCGGAGGAACCGCCGCATATTTTGAACTCAAGGAGTGATCGATGTTCATTACCGAAGCTTTTGCGCAGACAGCCGGCGCCCCGTCGACCGGCGGCGCGGACATCCTTATGTCCATTCTGCCCTTCCTGCTGATCTTTGTTGTTATGTATTTCCTCATCATTCGCCCGCAGCGTGCACAGATGAAGCGCCGCGACGAGCTGCTGAAGAACATCCGTCGCGGTGACCAGGTCGTGACCGGCGGCGGCATCGTCGGCAAGGTGACGAAGGTGGTCGACGATAGCGAGCTGGAAGTCGAAATTGCCGAAGGCATCAAGATTCGCGTCGTTCGCAGCGGCGTATCGGAAGTTCGCGTCAAGGGCGAACCCGTAAAGGAATAATCGAAGTCCAGCCACAACCGGATGTGTCCGGGAAACGGAGCGTTTGAGGCATGTCCAATCTGAAGCCGTTGAAGAGCGCTCTTGTTTGGCTGGCAGTGCTTTTGGGTGTCGCGCTCGCGATGCCGAACTTCCTGACGAAGGAACAGGCGGATGCGCTGCCTTCGTGGCTTCCGCACCGTCACGTGGCGTTGGGGCTCGACCTCCAGGGTGGCTCGCATTTCATGCTGCAGGCCTCGCGCGAGGACATTCTCGCCGAGCGGCTTGAAGCGGTGACAAATGATGTCGGCAAAGCGCTGCGCGATGCCGACATTGCCTATTTCGGCCTGTCGGGCGAAGGTCAGTTGATCTCGCTGCGGGTTCGTGACCGAGCCAAGTTGCCGACAGCGCGTGCGGCGCTTGCTCCGCTCATGGCACCGGTGGAAACTGGTGGTCTGGTCAGCGACGAAGTTACCGAACTTGCCTTCGACAGCGCCGAGGCAGACGACTTGATCCGCCTTCGCCTGAGCGACGAAGGCATCGACTACAGGATGTCGCAGGCTCTGGCACAGACCATGGACGTCGTTCGGCGCCGGATTGCCGAAGTCGGGGTGGCAGACCCCCTGATCCAGCGCCGGGGTGATGATCGGCTTATCGTCCAGGTGCCGGGTCTGGCGGATCCGCAGCGCCTGAAGGACCTGCTTAGCCAGCGCGCCCGCGTTTCCTTCCAGATGCTGAATGTCGCCGTGCCCGTTGAGCAGGCTGTTGAAGCGCAGCCGCCGGCCGGCAGCGAAGTTCTTTATTCCTTCGACGATCCGCCGATACCCTATCTCGTCGAGAAGACCCGGCTGCTGTCGGGCGAAGACTTCACCGCCGCGCAGCCGGATATCGACGCGACAAGTGCCGAGGCGTCGGTCGCGATCAAGCTGACACCGGCGGCAACCGGCCGTGTTGCCGCACTTCAGGCAAAGGGCGCCGACCAGAAAGTCGCGATCATTCTCGACGACCAGGTCGTCGCTGCGCCGACACTTGCGGCTGCCGTCAAGGGCGATACGGCAATCATTACCGCCGATCTGCCGGAGGAGGGTGCCACCGATCTCGCAGCCCTCGTCAGAACCGGGCCACTACCGGCGACGTTGACTGTCGTCGAGGAGCGGACCGTCGGGCCGGGCGTGGGCGATGACGCGATCGGTGACGGCCTCAAGGCCGGCTTCATCGCTGCCGTTGCAGTCGCTGTTTCGATGATTTTCTTCTACGGCGTCTTCGGCATCTTCGCCGTCGCGGCTCTGGCCGTGAATCTCATTTTGATCATCGCCGCACTTTCACTCACCGGTGCGACGCTGACATTGCCGGGTATTGCCGCAATCATTCTGACCATCGGCGTGGCTGTCGATTCCAACGTTTTGATCTATGAGCGCATCCGCGAGGAAGCGCGCGGTGGTCAACCGCTGGTCCAATCGGTCAACAAGGGCTTTGCGCGCGCGTTCAGCAGCCTTTTCGATGCCAATCTAACGATGCTGATTGCCGGTGCGATCCTTTTCTACCTTGGGTCTGGTCCCGTGCGCGGCTTCGCCGTCACGCTTGCGATCGGCAGCTTCACGACCTTGTTTACCGCCTACACGATCACCCGCAGGATCGCCAAGGCCTGGCTGCGCGGCTGGAAGGCGCAGCATCTGCCGAAGGGTATTCGTACGGGACGCTTCAGCGATCTCGACATCCGCTTCATGGCGATCCGCAACCCGGTCTTCATCGTCATGGCCGCCTTGTCGGTTGCTTCCGTACTGCTGCTCGCAAGTCTCGGTCTCAATCTGGGGGTCGACTTCAAGGGTGGCTCGATCATCGAACTCGAAAGCAAGGCCGGCAATGTCGATATCGCCGATCTGCGCGTGCGGCTCGATGAGTTGAACCTCGGCGAAGTTCAGGTACAGCATCTGGGTTCTGGTAACGATGTCCTGGTGCGCGTGCCGTCACAGGAAGCCGGCGACAACGCCGAGCAGACCGCGATCGGCGTCATCCGGGCAGAGCTCAGCGACGAATATGCGTTCAAGCGCGTCGAAGTCGTCGGTCCGGTTGTCTCGGGCGAATTGACGCGCGCCGGCACTATTGGGCTTGCGGTCTCCTTTGCTGCGATCCTGCTTTACGTGTGGCTGCGCTTCGAATGGCGTTTCGCGCTCGGCGCCATCATCGCAACCCTGCACGACGTGCTGCTGACGATCGGCTTCCTGGTGATAACCGGCATCGAGTTCAATCTCGGCAGCATCGCCGCCGTTCTGACCATCGTCGGTTACTCCCTGAACGATACGGTCGTCATCTATGATCGTATCCGGGAGAACCTCGGCCGCTACAAGAAGATGCCGCTGTCGGTGTTGATCGACGCCTCGATCAACCAGACGCTGTCGCGCACGATCCTGACGGCGCTGACGACGGTGCTGGCGCTGGCGGCGCTCTACCTCTTCGGTGGCGGTCTTATCCGCTCTTTCAGCGTTACCCTCTTGTTTGGCGTCATCGTCGGCACGATCTCTTCGATCTATATCGCTGGTCCGATCCTCATTCTCTTCCGCAAGCGGACGGACCATTTCCAGGGCGGGGAGAATTCCTCCGGCCCGGGCGCCGGAGCGGCGCAAACGGCAAAGGGTTCAGTCTGAAATGCCCAAGGGTATCGAGATCCGCGAAGCGCATTTTCCGGGGCGCGCCCCGATCGATGCCTATGGCAATGGCGGCTTCCGCTTTGCCGATATGTCGCACCGCGGCTCCGTGCTGATGCTGCCATCGGGCGTCTATGCGTGGGACGTTGTTGAAGGCGATCCGTTGTTGGTCGAGAAGTTCCAGCGCGTGCTGGACGAAGCGAGTGACATCGAGGTGCTGTTGGTCGGCACCGGCCTCGATATCCGGCAACTGCCGGCCGAGCTGAAAACGGCCCTGCGTGCATTGAACATCTCGTCCGATCCGATGAGCACGGGAGCAGCTGTCAGAACCTACAACGTGATGCTGGCCGAAGCGCGTGCGGTCGCCGTCGCGCTGATTGCCGTCTGATCGCGGCCAGGGGAAGACTTGCGTGCAAGACATTGATGCCCAGATCCTGACCGACCTCAGGGACACGGATCGCGACCGTTACCTCGCCTGTCTGCTGGCGCCGGTGGCCAGCCAGCCGTCACTCGCTCCGCTCTATGCCTTCAACGCCGAGCTCGCCCGCATTCGCGAACTCGTGCACGAGCCCATCCCCGGTGAAATCCGAATGCAATGGTGGCGGGAGCTGTTGGAGAACGAAGCGGCGACGGGCGAGGGGCATCCGCTCGCGCGGGCGTTGCTCGCGTGCATTCGTAAGCATCGGCTTCCGATCGCTGTATTTCAGAACATGATCGATGCACGGATCTTCGACCTCTACGATGATCCGATGGAGGACAGGGCGGCGTTCGAAGGTTACGCCGGCGAGACCGCCTCGGCGCTCATTCAGCTGTCGTCGCTCGTCCTCGATCCGCAGAACGCCGCAAGGTCTGCGGAGGCAGCCGGTCATGCCGGCGTCGCGCAGACCGTCGCAGGCCTGCTTCTGCTCCTGCCGCAACATTCCCGCCGCGGCCAGGTCTATCTGCCGGCCGAGCTTCTGCGAGCAACCGGGCTTGACCGCGAAGCGCTGCTCGCCGGAGAAGACGGGCAAGCAATCGGGCGGGCGATCCGGGCCTTCGCCGGTTTCGGCCGCGATCATCTGGCCAAGGCGCGCGCCCGGCTCGACACGATCTCACCCGACAATTTCGCCGCCTTCGTTCCCCTGGCCCTCGCCGAGCCGATCTTCAATCGCGCGGATGCTGTCGGCGCAGAGTTGCTGCGCAATCCGATAAGGCCGGCGCAATGGCGGCGGCAGTGGTGGATGTGGTGGGCGAGCAGGCGCAAGCGGTTTTGAAGCCGGCCGCGCAAATGTGTTCAATGGCTTTGCTATAACGACCTGCACAAAAACCAGAGCTTGAAGCGAAGTCAAACGTTAGCGAAAGATGGCGGCGCGCTTTGGTGCCGAGACCTGCGCGGCATGTTGTAGGCCAGCTAGCCACGGCACGAGGCTGGTCAAATTGGCGCAAGGCTCGCATCGTATAAACACACCCTATCGACTCATTACCGACTTAGGGGGCCTGTCTGATGCTCTGGCTGCTTTTCATCATCATCGCCATTCTCGCCGGCGCCTTCTACATGTGGATGAACGCACGGGCCGAGCGGGATTGGGACGATCCGGATGCTGGCTCGGCAATGGTCGAGTTCGGGCGCGCCTTTCCGGACGAAGCGATCCGTGCACTTCATTCGACGGCGGACCGCAAGGCAATTTTTCTGCGGCTGCATGACGGCAAGGCTGGTTTCATCCAGTCGCACGGCACGCATTATGTCTGCCACGTCATTCAGCCGGGAAAAGTCCGGGTCAACAGTTCGGACAGCGGCCGCGGTCTGATTGTCCATTTCCCTGATTTCGCCTATCTCGACAACGCGTTCGAATTTCACAACGCTGCCGAGGCGGCCGAGGTATCGTTGTGGCTGTTGGGCAGTTTCAGCCCGAAGTCCGAGTTTACGGCAGACGAGGCAAATGTGCCGTCTTCGGCGCAGGCGAGCGAATAGCCGGCGCTCCGCTAGCAAACGCTGCGGGCATTCATGACATCAGTTTAGTTCTGTAAAAGGAAAGCCCTCGCAAACCGGAGTGGATCCGGTTTGCGAGGAAATGTTTGGCTCTCAGGCGCATCCGTTCAGCCAGGCGGCGCAGTCGCCGAGCGCTCGGGCGGCCGTGGCCTGTTTCTTCGCTGCGGCCTTTTCCTTGCCGCGGAAGCGCTTGGCGCCTTCGGGCTTGATGATGGCGCCGGGTTCCAGCGGCGGGAACAGGCCGAAGTTGACGTTCATTGGCTGGAACGAACGTTTGCCCGGCTCGTCGTCGGAAACGATGTGACCGCCGGTGATGTGGTTGAGCAGCGCGCCGAAGGCCGTCGTTGCCGGCGGTGCAGCCAAAGTTTCACCCTTGCGTTCCGCCGCGGCGAACCTGCCGGCCAGCAAGCCGATGCTTGCGCTCTCGACATAACCCTCGCAGCCAGTGATCTGACCGGCAAAGCGCAGGCCTGGCCGCGACTTGAGAGTTAGTGTGCCGTCGAGCAGGGTCGGCGAGTTGATATAGGTGTTGCGGTGCAGGCCGCCGAGGCGCGCGAACTCGGCGTTCTCGAGACCGGGGATCATCCGGAAGACTTCCGCCTGCGCGCCATACTTCAGCTTCGTCTGGAAACCGACCATGTTGTAGAGCGTGCCGAGCGCATTGTCCTGACGAAGCTGGACGACGGCATAGGCCTTGACCGTCGGATTGTGGGCGTTGGTGAGCCCCATCGGTTTCATCGGTCCGTAGCGAAGCGTCTCGCGTCCGCGCTCCGCCATCACCTCGATCGGCAGGCAGCCATCGAAGTAAGGCGTGCCTTCCCACTCCTTGAAGCCGGTCTTGTCGCCGGCCACGAGTGCGTCGATGAAGGCGTTGTACTGCTCTTCGTTCATCGGGCAGTTGATATAGTCCTTGCCCGTACCGCCGGGGCCGACCTTGTCATAGCGTGATTGGTACCAGCAGATGTCCATGTCGATCGTCTCGGTATAGACGATCGGCGCGATGGCGTCGAAGAAGGCAAGCGCATCAGCGCCCGTTTCCTGGCGGATCGATTCGGCGAGATCAGGCGCTGTCAGCGGACCGGTTGCAATTACTGCAAGGTCCCATTCCTTCGGCGGCAGGCCGCGGATTTCTTCGCGTACCACGGTGATCAGCGGATGGCCGTCGATCGCCGCGGTGACGGCGTCGGAGAAGCCGTCGCGGTCGACGGCAAGCGCGCCGCCGGCCGGAACCTGGTTGGCATCGGCCGCCTTCATGATCAGCGAGCCTGCAAGGCGCATTTCGGCGTGGAGTACGCCGACGGCATTGCTGGTCGCATCATCGGAGCGGAACGAGTTGGAACAGACGAGTTCGGCAAGGCCGTCCGTCTTATGTGCATCGGTGCCGCGGACGCCGCGCATCTCGTGCAGCACGACCGGAACGCCGGCCTCGGCGATCTGCCAGGCCGCTTCGGAGCCGGCAAGGCCGCCGCCGATGACATGAATGGGAGAGTGGGAGGAGGTGTCTTTGCTCATGGTCGGCTTCCTACCATGCTCGTCCTGTCGTTCCAACCGTCGTTGCGCCGGGAACAAACGAAAACGGCGCCTGAAGGCGCCGTCTTGGAAGTCTGGTCGTTCGTTCCGATTAACGGAAGGAACGCGATGCGATGTTGCGGATATCGTAGCGGGTGATGCCGATGTCATTGAGAGCGTGGTTCGACAGGTTGCCGAGCTCGCTAACGGTGCGGCGGTAGTTAATCCAGCTTTTTGCGATACGAATCGGGTTCATGACTTTTTCCTCAAGATCGGTTTGTCGCGACAGCCATCTGTCTGCGTCGTTGAGGTTCTTATACGCTTGTCTAATTGGAAGGTGGAGTGCAAAGAAAATGCAGCTGCTATGCATTTGTGCAGTGCATCGCCAAATTGCTGGGCAACATTTGCACCCGCTCGAAAACGCGCCATCACTTAAAGATTGATTAAAGTGCGTGCGCGGCCCGTTAAGGATTTGTAATCGCGCTATTTTCTGCGCGGATGCCCGACGGTGTCGCCGCGGTTCCCAGCTTCAATCCAGGCACGATTGCTTGGCTATAAGCAGAACTCGATCGGCGACGCGCTTTCGCAATTGCGAAGGTGATTTTGCGGCAGCATTTCGACAACGAAAAACGCCCCCCGGAATGAACCGGAGGGCGTTGGTAATGTCCGGCGCGCTGCGCGAAGCAGCGCTCCTGGAATTACTTGATGGCCTGACGTGCAACGTACTGGATGTCGCCGCGGCCGATGCCGAGGTCGCTCAGTTCCCGGTCGCTCATGCGGCCGAGTTCGTTGCAGGTCTGACGATACTTGCGCCAATTGTTGAAAGAGCGTGCGAGGTTCATGATCCTATCCTTTCTAGGGTCGTGTGCCAGCGCTTATCTCTCGGCTGGCCGTCATCTGATGACCCGAAATATAATCGATTTTAGCAGAAGTTACAGAGATAATGCTGCATCGCACCCATGCAGCTATTGCAAGTCTCATTGTGGCCGGGATGTCGACGCCATACCACCAATGTGCTGCCGGATGCCGACAGAACCGTAAGAGACTGCAGAGAGAAGAGGATGGCTGAATCAAACAACTCCCGCTGGGGGAGGAGATCCAGCGAGCGTCGTTTTATTCTGATCGGCAACTGGGAGGAGGAGTGCTGCCAATCCAAATCGAGGGGCGCTGGGAGGAGGAGTGCGCCGCCCCGATCGATGAGTTGAAGGTACTTCAGTCTGCCGAATTTGGGTAGATCAGTTGCCTCATGGCACCTATGCATGCGGCGCATACCTCGATGTGAAGTCGACAGATATCTGCGCAAATATTGTGCAATTGCTTCGCTTGGTCGCGATGGATGAAAAACGGGGGGGGCTGAAAAGAAATAACGCCCGCTGGGGGAGGAGGTCCAGCGAGCGTCATTGAAGGTGATTGGCAACTGGGAGGAGGAGTGTTGCCAATCGTATCGGAGGGGCGCTGGGAGGAGGAGTGCGCCGCTCCGAATTCCATCGAACTTTCGTCCGGGTCTTTCCCGGCACTCCGGGGCGGTTGACCATTGCCGCTAGCGTCCGCTTGGCTGTTTGCCTTCGTTCGCTTCTGATGATTTGAATATAGGGTGTTTAAATCGATTTGTGCAGTGCAATATCCGCATGGAAGATATGCGCATTGCGCAAGCCGTCAGATCCTGGCGGACCAACGTCTGGTCCGAGCGATCGAATGGTTGTGTTTTTCCGCCATTGCGTGATTAGGTAAGCGCCTCGGTTTTTGTCTTCAAGGGCAGGGCCGCCGAAGGAGGTGGGGCAGCATGTATCGCGGTCGTCTGGAAAAGGACTTCAAGCATTGGGTTGGCATGGGGCTTCTGCCGGAGGCTTCCGCGCGACAGATGCTTGCGGAGTATGATGGTCGCGAATCCACCTTTCGGGCGGGGCGTGTTCTGCTGGTGCTCGCCGCCCTGCTGCTGTCGGCCTCCGTCCTGCTGCTTGTCGCGGCCAATTGGGAAGCACTGCCGCGTCTTGCCCGCCTGATCGGTATTGTCGCCTTGATCTGGGGCTTTCATCTTGCCGGTGCGTTGCTTCTCCGGCGAGGCAATGGCGGCCTGGCCGCGGCGGCTCTGGTGCTGGCGGCGATGTCGTTTGGTGCCGGCATTGCCCTGGTCGGGCAGATGTATCATCTCTCGGGTGATGCAGCCGATGCGATCCTGCTCTGGATCGCCGGCGCTTGCGTGACGGCGCTCGCCTTTCGATCGGCGGCTGTCACAACAGTGTGCGGCGGGCTGGCCTGGGCCTATTTCCTGACGTTGCTGTCGGAGGGCGGTCTTGGCGATATCGTCGAATGGCAGACCTGGCTCGTCCCGGCGCTCGCCATCCTCGTGGTCATTCTGGTGCGTGTGACGGATGCAGGTCGCGCGCGGCACCTCGCCTATCTTCTCGTCACGGGATGGCTGATTTGGCTCTATATCGAGAACTCGTCCTTGGGTTTTGCCGGCACGCTGGCAGGCGGCGGCATTGTCGCCTTCCTTGCTGCAGCCATGCCGGGCTCGCCGCTTCGCCCCATCGCGCTTGAAGCCGGCTCCGCGCCCGCATTCTATTCCTTCGCCTTGGCACTCATCGGTTTCTCGGTGCTGCAGTTTGAAGCTGACGGTTTGACCAGTGAAGTGGCCGCCGGCGCGGCCGTGCTCATCGTCGCTCTGCTTGGGATCGCACTTGCCGGCGCGCAGAACGGGGCAGTGCGTTACCTCGGTTATGCGGCGTTTGCTGGTGAACTTCTCTATCTCGCATTCGAGACGCTGGGCTCAATGCTCGGAACCTCGGGCTTCTTCCTGATTTCCGGCCTGCTGGTGGCGGCGATCGCCTGGCTGGTGATCCGGATCGAAGGGCGCCTGATGCGGACGCGACGCGAGGAGGTTTCGCCATGACTGGTCTCTCGCCAAAGCGTCGCTGGTTGCCGCCGCTCATCGCCGCGCTGATTGCCGCCGTCCTTCAGACGGCAGCGCTTGGCTACATGGTCGAAAGCCGGGCTTCGATCCTGCGCAACGGCAAGGAAGTCCTGCTGAAGACCGTGCCGGTTGATCCGAGGGATCTGCTGCGCGGCGACTACGTCATCCTGAGCTATGACATTTCCTGGCTGCCGCCGGCACTTTTCAAGGACGGATTGCCGACGGCGCCGGCGGAAGCGACGGTTTTCGTGCGTCTGGCAAAACAACCGGACGGCTTCTGGGGTGCGGCGCAAGCGTCCTTCAAGCCCCTTGCGCCGACGGATGACAGTGTCGTGCTTCAATCGCAACCGTTCACCTATTACCCTTCGTCGAGTGAAAACCCGTCATCGATAAACGTCGCATATGGCATCGAGCGATTCTATGTTCCGGAGGGCGAGGGCCGGGTGCTGGAGCAAGCGCGCAATGCCGAGGCGCTTTCGGTCAATGTTCGCGTCAATAATGCGGGGCGCGCACAGATAAGGCAGATCGCCGTCGAAGGCACGCCTGTCTACGAAGAGACGCTCTATTGACCGCTTGCTGCGGGATCGGATCGATCTGTCGTGGGTAACCGCATTTTCCCTTTGATCCCGCGAAAACGAGTGATATAGAGACGCCGCGCTCGGGAAAGCCCTGAACCTCAGCATGCCCATTCTATCTGCGGTATTTCCGTTGGTTGGTCTTGCGGGAATACGATCAGGCGGTGCGATTGTCTGAACGCGGGTATGGTGAAATTGGTAGACACGCCAGATTTAGGTTCTGGTGCCGCAAGGCGTGGGAGTTCAAGTCTCTCTACCCGCACCAAGACAAGCATCGCGCCAAAAGTCCGGATTCTGCTATGATGAAGGGGGCTGGAGTGCCATTTTGCTTGCAAAACGGTTACGGAACTGCGTAAAGCCACTCCCGGCAAATGGATCGGCTCACGTGCTCGCCAGACCTTTCTAAGGGGAAGAGCACAGTCAACGTGAAATGAAGGTTTGAACATGCAGGTTATCGAAACGCTCGCTCAAGGGCTGAAGCGCGAACTCAAGGTCGTTATCCCGGCCAAGGACATGGAAGCTCGGATGAACGAGCGTCTGGCCGAAGTGAAGGACCGTGTGAAGATCAACGGCTTCCGGCCGGGCAAGGTGCCGTTCGCGCATCTGAAGAAGGTCTATGGCAAGTCGATCATGGCAGATCTCGTCAACGAGATCGTCCGCGAAAAGCCGACCGAGATCCTTTCGGGCCGTGGCGAGAAGTCGGCGACCCAGCCGGAAATCGCGATGACCGAGGACGAGTCCGAAGCCGACAAGATCCTCAACGCTGAGGCTGACCTCGAGTTCACCGTCGCTTACGAAATCATCCCGGCGATCGAACTCAAGGACGTCAGCGGCATCAAGGTGACGCGCGAAGTCGTCGAGATCGCCGAAGACGAAGTCAACGAGCAGATCCTGCGTATCGCTGAAAGCGCTCGCACCTACGAATCGAAGAAGGGCAAGGCCGCCAACGGCGACCGCGTCACCATCGACTACCTCGGCAAGGTTGACGGCGAAGCCTTCGACGGCGGCAAGGACGAAGACGCAGAACTCGTTCTCGGCTCCAACCGCTTCATCCCGGGCTTCGAAGAGCAGCTCGTCGGCGTCAAGGCTGGCGACGAGAAGACCATCACCGTGACGTTCCCGGCCGATTACCCGGCAGCGAACCTCGCTGGCAAGGAAGCCACCTTCGACATCACCGTCAAGGACGTTGCTTCGGCCCAGGACATCGAAATCAACGACGAACTGGCCACCAAGCTCGGCCTCGAATCGGCTGACAAGCTGAAGGAAATCGTTCGCGGCCAGATCGAGAGCCAGTACGGCTCGCTGACCCGCCAGAAGGTGAAGCGTCAGATCCTCGACCAGCTCGACGAACTCTACCAGTTCGATACGCCGGAGCGCCTCGTCGAAGCCGAATTCGAAAACATCTGGCGTCAGATCAACACCGATCTGCAGCAGGCCGGCAAGACCTTCGCTGACGAAGAAACCACCGAAGAAGAAGCACGCGCCGAATACCGCAAGCTCGCTGAGCGTCGCGTTCGCCTCGGCCTCGTTCTCTCGGAAATCGGCGAAAAGGCCGGCGTTCAGGTCAGCGACGACGAACTGCAGCGTTCGCTGTTCGAACAGCTCCGCCAGTTCCCGGGCCAGGAAAAGCAGATCCTCGACTACTTCAAGAACACGCCTGGTGCCGCCGCTTCGCTGCGCGCTCCGCTGTTCGAAGAGAAGGTTGTCGATCACCTGCTCTCCGAGATCTCGGTAACCGACAAGACGGTTTCCAAGGAAGAGCTGACGGCTGACGACGAAGAAACCGAAGGCAAGGCTGCCAAGAAGGCTCCGGCCAAGAAGAAGGCCGCTGCCAAGGCTGACGCCGCTGAAGGCGAAGAAGCCGCTGCTCCGAAGAAGAAGGCTCCGGCCAAGAAAAAGGCTGCTGACGACAGCGCCGAGTAATCACTTCTTCGATTGCTTACAAATTGAGGCCCTGCCGTTTACGGCGGGGCCTTTTCTGTTGGGGAAATGTTTGTCGTGCGTGGTGGGTGCACAGAGACGTTTTGCTTTACCGAAGATCGAGCAGCAACGCCCGGTGATCCGAGACTTCCGGTTGTTCGACAACGTCGAAGCTGATGACATCGACATCCGGCGTGGCCAGCATGTAATCGGCGTAACGCCCTGATTTGCCGTAGTGCGATGTGCGTGTATCCGTGTGACCTCGACCGGTGACGAGATCGGACAGGCCGAGACTGCCGAGCGCCGCAAAGGTTGCGCTTTCAGGCAGGACATTGAAATCGCCGCAGACGACGAGCCTTTCGTTTCCGGGCCAAATGCGGCCGATAAGTTGTACCAGCGCATCCGCCTGCGCCTGCCGCTCCGGCGTGTCGCCCTTGCCGTTCGTGGTCCGCAGGCCGTGCATCTGCGCGATGGTTATGGAAAAGCCATGCTCATAGTTGAAGAGGCGGAGGCAGTGGGCATTTCGGGCGCGCGGATGTTCGCCCCAACCGTCGGGCGAAAACTCGCCATGGACGAAATCGAGCGCCTGGCCGATGACGGGAAAGGATTTGCGCACGAATGTCGCCAATCCGAATTCGGAATGGACCATACGATCGCCATCGGAAAGCTCGCCTCTCGACGTCGGGCAGAAATACCCGTCATGATCAGGCAGGGCTGCGCAGATCTCGTCGAAGAGATTGGCGCGCTGCGGCAGCTCGACATCGCGATCGCGGTAAAGGAGCCACTCTGACCTCGTCTCCGGAGAGCGCACGACCTCCTGCAGACACAGGATGTCTGCGTTGACTTCGACAAGATACGGTATCAGCGGCGCATGCAGCTTGCCGCCCCAGGCATTCAGGGAGAGGATGCGTAGTGCCATGCTCAATCGCTCGCCAAAACACGGCCCGACGATGCGCAGCATATTCGGGCCGTATGCGTGAAAACGAAGCCCAGGCCGATCACTTGATGCCGTTCTCAAGTGGCCGGATTTGGCGACGTCAGGGCGGCGAGGCTATCTGATTCGCGGCGGTTTGTTCGGGGCCGACCTGGCCGGCCTCGCGGCATTTTAAGCCGTCGGCTTGATCTCGCCCATGCGGTTCCAGGCGTCGAGGCCGGCAATCTTGTAGGCTTCGGCAAGCGTCGGATAGTTGAACGTGTTCTCGACAAAGTACTCGACGGTGCCCTTGAGGTTCAGCACGGCCTGGCCGATATGAACCAGCTCGGTCGCGCCTTCACCGAGGATGTGCACGCCGAGCAGGCGGCGCGTCTTTAGCGAAAAGATCATCTTCAAAAGACCGGAGTCGAGCCCCATGATGTGGCCGCGCGAGGTTTCGCGAAAGCGCGCAATGCCGCATTCATAGGCAATGCCGCGCTCCTTGACCTCCTCTTCTGAAAGGCCGCAGGTGGAGATTTCCGGAACGGCATAGATGCCGTAAGGGAAGTATTTTTGCGGCTCCATGGCGATGGCGCCGACTGCGACGCGAGCAGCAATGCGTCCCTGTTCCATCGAAGTCGAGGCAAGGCTCGGGAAGCCGACCACGTCGCCGGCGGCGTAGATGTTGGGCACTGAGGTCTGGAAGGTTTCGGGATTGACCTTGAGCCGACCGCGGCTGTCGGCTTCGAGCCCGGCGGCCGGAAGATTGAGCGTGTCGGTCGCGCCCATGCGGCCGGCGGCAAAGAGCACCATGTCGGTCACGATCCTGCGGCCGTTGTCGAGCGTCAGCAGAACCTTACCATCGTCGAGCCGTTCGACCTTTTCCGCCTTCTGCCCGAGATGGAGTTTCATGTTGCGGTCGCGCAATTGATAGGTGAAGTCCTCGACAATCTCCTTGTCGATGAAGTCGAGCATCGTCGTCTTCGGGTCGATCACCGTCACTTGCGTGTCTAGCGCACTGAATATCGTCGCATATTCGATGCCGACGACGCCGGCGCCGATCACCACGAGCGAGCGCGGCAACTGCGAGATATCGAGCAGCTCGTCGCTGTCGAGCACGGTCTTGCCGTCGAAGGGCATGTAGTCCGGACGGAATGGCTTCGTGCCGACGGCAAGCATGATGCTGGTCGCCGAAACGAGCAAAGTCTCGCCGTCGTCCTTGACCACTTCAAGCGTGGTCTGATCGACGAAACTTGCCTTGCCGCGCATCTGCTGCACGCGGTTGCGGGCAAACTGGTGTTCGAGAACCTCAACCTCATGATTGAGGGTGATGATCAGTCGCTGGCGCAGATCCTCGGCGCTGATCTCCTCCTTGACGCGGTAAGAGCGGCCGTAAAAGCCGCGTTCGCGCCAACCCGAGAGATTGAGCGCCGTTTCGCGCAGGGTCTTCGACGGGATCGTGCCCGTGTGCACGGAAACGCCGCCGACGCGTTTGCCCTGTTCGATGACGAGAACCTTCTTGCCGAGCTTGGCGGCCTGGATGGCGCCACGGCGGCCGGCGGGTCCGCTTCCGACGACGATGAGATCGAACTGGTTCATGGGCATTTCCGTAAAAAAGGAAGAATCGTTGTGCGCTGCGAAAAGTCTCGCTCGCATGCGTCTATATCGTCAATCGCACAGTTTGATGAAGTGGTTTTCGTCTTTGAAACCTGTTGGGTGCGAATATGACGAAATACGCGTATGCTCGATGACCCAATAGCATACCGGTGCATGGAATTCATGCGGGCATGGGAGGTCTTCTATGGCGTTCGACCTGATGAACGAGCCAAGCTCGGACTATTCGCGCACCACGGAACCGCCGCATGGGGAGGACAGGCAGGGCGTGATCGCCGCTGCGGTCTACGAAAACGGCGTGCGCATCCAGGACATTCAGGTGGAAGATGCGAGCAAATGGCGAAACCGCCCGAATGCCGTCATCTGGATCGGTCTCCATGAACCGGATGCTGCGTTGCTTCGCCAGGTGCAGCGCGAGTTCGATCTGCATGACCTGGCGATCGAAGACGCCTGCAAGGCGCATCAACGTCCTAAACTTGAGATCTATGGCGATTCGATTTTCGTCGTTGCCCGCACCGCTCATATGGTCGGAGTCGAAATCGCGTTCGGCGAAACGCATCTCTTCGTCGGGCGCGGCTACGTCGTCTCGGTTCGCCACGGCGCCTCGACCTCCTATATGGCCGTGCGGCAGCGATGCGAAGCGTCACCCGCTGCCCTTGCTCATGGTGAGAACTATATCCTGTATTCGATCCTCGATTTCATCGTCGACAATTACATGCCGGTAATCGAGGCCATTCACGAGGAAGTCGAACGGCTCGAGGATCGTCTGCTTCGCCAACGGCTGGAGAAGGCGGATATCGAACGGCTCTATCTGCTCCGGCGCAACCTGCTCAGGCTTCGCAATGCCGCCGTGCCGCTGGTCGATGTCTGCCGGCGGCACGAGCATATCGATCTGCCCGGCATGGAGGCGGCACTGCAACCGCTGTTTCGCGATGTGACCGACCATGTCCGCCGCGTGCAGGAAGATATCGATGCGTTGCGCGAGGTTCTGGCCTTCACCTTTGAAGCCAGCTTGATGATCGGCCAATCCGAGCAGACGGAGATCTCCCGCAAGCTTGCCTCCTGGGCAGCTATCCTTGCAGTGCCGACGGCAATTGCCGGTATCTACGGGATGAACTTCGACGACATGCCGGAGCTTAAATTCCGCTACGGTTATTTCGTGGTGCTGGCCGTGATCATCGGGCTCTGCCTGACGCTGTATCGCTTCTTCCGCCGCGCCCGATGGCTTTGATTGCAAAGCCCGGCGGCTAGAGCATTTCCAGGAAAAGTGCGAAGCGGTTTTCCATCAGGAAATGCGTAAAAAAGCGTTTGTGCGATTCCGTCCAAATCGGAAACGCTCTAGAAGAGGCGCAGCCCCTTCAGGCTTACATGGCCGTCCTTGCCGATGATGATGTGATCGTGCACCGCAATGCCGAGCGGCTTGGCTGTCTCGACGATCAGCTTGGTCATGTCGATATCCGCCCGCGACGGCGTGGGGTCGCCTGAGGGGTGATTATGCGCAAGGATGATCGCGGTTGCCGACAATTCGAGTGCGCGCTTGACGACCTCGCGCGGATAGACAGGCGTGTGGTCGATCGTGCCCGTCTGCTGGACCTCGTCGGCAATCAACGCATTACGCTTGTCGAGGAATAATATCCGGAATTGCTCCTTGGTCTCATAGGCCATAGCCGCGTGGCAATATTCGATCACCGCCGACCAGGACGAGAGAATGTGCTTCTTGCGCAGGTCACTCTTCAGCGTTCGGTGCCCGATCGTCGAGACGAGCTTCAGGTCGAGCGCGACCGATTCGCCAACACCCTTGACCTCCTGCAGCAACGGGAGCGGTGCGCCGAATACACCGGCAAGCGTGCCAAAGCGCGTCAGCAGCGCCTTGGCAATCGGCTTGGTATCCTTGCGCGGGATAAGCCGGAACAGCAGCATTTCGAGGAGTTCGTAGTCGGCAAGCGCGGCGTCGCCGTGCTCGCGATACCGTGTTCGCAGCCGATCACGGTGGCCAAGATAGTGCGCCTCGACCGCCTGAGCTGCCGCGTCTGAGACATGCGCGTCCTGCGGCTGCAGATCCGCAAAAAACGACCGTTCGTCCGCCGGCTGCGTCGCATCGCCTGCGGATGAGCGGGAGTTTTTCTTCATGCGGCGCCCATGGCGGCCATGTCAGGCTTGAAGAGGCCGGCCGGCGAGAGCGTGAAGATCTCGCAGCCATCAGCCGTGACGCCGACCGTATGCTCGTACTGCGCCGAGAGAGAACGGTCGCGTGTTACCGCCGTCCAGCCATCGGCAAGCACCTTCACGTGCGGGCGACCGAGATTGATCATCGGCTCGATGGTGAAGATCATGCCTTCGCGCAGTTCCGGCCCCTCGTTGGCGCGGCCGTAATGCAGGATGTTGGGAGCGTCGTGGAAAAGCCGGCCGACGCCGTGTCCGCAGAAGTCGCGTACGACCGAGCACCGTTCGGCTTCGGCATAGGCCTGGATGGCTTCGCCGATCGCGCCGGTGCGGGCGCCAGGACGCACGGCGGCAATGCCGCGCATCAGGCACTCATGCGTCACGTCGAGAAGCCGCTCGGCGGCACGTTTGATCTCGCCGACCGGATACATGCGGCTGGAATCGCCGTGCCAGCCATCGATCACATAGGTCACGTCGATATTGACGATATCGCCGTCGCGAAGCGGCTTGTCGTTCGGAATACCGTGGCAGACAACGTGGTTGATCGAGGTGCAGGACGACTTGGTATAGCCGCGGTAGTTCAGCGTTGCCGGAAGCGCGCCGTTGTCCATGCCGAACTCGAAGACGAAGCGGTCGATCTCCTCGGTCGTCACCCCGGGCCGAACGCGCGACACCAGTTCGTCGAGGCAACGCGCCGTCACCTGACAGGCCTTGCGCATACCTTCGAACCCCTCCGGTCCGTAGAGGCGGATGACGCCGGTGTTCTTATAGGGCGCGGACCCTGCCTCGATGTAAGTCACCATTCCAGAACTTTCAGTTGTTTCCTGTCGAATTTCATAATCCAGCAGGGGCAGCCTCGTCCACTGCCGTGCACCTTGAGGGACTGATATAGGGCGCAGCGCACAGTATTTCGCAGCCGCGATCTTCCGCTAAGCAGATCGGCAAGCCTAACGCGGATCAATGCCTGCGCCTATCCGTAGAATGTTGCAGGTTGCTAAGGGTTGGCGATGCCGTGCGTGCCAAATCGGTAACTCAGGCGAAGTTGCGAATAGCGCTGGCACCTGCCTCATCGATTGCGATCAAGCCGATCGGTGCTATCTCGGAGGGCGATACCAGGCATTTCACCGCATAGGCCTCGACACCTCTGGTCATGGCACGATCGAAGGCAGCGGCATATACAGGGTCGTAGTCGCGGCAGATCTGCAGGTGATCGCAATCGCTGCGCTGCACTAGGTAGACCATGATCGCGCGATGGCCGGCTTCGACCATGTCTCCCAGTTCTTCGAGGTGCTTGGCGCCACGTGCAGTCGGGCTGTCGGGAAACTCGGCCACGCCAGGGTTGCGACTGAAATGCACATTCTTCACCTCGACATAGGCAAGACCGCGCAGGCTGTCGCTCAAGAGAATGTCGATTCGCGAATTGCGCCCGTATTTCTGCTCGCGGGCGAGGTTCTCGTAGAGATGAAGGTCGGCGACAAGTCCGAGCCGAATGGCCTCTTCCGCCAGACGGTTGGGCAGGCCGGTGTTGATGCCGACCAGCGTACCATCCGCCTCGACGATTTCGAGCATCTGCCGGTACTTGCGCGTCGGGCTATCATGCTCCGACATCCAGATGCGCGAACCCGGCGTCGTCAGTCCGCGCATCGACCCGGTGTTGGGGCATGAGCCGGTCAATGCCGTACCATCGGCGAGGAGAGCGTCGAATAGAAAGCGTTTGTAGCGCTGCACGAGCGTGGCGGGCACGAGTGGCCGATCGAAAATCAAGATCTGTTCACACTTTGGTCAGGCGCGGGCGCGCACATAGGAGCCGGGCGCCTCTTCCAGCGTGTTGAGCGTGCCGCCGGGCTTGCGCGCGGGCACGCGCTTCTTGTCCAGCTTTTCGATCCACTGATGCCAGTGCGGCCACCAGGACCCGGGGGTCTCCGTGGCCGTTTTGACCCAATCGTCGAACTCTCCCTTGGGAGGACCGCCGGTCCAGAACTGGTACTTGCCCTTGTCCGGTGGGTTCACGACGCCGGCGATGTGGCCCGAGCCGGAAAGCACGTATGTGACCTTGCCACCGAAGGAGGAACTGCCGAGGAAAACGGAGCGCGGCGGAGCGATATGGTCTTCCTTGGTTGCCAGGTTGTAGATCGGGATCTTGACGTCACCCAGCGATACCTGCTTGCCGGCCAGCATCATCTCGCCCTTCGACAGACGGTTTTCCAGGTAGCAGTTGCGCAGGTAGAACGAATGGTTGGCCGCCGGCATCCGGGTCGAATCGGAATTCCAGTAGAGCAGGTCGAAGGGCAGGGGCTCCTGCCCCTTGAGGTAGTTGTTGACGAAGTAGGGCCAGATCAGTTCGGAGGCGCGCAGCATGTTGAACGCGGTCGCCATTTTCGAGCCGTCGAGATAGCCGGCCACCCGCATGTTGGCTTCCATCTGGCTGATCTGGTCTTCGTCGACGAAGACCTTGAGATCACCGGCGTGAGTGAAGTCGACCTGGGTGGTAAACAGCGTTGCCGAGCGGATGCGCTCGTCGCCCTCTGCGGCATGGAGCGCCAGTGTTGCGGCCAATAGCGTTCCACCGACGCAATAGCCGATGGCATTCACGTCCCGTTCGCCGGTCGCCTGTTCGACGGTGTCGAGCGCAAAGCCGATGCCTTCGCGGGCATAGGCTTCCCAATCCTTGGCCGCATGCCGCTCGTCCGGATTGACCCAGGAGATGACGAACACCGTGTGTCCCTGATCGACCGCCCACTTGATGTAGGATTTCTGCGGGTTGAGGTCGAGCACGTAGAACTTGTTGATCCAGGGCGGGCAGATCAACAGCGGACGCTTGAGCACCGTTTCCGTCGAGGCCTCGTACTGGATCACCTGGCAGACGTCGCTCTGCGCGACCACCTTGCCGGGGGTGATCGCGATGTTTTCGCCGATCGCGAATTTGCTGGTATCGGTCTGGCGCATCCTGAGATCGCCGCGACCGGCCACCACGTCCTCGGCAAACATTTGCATGCCCTTGACGAGATTGGCGCCGCTCGTCGCAACCGTTTCCCGGTAGAGCTGAGGGTTGGTGGTGACGAAATTGGTCGGAGAGAGCGCACTCGAAATCTGCCTGACGTAAAAGGCAGCCTTGTGTTTGGTGTGGTCGTCCAGCCCTTCCGCGTCGCGCACCATCTTGTCAGCCCAGTCCGACGTGATGAAATAGGCCTGCCGGACGAAATCGAAGAACGGGTTTTTTACCCAGTCCTCGTCGGCGAAGCGCTTGTCGGTGCGCTGCAAGCTCACGGGATCGGTGGCGACAACATCACCGGACATGCGATGCAAGGTTCGAGACCACATCTCGAAGAAACTGCCCATCAGATGGGTCTGGGCTTCGAGCGTCCGGCGTGGATCGGAAAGCCAATACTCGGAAACCCTGGAGAGGGTTTTGACCATGTCGGTGACAGGTTCGGAGAAGACGTCGGATTTTTCGCCGGTTTCGCGCGGCGCAAGCCAGGCTGAGGCCGCCTTGCCGAGCTGCTCCATTGCGCGGGCAAGGTTGACCGCGAGGCCTTCGGGATCCTTGACGATGTAGGGTTCAACGGACTTCGGGTCGAAGCCAGCAAAGCCGTCCTTGCCTTCGGCATTCCTGTCTGCTGTCACCCGGTTTCCTCCACAGCATCTTGTTTGTTTTGTATTTTTACATTCTGCCCGAAAATGATTACAAGGGCTAGCGCATCGTCGCGCCACGAAAACAGAGGTCTTTGCCAGTATGCTCGCCGTCGGAAAACAGCGCTCCATCACCTGGGTTGCCGGGATCATTCTCCTCGGCACGCTTGCGGGCTGCAACAGCCAGAAGACCGATTTCGAAAATTATCCCTCCGTCTACGGTCAGAAGCCTGCGGCAACGCAGCAGATGACCAATCAGGAAGCCGCCGATATGCAGGCGCGGCTGTCCGCGCTCGGTGCCGCGCGCAAATCCGGCTCCATCTCCGAAGCGGAGTATCAGCGTCGCATGAAGGAAATGCGAAAGCTTGCCGAAGACCACGGCTCCGACACGTTGAAACAGATCACGAATTAGCACTTGCGTTTCAGGTGATTTGGACGCAAAGCGTTCAATGGCCGCAATGACGGCCGTTCACCAAAGCGCATGTTTTCGCGACGGCCAACCGCTGGCGGATACGTGCGCCAAACGAGGTTTGGAGATGGAAGAGTTTCACAAAGTCCGGCGTTTGCCGCCTTATGTTTTCGAACAGGTCAACCGTTTGAAAGCAAGCGCGCGAGCGGCCGGTGCTGACATCATCGACCTCGGCATGGGCAATCCGGATCTTCCCACTCCGCAGTCGATTGTCGACAAGCTCTGCGAGGCCGTTCAGGACCCGCGCACGCATCGTTATTCGTCGTCGAAGGGCATTCCCGGGCTGCGTCGTGCCCAGGCCGCCTATTACGCCCGCCGCTTCGGCGTCAAACTGAACCCGGACACGCAGGTCGTCGCCACCCTTGGCTCCAAGGAAGGCTTTGCCAACATGGCTCAGGCGATCACCGCGCCGGGCGACGTGATCCTGTGCCCTAATCCGACCTATCCGATCCATGCCTTCGGCTTTCTGATGGCCGGTGGCGTCATCCGCTCGATCTCGGTCGAGCCGGACGACACATTCTTCGGGCCGCTGGAGCGCGCCGTTCGCCATTCGATCCCGAAGCCGCTGGCGCTGATCCTCAATTACCCGTCGAACCCGACGGCGCAGGTTGCGACGCTCGATTTCTATAAGGAAGTCGTGGCATTCGCGAAGAAGCACGACATCATCGTCTTGTCGGATCTGGCCTATTCGGAAATCTACTTCAACGATGCGCCGCCACCATCCGTGCTCGAGGTGCCGGGCGCGATCGACATCGCGGTCGAGTTCACCTCGATGTCGAAGACGTTTTCCATGCCCGGTTGGCGCATGGGCTTTGCCGTCGGCAACGAGCGGTTGATCGCGGCGCTGACGCGCGTGAAGTCTTATCTCGACTATGGTGCGTTCACGCCGATCCAGGTTGCCGCCACCCAGGCACTTAACGGTGACGGCAGCGACATCGCCGAGGTCCGCAACATCTACAAGCGCCGTCGCGACGTGATGGTCGAAAGCTTCGGCAAGGCCGGCTTCGACGTGCCGCCGCCGGCAGCCACGATGTTTGCCTGGGCCAAGATCCCGGAGAAGTTCCGTCATCTCGGATCGCTCGAATTCTCAAAGCTGCTTGTAGAGAAGGCCGATGTGGCCGTAGCGCCGGGCATCGGCTTCGGCGAGCAGGGTGACGACTATGTGCGTCTGGCGCTCGTCGAAAACGAGCACCGCATTCGTCAGGCGGCACGCAATATCAAGAAGTTCCTGTCCACGGCTGACGAGACGATGCACAACGTCATCTCGCTCAACGCGCATCGGTAAAAGACGGGGGCGTGCCAGGCGCGCGCCCCTACCGCAACGGCCCCGCCGTTCTGGCGGGGACCCTCACATGTTAGGAAATGGCTATGGCAGATGCCCTCAAAATTGGCATTGCGGGCTTGGGTACCGTCGGTGCCTCGCTCGTGCGAATCCTCCAGGATCGTCACGAGATGCTGGCAACGACATGTGGCAGGGCAATCGAAATTACAGCCGTAACGGCGCGTGACCGCTCCAGGGATCGTGGAGTCGATCTGTCGAAGACCACCTGGTTCGACGATGCCGTCTCGCTCGCTGCCAATGCCGATATCGATGTCTTCATCGAATTGATGGGCGGTTCCGGCGACCCGGCCTATGCTGCGGTCAAGACGGCGCTCGGCCGTGGTATCCATGTCGTCACCGCCAACAAGGCGTTGCTGGCAGCACATGGCATCGAGCTTGCGGCCATTGCCGAGAACAACGGCGCGCTGCTCAACTACGAAGCTGCCGTTGCTGGCGGCATTCCCGTCATCAAGGCGCTGCGCGAATCCATGACCGGCAACACGATCTCGCGCGTCTACGGGATCATGAACGGCACCTGCAACTACATCCTGACGAAGATGGAGAAGGAGGGTCTGTCCTTCGAGGCCTGCCTGAAGGAAGCCCAGAGGCTCGGCTATGCTGAGGCCGACCCGGCCTTCGACATCGAAGGCAACGATACCGCCCACAAGCTATCGATCCTGACGAGCCTTGCCTTCGGCACGGCGATTGCGGCCGACGACATCTATCTCGAAGGCATCACCAATATCTCCATCGACGATATCAATGCCGCGGCCGATCTCGGATACCGGATCAAGCTTCTCGGGGTCGCCCAGCGCACCGAAAGCGGCATCGAGCAGCGCGTACATCCAACGATGGTTCCCTATGATTCGGTGATCGCTCAGGTCGATGGCGTCACCAATGCGGTCGCGATCGAATCCGATATTCTCGGCGAGCTGCTGATGGTCGGTCCGGGTGCCGGCGGCAACGCGACGGCGTCGGCCGTTCTCGGCGACGTCGCCGATATCGCCAAGAGCCGCCCTGGCGCCCAGCATGTGCCCGCATTTGGTCGTCCGACCAATGCGCTGCTGCCTTACAAGCGCGCGCAGATCCAGAGCCACGAAGGCGGCTACTTCATCCGCCTGAAGGTCGTCGATCGCACAGGCGTCTTTGCGAGCATTGCTTCGCGCATGGCCGAAAACGGCATTTCGCTGGAATCGATCATGCAGCATTCCAAGCACCCGAAGGAATCGGACGAGCCGCAGACGATCATTTTGGTGACGCACGCGACCGCCGAGCATTCGGTGCGCGATGCGATCGTCGCGATCAAGAGCGAGGGCTATCTGGTCGGCGAGCCGCAGGTGATCCGCATCGAGCGGCCGAAGGCAGCCTAGCTCAAGGTGCAAAGCTGTTGAGAACGGGCCCCATCGACCATTGGCGTCGGTGGGGCCTTTTTCATGCCGGGTTTTGCGTGCGCGCATTGTTCGCTAATAACGAAGAGATTGAGGCAGGTGGACAGCATGGAAGAACCGGTAGACCCGATACAGCGAGCTTTTCTGGGCGTCGAGCGATCGATCAGCGGTCAGCGCTGGGTCTCTCGTCTCGACCAGGCCGGGCAGAACCGCGCGCTGGCGATCAGCCAGGTTCATGGCTATTCCGATCTCATTGGACGCGTGCTGGCCGGCCGTGGCGTTTCGCTCGACGATGCCGCGACCTTCCTCGACCCGACGCTTCGCTCGCTGATGCCGGACCCCGACACCTTGACCGACTGCCGCAAAGCGGCAGAGCGCCTGTCGCTGGCAATATCCAGGCGCGAGAAGGTAGTGGTCTTCGGCGACTACGACGTCGATGGCGCTGCATCCTCGGCGCTGATGGCGCGCTTCCTCGAACATTTCGGGCTCGAGGTCGAGATCTACATCCCCGATCGCATCTTTGAAGGCTATGGCCCCAACCCACAGGCGATCGAACAGTTGATCGATAACGGGGCCAGGCTCATCGTCACCGTCGACTGTGGCTCGACCAGCCATGAATCGCTCGCTGTCGCGGCCCAACGCGGTATCGACGTCGTCGTCATCGACCATCACCAGGTCGGCTCGACGTTGCCGCCATGCCATGCACTGGTCAATCCCAACCGCGAGGACGATCTCTCCGGCCAGGGGCACCTTTGCGCTGCCGGCGTCGTCTATCTCGTTCTCGTCAATGCCGTGCGGGTGCTGCGCGCCGCTGGTGATGCGCGCGTTGGGACTTTCGATCTACTGGCGCAACTCGATCTCGTGGCACTCGCAACCGTTTGTGATGTGGTGCCGCTGAAGGGGCTCAATCGCGCCTATGTGGTCAAGGGGCTGATTGCAGCCCGGCATATGGGCAATGTCGGGCTGGCCGCGCTGTTGCGCAAGGCGGCGATCGGCGGTCCCGTGACGCCATATCATCTCGGCTTTCTGGTCGGGCCACGCATCAATGCGGGCGGGCGCATCGGGGACGCGGCGCTTGGCAGCCGCCTGTTGACGATGGACGATAGTGCTGCGGCTGAAACGATTGCGGCACGGCTCGACGAGCTCAACCGCGAGCGGCAGGCGATGGAAGCGGCGATGTTGGCCGAGGCCGAGGCCGAGGTTCTGGCTGAGTACGGCACGGGCGAGGGCGCCTCCGTCATTGTGACGGCGCGGGAGAACTGGCACCCCGGTATCGTCGGGCTGATCGCGGCGAGAATAAAAGAGAAATTCCGTCGCCCGACCTTTGCCATTGCCTTCGATCCGAATGGTCGCGGCACCGGATCGGGTCGGTCGATTGCTGGTTTCGACATGGGAAAGATGGTTCGTGCCGCCGTCGACGGCGGATTGTTGGTGAAAGGCGGCGGCCACGCCATGGCCGCAGGCCTGACGGTCGAGCGGGCAAAGCTCGGCCGGTTGCGCCAATTCTTTGAGGAGAAGGCTGAAGCAGCCGTGCGGGACCTCGTTGCGGTGCAGACGCTGAAGGTGGACGGCGCGCTCGGCGCGTCTGGCGCAACGCTGGAACTGATCGATCTGCTGGAGCAGGCCGGCCCCTACGGCTCCGCCCATCCGCAGCCGGTCTTCGCCTTCCCCCTGCATCGGCTGCGCGACTGCCGCCAGGTTGGAGCCAACCACATCAAGGTGACCCTCGAAGGGCAAGACGGCAGCCGCCTCGAAGGTATCGCCTTTCGGGCCGTGGAGACGCCGCTCGGCGACTTCCTGTTCGCCAGCCGTGGCGCATCCATTCATGTTGCGGGTTCGGTTTCGGCCGATCTTTGGCAAGGCCAGCGGCGCGTGCAGTTGCGTGTAAGCGACGCTGCCAAGGCAATGTAGCCGGCAGCCTGAATCTATATTCCGTCAAGCTCTGCGGTGCCGCTTGGAATGCATGACTATCTGCCGGGATCGAGTCCAGTCATCTCCTGTGAACCTGCGTCAGAGACGGGGCAGAAGTACTCCGCGCCACGGGACGGAGCATGACTATTTTTGGTCCTGCGAAGACGTGCAGGCCGAACATCAACAATGTCGAGGGGAAGGTCACAGTGGCACGCCCTAGGGGAGTCGAACCCCTCTTCCCAGAATGAAAATCTGGTGTCCTAACCGATAGACGAAGGGCGCACTTGCTGTGTGGGCGTCTTATAGTCAGGNCGCCCTAGGGGAGTCGAACCCCTCTTCCCAGAATGAAAATCTGGTGTCCTAACCGATAGACGAAGGGCGCACTTGCTGTGTGGGCGTCTTATAGTCAGCGCTTTTGCCGGCTGCAAGCGCTAATGTCAGGATTTTTGAGGTTTTTCTGGGGAAAATGCAGGAAAAATCAACGGCTAAGAACATGGCGCAGATGCCTGAAGCCGAGGGGCATGGGTCGATGCAATCGGCGCCAAAACGGAAACGAATGTGCTGGGGAGGGGATCACAGTGGCACGCCCTAGGGGAGTCGAACCCCTCTTCCCAGAATGAAAATCTGGTGTCCTAACCGATAGACGAAGGGCGCACTTGCTGTGTGGGCGTCTTATAGTCAGNGGTCACAGTGGCACGCCCTAGGGGAGTCGAACCCCTCTTCCCAGAATGAAAATCTGGTGTCCTAACCGATAGACGAAGGGCGCACTTGCTGTGTGGGCGCCTTATAGGCAGCGCCTTTGCAGACTGCAAGCGTGAATCTGAAAATTCGTGTGCTTTTCCCGTGAAAAAGAAACGGAAAAATCTGCACCCGTTCGGCGTGCATGTGCGCATCGCATATTCGAGCGCACGCTGAATTCTCGGCAAGAAACTGCCGATCACCAATAACAAAATCATCTGAAGGGGAGGGTCACAGTGGCACGCCCTAGGGGAGTCGAACCCCTCTTCCCAGAATGAAAATCTGGTGTCCTAACCGATAGACGAAGGGCGCACTTGCTGTGTGGGCNCGCCCTAGGGGAGTCGAACCCCTCTTCCCAGAATGAAAATCTGGTGTCCTAACCGATAGACGAAGGGCGCACTTGCTGTGTGGGCGTCTTATAGTCAGGCGATTTGATTACCGCAAGCGGCAATTTTCATTTTTCTGTAAAAAATGCAAAAGCCGGAAAAGATGGACGGATCCTGCGGATTAGCTCATGGAAACAAGGGCTTGCCTTCAGCCCTTGCCGCGGCGGCAGCGCCAGTTCCAATCGCGCTGGGCGCCGATGTCGATATGAACCGATTCCGTGTGGCAGTAGGTTCCAACGCCACCGCGCCCGGGAATGCTGCGCAGGAAATCTGCCAACTCCCACTTGCTGACGCCCTTCACCTGGATGTCTGCCGCCTCGCAGCGCGTATGGAGGGATTGCTTTGCGCGGTTGACCTTGATCGGGCGCAGGCCCGAAGTCACCATCACTTGGCGGCCGTAATGCGTTTCAACCTGTTTGAGCATCTGCATCAGCTCCGGCTTGAAGCAGCCGGCCTCGACCTTTTCGGTCTGCAGGATAAGGCCGCTTGGTGCCAGACGGGCCAAGCCGGAAAGGGAGGCGACCTGAACCGGTGCGTCCTCTTCGTCCGCCGCGTGGTCTTCATGCGCCACGCTGAACAGCGGGCTCATCTTGACGCCGGGCAGGCCCTGATAGGCGAGCGAGGCCATCTGCGGCTGGCTGGCGTTGCTGGTGGTGATGGTTTTTTTCTCAGCCGGCTGCGCTGCGCGCGCCGTTTCCTGCTGCTGTTTCTCCTTGCGTTTTCCCGCAAACAGGCTCGCAAGCGTCCAGGTCTTCGGTACTTCCTTGGAGCCGCTTTCGCTGGCCTTGGCGTTCGGCGTGGCCGTGGCGGCCTGGGTCGCCACGTCTGTTGCCGCCTGCGCCTGCTCAACAGCTTGTACGGGCTGAAGCACGCGCGATGTCTTGCCGCCGAGGGCGGCTTGCGCGCTCAAGGGCAGCGGTACCGAGGCGGGAAGAGTAGCGCCTTCCGGGGCGGCATAGGCCATCACTGCTGTATCGGACGGGGCGCCGGAAGTCTCATTCGATGCGCCTTGCTGCGGCTGGATGATCGGCTGGGGTTGCGGCTGAGGCTGAGGCTGAGGCTGGATTTGCCCCTGTCCTTGGCTGCCGCTGAAGAGGCTGTTCGTCGTTGCGTTCATGCTCGGCTGGGCAGCGCCTGTGGCCGGGACGGAGCCCGTCGCCTGCGGCTGTGCGCCCGCCATCGCCGCTTGACCGGCCGCGGCCGGAGCCTGGCCATAGATGCTCGATGAGGCCGCACGCAGGCCCGTGCTCTGCATGGTCAGCGGCCCACCCTGTTGCGCGGGGGCCTGACCCGGCGCGAGAGCGCTATTGCCTTGGGCTGCCTGCGGGTTGCTGCCAACCGCCGACACTTGAGCGTCGCGAACGGTCGCGCCGGTCTGGGGCGAATCGGCGACCTGCAGAGCGTCTTGCGCTTCCTCTACCTTCAACGCATTTGCTGCTTCGCTATCAGCGACGGCAGACACGCAGCCGCTCAACGCGAACAGCGAAACGGATATCGCGGCTGCGCGGCTGAAAGTTGCCAGCAGCGCTCCCCTTGTTTCCCGATGTTGCAACGTCCTATCCCCGCTCTCCGTGCATGATCGGCGAGATCGTCGCCTTTCCATGCATTAAGTCTCAGTTCCGAAACATCGCCCAGAACAAACAAACACGAATTTCGCGCGGCGACCAATCGGATCGCCGCGGGAAGGATTAGGCCAAATACAGTTAGGGGCGTCGCCACGAGACATCGCGGATAGAACCCCGTATCAACGTTTCGCGCGGAAAGTTACTGAACGATACGTGATTTGTAAACTGGCGCTAACCTTGAGCCCACATGCGCCAAGCATGCGAAGGCCCGGTGTCGATGCCGGGCCCCGGATCATTCGTCAATTCAACGGATCCGCGACTCGACTGTGCCAAGCCGAAACTCCCGGCTGCAGACGTCAATCATCGGCGGCCAGAATTGCGCGAGGCTTACCAGGCGCCGGTGTTGGCCATGGACGCCCAGGGCTCCTGCGCCGCCAGGTTCTCGCCCTTCTGCAGGATCTCGATCGAAATACCGTCGGGTGAGCGCACAAAGGCCATGTGCCCATCGCGTGGCGGGCGGTTAATGGTTACGCCGTTGTCCATCAGGTGCTGGCAGAAGCCATAAATGTCATCCACCTCATAGGCCAGGTGACCGAAGTTGCGACCGCCTGTATAATCTTCGCTGTCCCAATTGTAGGTGAGTTCGAGGCACGGCGAGAGTTCGCCCTTTGCCCGGTCGAGATCGCCTGGGGCGGCCAGGAAGACAAGCGTGAAGCGGCCCTTCTCGTTCTCGTAGCGACGGATTTCGCTGAGGCCGAAAAGCGTGCAATAGAAGTTCAAGGCCTCGTCCAGATTTTTGACGCGAACCATCGTGTGCAGATAACGCATTGCAATGTCCCTGTTTCGAAGAAGATGGCGTATACTTATCTGCCAGCAAGCCAGAGGCAAGGCTGCGTCCCTACATTGGATCCAGGCCAAAATACGCCGAGGGTCTTGCGCACCAGCGGCGGGACGATGTTATTCTGGTCAATAAGAATCAGTTAACCGTAGTCGGTAGTCGCGCGTAAACGAGGGGCTGGGAGAGAATGGCGGATAGGACATCTTCAAAAGACGTCATGCATGATGACGACTTTGGCAGCGACGCCCTCGACCTCGTCGAAATCACCGGCGTGATCAAATGGTTCGATGTCGCCAAGGGGTTTGGCTTCATCGTGCCTGATAACGGCATGCAGGATGTGCTGGTGCACGTGACCTGCCTGCGGCGCGACGGCTATCAGACGGTGCTCGAAGGGGCCCGCGTCGTGGCTCTCATCCAGAAGCGCGACCGTGGCTACCAGGCCTTCCGCATTCTGTCGATGGATCAGTCGACGGCCATTCATCCCTCGCAACTGCCGCCGATCAGAACCCACGTGCAGGTAACGCCGACGAGCGGCCTCGAACGTGTCTTGGTCAAGTGGTTCAACCGGACCAAGGGCTTCGGCTTCTTGACGCGCGGCGAGGGCACGGAGGATATCTTCGTTCATATGGAAACGTTGCGCCGTTTCGGTCTGACGGAACTGCGCCCCGGCCAAGTGGTTCTCGTGCGCTTCGGCGACGGTGAAAAGGGCTTGATGGCGGCCGAGATCCATCCCGATGGCCCAACACCGACAAGCCGTTCGCACTGATGTCGATGGCTCGAACCTTTTCTGCAAGAAGCGCCGCCACGGCGCTTTTTTTGTCGGCGCTACTGTTTGCAGCCTTTGCGCTAGCGGAAGCGCAATTCACCAGCGACCGGATGCGGCTGGTGACGGCCGACAACAAGATCCATGAGTTCACGGTCGAGCTTGCCATCGATGCCGATCAGCGGGAGCAGGGGCTGATGTTTCGGCGCTCAATGGCACCCGATCACGGAATGTTGTTCGATTTCGGTGATACCCGTCGGGTGATGATGTGGATGAAGAACACCTATCTGGCGCTCGACATGCTGTTCATCGACAAGAGCGGTACTGTGCGGACGATCCATCAGGATGCCGTGCCGTTTTCCGAGGCGATCATCGATTCGCGTGAGCCGGTGGCCTATGTGCTGGAACTCAATGCCGGAACCGTCAAACGGCTCGGCATCAAGCCGGGTGATCGGCTGGAAGGCGCTCGTATCGTCGGTAACTGATGATGCAGGGCACGGTGTCCGACGTGGCCCGGTTAACGGTTTCCAACCAGCTGATTTAAAAGCGCAATTCATTATTCTTGCACTGCAGCGAGCCTTTTCGGCAGACGCGCCCTACATAAGTTGGTAGTCTTTCTATCGGACCAACAGGAGGCATCTGTGATGATCAGGCATGTGCTTGTTGCAATCATTGCTGCGGCCGCCTTCGCGCCCGCGGCATCGGCCGCCGATCTGACCGAAAACCTCGAGCCGGCGCCCCTCGTGGAAGCAGCGCCTACCTTTGTCTGGACCGGCGGTTATGTCGGTCTACAGGGTGGTGGCGGCTGGCTTAATGGCGATTTCAGTACGCCGGGCGGAAGCGCTTCACAGGATTTCAATGGCGGCCTTCTCGGTGCCTTCGCCGGCTTCAACTACCAACAAGGCGATTGGGTCTACGGTATCGAAGGCGATGTCAGCTATAACTGGAACGACAAGACCTTCGATATCTTCGGCGCCTCTCCGGAAGCCGGAACCGATGTATCCGGTTCCGTCCGCGGCCGTCTGGGTTACGTCGTCAACGACAAGGCACTTGTCTATGCGACCAGCGGCTGGGCGATTACGCGCGGCTTTGTCGATGTGCCTGGGGCTTCCAAGGAAAAGGAAACCTTCAATGGCTGGACGATCGGTGCCGGTGTCGACTACGCCTTCACCGACAGCCTGTTCGGTCGGGCCGAATATCGCTACAACGACTATGGCGACAAGGATGTCGGCGGCTACAACGCCGATTTCGACCAGCATCAATTCACCGTCGGCATCGGCGTAAAGTTCTAAAGATTGTGAATGCGAGGAGAGGGCGCCGATGGCACGGAGCCCTCTTTGCTGTCGTCATCGTGCTCTTCACGCTTTGATCGGGGCCGAGACCCCAGCCAATCTTCGGCTAAGGCCCGGCGCGGCTGAGGATTGCATTACGATCGGCTTCGCCGGCAAGATCGATGGTGATGCGCATTTCATCCTTCACCGGTCGCCGTAGAGCGTTCTTGCCCGATGGTGCTGTGGAGAGGCGGCCTGCCTCTTCAAGTATGGCGATACGCTTGCGTGATAGGCCGAGTTCCATGGATAGCAACCGCTCCGTTCGCAGCGATGTTTTCATCGCCAGGTCAAGAACGATCTCCAGAGGCGGGGATGATTCGGCGGCCGGGTTCAGAATCGTCTTTTGCACATGAACCTCGGAAAACTCCTCGATCTGCCCCGCATCCCGGCGCAACCCGTCGAGATCGAAAGAGACCTTCTCGATCCAGGCTTCGTCATTGGTCTGAAGCGCGTTGAGCGTGTGCGGATCGATATCGCGGATGTGGCGGCGTTCGAAGATGGGGCGGTTCCAGGTGCTGTCGCAACTGCAGCAGCGATAGATCAGCCAGGCATCCAGCCGCCGACCATTGGCATTGAGCCGTGTCTTGCCGCTCGGCTCGAATGGACGTGCTGCTCGGCAACGGTTGCAGGCGAGCCAGGGACGCGGCGCGATTTTGGGTTTGATGGTCCACTGGACCAGGTATGTGTGAGACATGTCGTCTGGTTCTTCCGATTGGAAGTCCATCAAGACGACGGTTTGAGCACCCGTTCAGGGGACGCGGTCTGGCAGCGTTGTTGGTGATGGTTCGATCCGCACAAGCAATTGTGCGGCGACAGGTCGGCAATGCCATTCCGGTCTCGAACCGTCACCTCGACGAACGCATTGAGTTGCGATCCGACAGCGACGATCGCTATCGGGCGTACGTGGTGAAACAAGCGAGACCGGGGTTTACAAAGGCAAAGCGGAACTCCAGGAAAAGGCAGCGCAATTTGTTGCGCAACCGTCCTAGCCGAATATTGTTGCTACGGGAAGTAGTAGTATTTGTGATAGTCGCGTTTTTGGATTTGTCGTGGGCGTGTGAGGACGAGTTTCTCTGATTGAGTTTTTCTATGTGCCGTCGGACACCGGATGACCCAGTCGGGAAGGCCGGGCTGTCGTGCCGGCATAGAAATTCTTGTTAAGAGGTACTAGGCGCTCAAAGTTCGAAGAACGCGTTGACTCGTATCCATATATCCAATAGGTTGGATATATGGATAACTTGGAAGCCATCACTGCGCTGGGCGCACTCGCACAGAGCACTCGTCTGGACACGTTCCGGCTGCTCGTCAAACATGAGCCTGACGGGCTGCCCGTTGGCGAGTTGGCGAAGATCGTCGACGTGCCGCAAAACACCATGTCTGCGCATCTCAAAACGCTGACACAGGCTGGCTTGATCTCCGGTGAGCGCCACAGCCGTTCAATCATCTACCGTGCAAAGCTCGATGTGTTCCGCGAACTGACACTGTTCCTGATCAAGGACTGCTGTGGCGGCAATGCGGAGATTTGCACCCCTTTGATTGCCGAACTCATGCCGTGCTGCCCACCCGTGGGAGTGAGCGCATGACTGGCTTTATTTTTCTAAAGTCGGACCAACACCACTAGGGACAACTCCAATGTCTGAACGTGTTTATAACGTGCTCTTCTTGTGCACGGGCAATTCCGCTCGCTCTATTCTTGCCGAGTCCATCCTCAACGCCGAGGGCAAGGGCAGCTTCCGCGCCTACTCCGCGGGCAGCAATCCAAAGGGCGAGGTCAATCCTCACGCCATCAGGGAGCTAGACGCACTCGGTTATCCGTCCACGGGGTTTTCCTCGAAAAGCTGGGACGTCTTCGCTGAGCCAGGCGCACCGCAGATGGACTTCATCTTCACCGTCTGCGACAGCGCAGCAGGCGAAGCGTGCCCTGTGTGGATTGGCCATCCCATGACCGCACATTGGGGTGTCGAAGACCCGGCAGTCGTCGAAGGGACAGAAGTCGAGGTGCAAAAGGCCTTCGCTCAAGCTGCAAGGTTCGTCAAGAACCGCATATCGGCGTTTCTCAGCCTGCCGCATTCCTCCATCGACAAGCTCGCCCTCGAACAGCACCTGCGCCAGATCGGCAGGATGGAAGGCTCCACGCAGCCTCAGGAAAAGGCAAGCTGATGTCGACGTTTGAACGTTACCTTACCGTCTGGGTGTTTCTCTGCATTGTTGTCGGCATCGCGCTTGGTCATCTGATGCCAGGCGTCTTCCTGGTCGTCGGGGCAGCGGAAATCGCCAAGGTGAACATCCCCGTCGCCGTCCTGATATGGTTGATGGTTATCCCCATGCTGCTGAGGATCGACTTCGGATCATTGTCTAAGGTCGGCAGCTACTGGCGCGGGATCGGCGTCACCCTGTTCATCAACTGGGCGGTCAAGCCGTTCTCAATGGCGCTGCTCGGTTGGCTGTTCGTAGGCTACCTGTTTCGTTCGTGGCTGCCCGAAGACCAGATCGACTCCTATATCGCGGGCCTGATCATTCTCGCCGCAGCGCCGTGCACGGCCATGGTCTTCGTCTGGTCGAACCTGACAAAGGGTGAGCCGCATTTCACGCTTTCCCAGGTCGCACTCAACGACGCCATCATGATTGTCGCGTTCGCGCCGATTGTCGGCCTACTCCTCGGACTGTCGGCAATCACGGTCCCTTGGGACACGCTGACGATCTCGGTCGCGCTCTACATCCTGATCCCTGTGGCGATCTCGCAGGTCCTTCGCAAGATGTTGATGGCCGACGGCACGACGAGGGCTCTCGATGGGCTTCTCACCAAGCTGCAGCCTCTGTCGCTCTTGGCGCTTCTGGCAACCTTGGTCCTGCTGTTCGGCTTCCAGGGTGAACAGATTACCGCCCAGCCGACGATTATCGCACTGCTTGCAGTTCCGATCCTGATTCAGGTCTACTTCAATTCCGGCCTGGCATACCTTTTGAACCGGATGACTGGCGAACAGCATTGCGTTGCGGGACCGTCCGCACTGATTGGGGCATCAAACTTCTTCGAACTCGCGGTCGCGGCGGCCATCAGCCTGTTCGGCTTCCAGTCGGGTGCTGCGCTGGCAACCGTCGTTGGGGTCCTCATCGAGGTCCCGGTGATGCTGTCCGTCGTCTGGATCGTGAACCGCTCGAAGGGCTGGTACGAAGCAGGCACTGCCGTCGCCAAGAACACCATCGTCGAAAAAGCCGTTGCCGAAAGGGCATGATCATGGACGTCACTATCTATCACAACCCGGCCTGCGGCACGTCGCGCAACACGCTGGAAATGATCCGCAACGCGGGTATCGAGCCGACTGTCATCGACTACGTGAACACGCCTCCAACACGCGACCGGCTCGCGCAGACGATCACCGATGCGGGGCTTACGGTCCGTGAGGCGATCCGCGAGAAAGGCACGCCCTATGCGGAACTGGGCCTCGATAATCCGGAGCTGACCGATGATCAGTTGCTCGATGCCATGCTGAAGGACCCGATCCTGATCAACCGTCCGTTCGTCATCACGCCGATGGGTACCCGTCTTTCCCGTCCGTCCGAACTCGTCCTCGATATCCTTCCAGACACTCACAAGGGTGCGTTCACGAAGGAGGATGGCGAGCGCGTCCTCGATGAGAAGGGACGGCGCATTGTCTGAAACACTTCCTGCCGCCGCCAGTGAACACTTGTGTATGCTCGATCTCGATGCGCTGCATCCCGCGTTCTCGACACGCAAGCCGCGCATCCTGATCCTGTACGGTTCACTCCGGGAAATCTCCTACAGCCGTCTTCTGGCACACGAAGCTCGCCGCCTGCTGGAGCGCTTCGGCTGCGAGGTACAGGTGTTCGATCCCAAGGGCTTACCACTCCCCGATGAAGCGCCGATCAGCCATCCCAAGGTGAAAGAACTGCGCGACCTTTCCGAGTGGTCCGAGGGCCAGGTCTGGGTCAGCCCGGAGCGACATGGCGCGATGACCGGCATCATGAAGGCCCAGATTGACTGGATCCCGCTTTCCCTCGGCTCCGTTCGACCGACTCAGGGCAAGACGCTGGCGGTCATGGAAGTGTCCGGCGGCAGCCAGTCGTTCAATGCGGTCAACCAGATGCGCATTCTCGGTCGCTGGATGCGGATGATCACGATCCCGAACCAGTCTTCATTTGCCAAGGCCTACCAGGAGTTTGACGGCGATGGCCGGATGAGGCCGTCGTCCTACTACGACCGCGTCGTCGACGTCTGCGAAGAGCTGGTGAAGTTTACGTGGCTTACCCGAGATGCGTCGTCGTACCTCACTGACCGCTACAGTGAGCGGAAAGAGGATGCGGAGAAGCTGGAGAAGCGGGTTCAGCTCAAGGCCATCTGAACAAACGCCTTGTTCGAAGCTCCACCAGGGGATGAAGACCTATCAGGAGGCGGAGCAACACGATCCTGTTCTATTTTGCCTGTCTTCTTGGACCGGCGGGCAAGGTA
Organism: Ensifer sp. Root31; assembly: GCF_001424825.1. NCBI lineage: Bacteria > Pseudomonadati > Pseudomonadota > Alphaproteobacteria > Hyphomicrobiales > Rhizobiaceae > Ensifer > Ensifer sp. Root31. The sequence continues at coordinate 44,950 of NZ_LMCO01000003.1, read as the reverse complement.
CGTCACCGTAGGAGCAGAACACACAACAGTCACCAGCTTTTGGCCGGAGCATCGTGCCACATCCGATACATTCATAGAAAAACTGGCAAGCGTCGACGGGCATCGTTTCCGTTGCCGTTTGCCCGCAGTGCGGACAGGTAAGGGTCGATTGAAGCTGCACCATCGTTCCTTGCTTTAGTAGACAGGGTGATTCTACTTGGCACGGCACGTGAGCCCAACAACTAAAAACATCATGCCCGGTGCGGGCGGTACGAGCACCCAGATTGACGGTATACTTCTACGCGCACCGTATTTCCACAAATGCCGAAATACTCTTTGACCGGAGGCGGTTTTCGCCATAGCTTATTTCCATGATTATCGAAAAAGCAGCATCGCAGCTCGAAGCGATTGGCAACGTTACCCGCCTTCAGATTTACCGTGCGCTTGTGCGTGCCGGTGAAGATGGCCTGCCGGTCGGGAAGCTGCAGGAGAAGCTGGAAATTCCGGCATCGACCCTTTCACACCACCTCAAGCGGCTCGTCGATACAGGCCTTGTTATCCAGGATCGTCAGGCGACGACACTGATTTGTACCGCGAACTACAAGCACATGAACGCGCTGATTGGCTACCTTGCCGATGAGTGCTGCGCCGACGCAGCTTGCTCAAAGCAGACCGACGAAACCGTAGCCTGAGGGCTTTTTTTCGCACTCTAATTTCGAAACTTCCAGAAATACGAAAGGATATGCAGATGGCTTTAGATAGTAACCTTCCTGTGGCAGTGATTGGTGCTGGTCCTGTTGGCCTCGCAGCTGCCGCGAGACTGGTCGAGGCAGGCATCACACCGCTTATCCTGGAACGGGGGGCTTCCGTCGGCTCAGCACTTGTTGACTGGGGCCATGTCCGCGTGTTCTCACCCTGGAAATACAACATCGACGATGCCGCGCGGCGATTGCTCGATGACCACGGCTGGAGCGCTCCACGAGCAGATGGTGTGCCGACGGGTCGGGAGATCGTTCAAAACTATCTGCTTCCACTATCTGCTATCCCTCAGATCGCTGACAACCTGAAACTCAGTGCTACGGTCAAGGCGATTACGCGTGCGGGGTTTGACAAGGTCTCATCAAATGGTCGTGAGGCTGCGCCCTTCGTGGTCCGCTACAACGATGCAACGGGTGAGCACGACGTCCAGGCACAGGCCGTTATCGACGCATCCGGCACATGGACGCAACCGAACCCGATGGGGATCAACGGGCTGCCTGTTGTTGGTGAAATTGCCTCCGGCAGGCTCTCCTATGGCATTCCAGATGTTGCCGGGACCAGGCGGGCTGACTTCGTTGGCAAGCGAACATTGGTCGTCGGAAGTGGTCACTCCGCAATCAATGTCGCCTTGGCCTTATTGGAACTTCAGGAAAGTGATCCTGCGACTGAAATCTTCTGGGCGCTCCGTCACCATGGTGTAGCTCGCCTTCTTGGCGGCGGTCTCAATGACCAGCTACCCGAGCGCGGTGCCCTCGGGTTGGCTGCGAAGAAGGCCATGGACGAGGGTCGCCTCAAAATGCTGACGTCCTTTGCTGCCAGAAGTGTGAAATCAGAAGGCGAAGGGGTGGTGGTCGAAGCCGTGTCAAATGGAGAGCCTATCACACTGGCGCTCGACCATGTGGTGGTCACGACTGGTTTCCGGCCTGACCTATCGTTTCTTCGAGAACTCCGCATTGATCTCGATCCTGCCGTGGAGGCCCCGCCAGCCCTGGCTCCACTGATCGATCCGAACCTTCATTCCTGCGGTACCGTCCCGCCCCACAGCGTCGATGAATTGGCCCATCCGGAGAAGGATTTCTACATCGTCGGCTCGAAGTCCTATGGCCGCGCTCCAACATTCCTGATGAAGACCGGCTACGAACAGGTTCGTTCCGTGGTCGCCGAGCTTGCAGGGGATCATCTCGCCGCCAGACGGGTCGAACTTGTCCTTCCCGAGACAGGAGTGTGCTCTGTCGACCTCGCAGTGAATGCCACATCATCCGGATGCTGTGGGGGACCTGCGCCCTTAGAAACGGATGCCTGTTGTGTCGCCGACGCGACCGCCAAATCCGAGGGAAAGTCCGGATGTGGTTGCTCGGCGTCGGTCGTTGAAGAAGAGCGAGCGTGATCATGGAAGGACGGAAGCTTCCTACATGGGCGCTGGCGGGCCTCGGCGCATCACAAATTATCGGATACGGCACGCTCTATTATGCCTTCAGCATCCTGGTGCCAGAAATCGCCGAAGACATCGGCAAATCGCAGCAATGGGTCTTCGGAGCCTTTTCGGTGGCTCTGCTCGTTGGCAGCCTTGCCGCACCCCTCTCAGGCTACCTTGCCGACCGGATCGGTGCGGGGCGATTGATGGCGGCAGGATCGCTGTTAGCCTCCGCGACACTCGTCTTGATGGCGGTATCCACCGGGCCAATCACCTTCGCTGTCGCACTGGCGCTGACCGAAATCGTCTCTGTCGCTGTCCTCTATGCCACTGCCTTCACGGCTATCGTTCAGACTGGAGGACACAAAGCCCAGAAGTCGATTGTTCACCTGACACTGATCGCTGGTTTCGCCTCTTCGCTGTTCTGGCCGCTGACATCCTGGCTGCATGGTTTTCTGTCTTGGAGAGAAGTCTACCTGCTCTTTGCCGCGTTGAACCTCCTCGTCTGTCTTCCAGTGCATTTGGCGCTGGCGCGGCTGACGACGACTGCGGTGTTCGCTTCCAGGGGTACCGTCGCGGCCGTTGGCGAACACCGGCCACTTGCGAACGGAACGCTTGTATTCTCCCTCATGCTGCTTGGCTTTGCCATCGAAGGCTATGCGCTGTCGGCGATCCTGGTTCATATGGTTCCGCTCACACAGGCGCTCGGGTTTGGTGCCGCAGGTCTCCTGGTAGCCTCGCTGTTCGGTCCGGCTCAGGTCGCAAGTCGCTTGATCAACCTGCTCTTCGGCCGTGAACTGTCGCAGAAATGGCTGGCTGTTATCGCGACCGGGCTCCTGCCAATCGGTTTGACGATCCTCCTGATGACGACACCGTGGGTGGCCGGAGCGGTAATGTTCGCTATCTGCTTCGGATTAGGCTCCGGTCTGACAAGCATTGTCGGCGGGACATTGCCGCTCGAACTGTTCGGACCAAAGGGATACGGCAGTCGTCTCGGCTGGGCCACGTCGGCCAAACAGATGATGTCGGCGATTGCGCCGCTCGCCATGTCCATGTCGATGGCCGGGATCGGCGTCGTGCCGTCCATCTGGATGACTGTGGCTATTGGCATAGCCGGGGTGGTGGCATTCTTAGCCATCGTTGCAGTCGTGCAGGGTCCTGCCGGACTGCCCCGACCGGCTTAACGCTTCACGTTCGTTCTTTCGTCACGGTTTGCCGCTGATACTGGACGACCTCATGCCCAGTCAGCCTAAGGTCGTCCAGGGAGCAATTGGGTCGTGCGTCGGTCGCCTTTATTCGGCCGCTTCGTCTAGAGCATTTCCAGGAAAAGTGCGAAGCGGGTTTTCCGTCAGGATATGCGTAAAAACAAAGAGATAGAGCGTTTGTGCGGTTCCGCATAAATCGGAAACGCTCTAGGATCGCCGATCCAGGCTTCAAGTCGACCGACTGCGTGTCGAAACCGACTGCCTGGTGGAACGGTTGCAGCGATCAAGCGTTATTCTTACCAGGCAGCGTAAGCCCGCAGGCAGAGGCTGCCTGGTATCTCGTCAGGTGGGACTGAATCCCGACCGGAGATAGGAGCAGCGCCATGAGAATTTCTACGAAAATGTCATGCGTCGCATTTGTCGTCACCTTGGCCGGGAACACCGCACCGGCTTTTGCCGACAACTACTATTACGAGCCTGCACCCGGCGGCGTCTATGTTGATCCCATGCCGACGGGCAATGTGTATGTGGAGCCGATGCCGATGTACGGCGCTTACGGTTACTACCGTCCGCCGGCCCGGACGTTGGGTGACGAACGCGAACGCTATACGAATGAGTTCATGGGGCCCGGTGAAGGTGATTACTACCAGGGGATCGCGCACCCGCCACCAGTTCCCTGAGCGCCCGATCGTTCAGCATGAGGAAACGAGCAGCTGCGGCTCAGCGCCAGCCGAGAGTCGGTGCGACGCGATGTAGGGTCGCCTCGATAACGTGTGCGCTGTAGTCGACGCCCAGCTGATTGGGACGGCCGTGTCGGCCTCATCGATTGTCTCGCCTGGCGGCGCGCCAGCTTAGCCCTATGCCGACAGCATGCGGCGAGGTGAGAACAGTTGGCGCACAGTCTTTGGTCGCACCCAATTTCAGGTAAGACCAAGAGTATCAACTAGATGGAAAAGTGGTGGCGACCCCTGCAGGATTCGAACCTGCGACAACCTGCTTAGAAGGAATGGACGCGCTTTCCGATTTTGCGCCTATTTTACAGAGAGTTACGCGACGTCTGTTCCGCTGGTCCGGGACTTTTTCCGGGATTTTGCGACCTTCTCTAATGCGTCCGCAACTTCCTCGTCCAGTACGTGTGCGTAACGAGCCGTAGTCTTCATGCTCGCGTGGTTCAGCACCTTCTGCGTTAGCTTAAGGTTGCCAGTCGCCCGAAGGACTTTCGTCGCGACATCGTGGCGAATGTCGTGAAAACGGAAATCCTCGATCCCAGAACGCTTGCGGGTGCGCTGCCATTCGGACTTCGATCCGGAATACGTGATCGGATAGCGTTGGCCCCTGGTCTTTCCCTTGCTGTTGCGTTTGGCGACGTAGGTGAAAACCCATTCATCGTGGTGGCCCTTTAGGGGCTCGAGGATGGCCCAAACTTCAGGCGTGATCGGTGTCGTAACCTTCCGGCTTCCTTTGCCCAACTTGGTGATGCGCTTTGCGAACCAATTCACCTCGGACCATCTGATCAGCGTTTCTCGGCGACGTAGACCGGTGATGCGTGCAAACTCTAGCCATGGCTCGTAGTCGGCCCTGACTGCCTCGTCCAGTTTATGGCCTTCCTCCAAATGAAGCTCACGCACCCTTTCATCGGCTTCTTTCAGCCAGTGGGTCTTCCAATTCGGTTCGGACGGGAAATGATACTTCCACGTCAGTTTTGCCCGCGTGAAAAGCTTCTTGAGAACTGCGGTTGTGTCGCGATTGACGGTGGCGGGCGATACCGTCGGCATCTCTCGCTTGTCTTTGTATTCCTTCTTGCCCCATCGCTGCTGCTGTCGCCGCCAGGTGGTGAGCGCGGTGACATTGCCGTCGGTGATGTCGGACAGCCGCTTATCTTTCCCGAAGAAGCTTACAAGCCGTTCCAGCGCTCGATAGGTGTCGGCGCTGCAGGCGTGGTACTGCCCGACTTCGGTGTAATACCGGCCGGCGGCAAGGTCGATCGTCAGGGGGACGTTGCCCGTCCGCGCTTCGTCGGCCAGGTCCTTCTTGGCCTGTGCCTTCAGTTGCCGTTCTATCTCTTGGGCTTTTTGCTTATTCCGAGCCTTTGTAGATCCGAGAAAGCGACGACCGTTGATTTGGAAGTCGTATTGGTAGAACGGACTTTTGGCATGCTTGTAGACGGACACGCGCGGTCTCTCCGGCTCTTTATGAAGTCGTTGATATCGTCCATGTGAAATCCGAGGCGGGGCTTAGTGGTGCCTCTTCCCCTCGGCACAAAGGCTATATCGCCAGCCTTCACGAATTCGCGCAAGGTCTTGGTCGAGACGTTCAGGGCCTTGGCTGCCTGCTCGCTGTTGAGCAACAGCGGGTTGCTAGATGATTCGGGCGTCATGGCTGCACCTCGTCCGGCTTGACGATCCAAAGGTGTTCCGACTCGAGGGAGCGCGCAGTTGCATTTCCCGCCCCCTTACGGCTAGTTGTAGGGCATGACGAATGATCTGCCCGCCGATTGGCACTTCCTTTTAAGGGAGAGCGCAACCCGTATTGAAAACGAACTAAAGCGAGAGCTTTGCGAAGCTCATGTATTACACGGGGTCCAGGTGCAGGCTTTGGCCCGAAAGCAAGGTCGAGACGATTTCCTGTTTCGGATCCCCGATCGGACGTATGCGCAAGTGCATCTGACTTGGAGCTACGAACCTTCTCCCGACTGGCCGTCGACTGAGGTGTTTGCGAGCCTTGCCGTGTGGAAACAATGGTTGATTGAGGATGGGGAGTAGGGTTTAGCTCCTTGACCTCTGTCAGAGCGAGTGGCTGGAACCGGAATCGAAGTGGACCGCATGACTGAGGACGACCAAAACAATTCTGTTCTAACCCTTTTGAGAAATCTCGCCGTTTCACGATTGAAAACGGCTCGAGCAATGTTGGATGCATACGCAGCCAACGCTTTGCCCTTGCCAGCGACCGAAGAAGACCTCGAGTATTGGGAGGCAGAGCTTCTCGACGCTGAAAAAGAGATTGCGCGTCTAAACCACTAGCCCAAGTCATTTCGATGGTCCTCCATCCGGTACGTTTTCCGGTTCACTGTCTGCCAACGGGGGGCGAGGCGGCGCAACTCGAAACCAAGGCCGGCAAGCCTTGCGAGGATTTCGCGCACGTCCTCCGGCGTGATGATGTTGATGTCCCACGTCAGCGCTGTCGCCAGAGCGATACGCTCCTCGTGCGTACTGGCCACCGGCTTGCCTGCTTCAGCGGAGCGGAAGGAGAGGGCGGCTCGGTCGTTCATGTCGCGGGCGATCACTGCGTAGATTTCCTCGATCACGCCAGCGTCTTCGATAGCCCCGTCGAAAACTTCATCTACGATCTTGCCGAGAAGCTCTCTGCTGATGGCGTTGTTGCTGGTTTCGGTCATGGCTTTGCTTCCTGATACAACGGGCGATGGGGCAGGGAAGGCTTCGGCGAGCGCCGGGCTGCCTTTTCGGATTTTGGGAACGGCGCGGACTTCATCGTCTGCTTCGGGGCGGTGATCCCCAAATGCTTCTTCCTGATCGCCGCGACCTTCGCCTTTTCGGCCACGTCTTGAGCGGTTTTCTCGATGTGGCATTTCCGGTGCGACGGCCGTAGATTGGATTCCCGGTTTTCGCCGCCGTTGATCAGCGCCTTGACGTGATCTAGATCCCATTTTTCGCCCGGGCCGATTTCGCGGCTACAAAGGTGGCAGCAGTTTTTGTCCCGAGCCATTATCCGGTCGCGAACCTTATCTGGCGCGCGGTGGTCGTCGGTCTTGCCGATCCATTCGGGGAGAGACCTCATGGCACGATGACCGTTGCGGTGAGAAACAGGACGTAGAGGCCGATGCCGAGCCTGACGGCTGATGTGACATCTTTCCCTTCGAGGAATTTTCGGATGGCCGATGTGATGAGCCCGCCAGCTATGCAGAGGGACAGGAGGTTAATCATGGTGTTCATGACGCACTCCGATAGAACAGGCTGTAGGGGAGCCGATCCGACAGAACCCACATGTGGTACATGTCGGCCTCGTCGATCAGCTCCGATTGGGGCGGCATGACCTGCACGGCGGTCGCCTCGCGACCGAAGAGCTCGTTCTTGATCCGCTGCATATCGCGCCACGGCGGTTCGAGGTTCGAAGCGGTCCGAATTGCGCAGTGCACGACCTCGGCGCCGTTCTCGTCGACGAATGGCCGGATCAACACGACATAGATGTTGTTCGCCTGGGCATGACGGACTTCCTTGCACCAGCCGTTGCCGCCGGGGATGCCGTCGGGCAGGTTGGTGGTGCGCCACGTTCCCCAGTCACCGCGAAGGCCACGGCGTTCCATGGAACGGGCGGCTAGGCGTTGCTGTCGGCTCGACATCACGCCACCTCTTCGCGCTGGTAGTTGATCCGCTCGGCCACAATCGGGTGATGCTCAAGCAGCCACTCGCCGATATCGTCACGCTGGTCGCTGTCGGCGTGCTGGAACCATGTGAACTCTTCGCCCCAGAGACTTGTTTCTTTGGCGTAGCCGATCCCAGCCTCTCGGCATTCGATGTGTTGATAGTGGGTGTAGAAATACCCGTCGTACTTTCCGGAGCCGTATTCGGCTGGCGACCCAACTTCGATCTGGCGACCGCAATGCTCGCATTCGTGCGGCTTGCGGGTGGCTTTGATCGTGCGCCCGGAGTGGAAATCATCGAAGCTCATGCCGCACCGCCTTCCACCTGCCGACCGACCTTCAGGGCGCTGGCGTGGCTCCTGTAGGTGTTCGCGGTGTACTCGTAGTGGTCCTGAAGGCCGCGGAGCGCTCTAGCGAGCGAAGCATCCGTATTGGTGTGGAGCCACTTAGCCCGTAGACCGTAGCCGGCGGACTTGGCTTCATAGGAAACTTGGCCATCGCGCTCTCTGCGGATGACGGAAAGCGTTGAGAGGCGATTGAAGCCGCTGCTTTGTGTGCCGGTGGCCTTGAGGTGGCTCATGCCTTTCGGCGTCTTGTGGACCGTCCAGGAATAGCCAGGCATGATCTTCACGAGCTCGGCGCGGAATTCGTTCGGCGTCATGCTGCACCGCCTTTCGCCGGATCGTCCTTGCGATGGCGGAAGTAATCGAGCGCCGCCTCCTCGATCGAGCATTCGGCGAGTTCTTCGACGAGCCGTCCTGTCTCGGTGGAGATTAGGGTAAGGCGCTTGGCGGCCTCTTCGCTGATGTAAACGCTGATTGAGCGGCTGATGGTCATGCGGCCCTCCTGTCGCGTGCATCGCGATACTTGAGGTACTCGATGAAGGTCATGGAGCAATCCGCATCGAGGTAGTCCTGATATCGCTGCTGGCCTTTCGTGAGCTTCGGCGGCTGGGGGCTGTGCCGGAGCATCGCTGCCTTGCCGGCTTCCGTGACACGGAAAAAGTCATCACCGCCGTACATCTCGATGTTGGCGCGGCGCGTCATGAAACCCGCCTCGACGAGCTCCATGCAATCCGAATGGTCCTTGCTGCCTTCGCCGGTGACGAAATGGTCGCGATAACCGCCGCCACGACCGTACTCATCGGCGCCGAGGGAATGCTGAAGGATATGAAGAAGCTTCGGGTTCATGCGGCTCTCCGCTTCAAATCTTCGGGATTGGTGAGGACGAGGCCCTGCTCGGAATAGTGCCGGTGCATCGTGTCGAGGAACGCCGTCTTCTGGCGCGTCGTCATGATCCGGGTCACGCCGAAGTCGAACGGGACCATCATCAGCTTGAGCTTGTGCTCGTAGGGCAGCGGCATGATCACGGCGTCATATTCGGCCTTGAACACGTCGTTCTCGTTGCGAAGGATCGGCACGCCGAAGTGCAGCTTGCAGTATCCGCGCACCTCTTCCGGTGTCTGGTCACCCAGCTGGGCGGCGATCTCAAGCACCCACTGGCGCTGCAACCGGTTCTGGTCGCTGGTCCGGTGCTTGCCGTCGGTGACGCTTGCGGTGAAGGGGAGTTTCCTCTCCTTCACGAAGCGAAGCAGCATTTCGCGGGCCTGTTCGGTTTCCACGATCCGGTTGTTGGTTGCCATGACTAACCCGCCATAAGCAGTTCTGCAGGCGCGTCGGCTTTCGGCTCCTCATAGAGCCGGCGAAGCTCGATCACCTTGCCGCGGACTTCATTGAGGAACGCGACAACGTCTCTCTCAAGCTCGGCGATCAGCGCGTCGTCGCGATGGACACGCCTGCAGAAAAACCGCATCGATTCCGGCAAGCGCGGATCGTAGGAAACGAAATCGCACCACTTCCGGCCTGTGCAGGCCATCTGCCACATCATTTGCGTGACGTATTTCGACGGCACTTCCTTGTTGAGAAGGGTTTCGATGTGGGTGTGGGTTTCCGGGCATTTGATTTCCAGAAGCCCGTCAACGTCGACGAGGCCGTCAGGAGATGCGCCGCTATCGCCGATCACTGGGTGAGAAACGAAAGCGACCTGAACGACATCTGTGTCGCGATAAAACTCGTAGGTCTTTCGAGCTTCCGGCTCCTGCTCGGTTCCCCAGGCCATAGCGGCATTGCTGAAGCGTTCGGCCGGCGAGCCCGTGAGCCGTTCGGCGATCAGCTCGCCCGCGTATTTCGCGCGGGAGGCTGACGGGCCTGATTTCGTCTTGGCGATGACGTCGGCAACGCGCGAGGCGGTCACCTTGCCAAGGCGCATTGCGTGCCATTCGGCAGTACCCTGAACCATATCATCCATTGTTCTGCTCCTCGGTCTGGCGCTGTTTTTTCTGCTGGGCAAAGCGGTCGAGTGAGGCGATGGCCTCGTCGAACTTGGCCGCCGGCATTTCCGGGATGGCTCCGATGTGCCAGCGCTTGCAGAAGCGCTCGATGTCGGCGCCCGCGTCGTCGACCTTCTGGCGCAGCTGTGTGGCCTGCACCTCGCTCACTGGGCCGGCCGGTCCCTTGGGGCGGTTCCCGTCGTTGTCGTCGCCGGTGCTGATGTTGAAGAGCATGCAGAGGAGATAGCGGCGGCCATAGGTGGCAGTGCTGCCGAAGGCCTGCGTGCCGGTCTTGTTCACGCCACCCTTGGCGCCAGCGCCGTCAACCGGGATAGCGCCGACGCCATTGCGGACGTATCCGCCGCTGTGAGAGATTTCCCACTTGATCAGCAATTCGCCCAAGTCGTTGTAGCCGTCGGGCTGGAATGAAACGCCAAAGCCGTGGGCGTAAATGATCGGCATGGCCTGATCTTCGATCGCGGCCAAGTCGGCATAGTTCGAGTTGGTGTGGCTGTTGCGCTTGTTCTTCGTGACGACCGGAAGCTCTTTCTGGCAGGCCGACATTGCGGAGAAGTAGGCGGTCTTTGCCTCATTCTCGCGGTCTTCGCGCAACTGTTCACGCTGACGGTCCTCGTCGCGGTATTTCATCTCAAGCAACTTCTCCACCCGGTCCATGGGGAGATTTGGATCGAGGAGGACGCGCTCGAACATTGAGTTCATGGGCGCGTCATTGGCAGGGACGAGCCTTGTTTCGTCCTGCATTGCGATTTCATGCTTCGCTACAGCGTTCACTGGCGTGCTCCTCAGTAGTGGAAGGTGACGTTGGGGATCAGACCGCTGACCATGTGGGCAACGATCTTCCTGGCCTGGTCTGGGCTGATCTCGGCGCAGGCGACGAGGGCGTTGACGACGGTGTTGTTGACCGTGCGGCGGTGCTCGATGTCCGCTTCGCGGCGCTGCTGTTCGGCAACCTGGGCGGCCTGCTCGTCGGCGATCCGCTGGCGCTCGTCTGCTGCTGCCCGCTCGGCGCGTTCATTGGCTTCGCGTGCTTCCTTTTCGGCGGCATCGATGCGGGCCTGAGCGTCGCGCTCTGCCTGCTCGCGGGCTTCGCGCTCAATCCGTTCCGCCTGTTCCTTCTGGCGTTGCTCGGCTTGGCGCTCCTCCTCGGCGCGTGCTTCCTCGTCCTGCTTGGCCTGTTCGGCTGCCTCGCGGGCTTCACGTTCGGCGCGCAGCTCTGCCAGTTCGCGGGCGTCGGCTTCCTGCTTCTCAGCGATGGCGATAAGCCTGGTTAGCGCGGCGAGGGCGTCCGCCTTCGCCAGATCGGCCCGATCGCGGAACTCGTCCCAGCTATCGTCGACGATAGTGGCGTCAACACTGGCGAGCATGGTGCGCAGTTCTTCCGAGGGGCGAACCGTGAGCGTCACATGCGACAGCAGCGTATCCAGTGCGGCTTGATGCTTATCGATCCGTGCATCTTCCGCGACTTCCCAGTCGGTCAGCGGCTGGCGGACTGTCTTCTGCAGGGCCTCAAGGCGTTCACTGATCGTGTTGCGCGTGGCGTTGACCTTGGACGTGTTCTTGCGCCACTCCTCGGTAAGATCCTTGCCCTGCTTGTCCAAGGTCGTCTTGGTCCGGGCGACCTTGTAGGCGAGAGAGGCGATGGCATCGCGGCCAACCTTCGTCGAGACGTCGGGGACATGTTCACCGACCTTTTTGACGATCTTCTCGTAAAGGTCCTCGAATGCCTTCTCATCGGTGAAGGTGGCGACATCTGCCTTCACCGGCAGAGCGATGATCAGGTCGGTGGAAGTGGACGTGACATCCATGTCAGACGCTCCTGGCTTTGACGATTTCGCGGTGGACTTCCTCCGTGTTCACAAACCCAATCGCCATGAAGGCGAGGAGGGCGCACAGGAGGAGAAGGAAATATGCGGTGGCGTAGTACGCGCGGTTGAACCCGGCGAGCGCGTCCAGATCGATGTTGCGTGCCGGCGGAAGCTGGCACTGGCCGCATTCGCAGTATCGGGCGGCCGGGTCGCAGGCGTAGGAGACCGCGCGTTCCATTAGAGCCGCGCCCCTTCGACACTTGCGAAGTCGCGGCGAGCAGCAGAGTTGTGCCCCATTGCAATCCGGCGGTTCACGATCTCGGTGACAGCGGCCTGCTGCTCGTCGTTCAGCTTCATGAACGTGCGGTGCGGGTCAGTCTGGAAGTCCCGCCAGCGCTTGTCCGACATCTCGCCGGCAACTTCGATTTCTTCACGCTCGACGCAGCCGATGGCGGCGATGATCGTGCGCATGTTGGAGGAGGTGAGCATTGTTCGTTTCCTCGGTGGAAGATCACTTTCGAACTCGGCCCGAAGGCCGACGCCGAAGGGGATCAGGCGTTGATGGTGACGATGCAGGTGTTGACCGAGGTGCCGGAGGCCTTGAATGCCCCCTCAGGCAAACGCTCGATTGAGCCGCTGCTTTGCTCGACGAGGTCGCGGAATTCCGAACTCAGCTTGTTTTCGCGGAACATCACGCCGGCAGACATGATCGCGACCAGCCGGCCACCGGGCTTAAGGAACCGCAGTGCGTGGAGCGCGTGCCGAATGTCGTCCTGCTTGGCGAAGGGAGGGTTCATAACGACGCGGTCGAAGCGCGGTTCAGCGGCTTCTCTCAGGAAGTCAGTTACCTTGATGGTAGCCTTTGGCAGGACCGCGTGAGCTTTCGCTGCGCGTGCGACATCGATTTCAAACCCGGTGATGACGGCGCCTTGGCGCTCGGCTGCAAAGGCAATGTTGCCGACCCCGATGTTTGGTTCAAGAACCTGCATCCCTGCTTCGATGCGGGCGATGATGGCAACGTTCGTTGCGAGGTCCATCGGGGTGTCAAATTGCCCGAAATCCTGCTTCGTGCGGCTGTACTCGCCGGTCAGGATGATGGGTTCCAAGGCGTCTGCAGCGTCGCCGTCAAACACGTGCGCCTTCGCGCTGCGGTTCCATTTGCCGCCAGCCGCTTCGAGAACCTTGTTTGTCTCGGTGTAGAGCTTGCGGTCCAGTGCGCCGGTCAAAAAGACCTTCGCGCCTTCAAGGGTCGCTGCGTCCAATACTTTCAATACGTCTTCGCTGATTTGCGGCATGTTAAATCCCTCGGTGATCAGGCCGACAGCCTGTTGATCTCTGCTTCCAAAGCTGCGCGCTCTGCCGCGATCGGCATGCGGAACGGCCGGTAATTCAGGTTCTCGATTTCTTGACGAAGGCGGGTCACGCGCTCCACGTTCGCAGCCGGAACAACCGGAGCCGAACGCTTCGCCGCGCGCTTCATTGCCTGCCACGTCAGACGCAGGCATTCGCCAAAGGTGCAATTCTCGTAGGGGGTGAAGCGCTTTGCGTTCTCGGCGAGCGCAAGCCGGTACTGAACCCAGGCTTCCTTCATCACTGCCGATTTGCTGATCATCGCTTCGTCCTCTCGTCAGCGTCTTTGCTGATGTAAGGAATGTAAGCGCAACTTACCTTACTCGTCAATATCGAATGTAGGTAAGCCCTACTTTTTCTCGTAAGGTAAGGAGTAAGCAGCGGAAATTCTGACGCGCAGCTCGGTTCCTGACGGGGCAGGGAGGGGCGTGCAGATATCTATGGGCAGGGGCCGCGCTCGGCCGCTAGCTCTTGTGGCAAGCAAATTATTTCAGAAAAGCGACTCGACTCTGGGCTGCATTCCTGCTGTTTTTGTGAGAACAAAATAGGAACAAAGGAGAGAAGAATGTCGCGTAGTGCTCCCGTAGATCATCCCGACGCCCTTCGTTTGGTCGTCGAGCTCGAAAGCGTTTATGTGGCTTGTGATGATTGTGGGCACTCGCGTGTGCTTCACCTGACGAACCTTCAGAAGGCCGCCGATCTGGGCGTGCATAATTACATGCAGCTCTGCAGGAAGATCCGCTGCAGCGAGTGCCCAAAGATGCCGACAGCGTTCCGCAACTTGACCATCAGGCCTTCATGGCGGGGCGCCGAGCTGCTTCAAAGCATGGCGTGAAATACGACCTTGTGAACGCTGAATACCTTGTCGGCTGGGAACTCCAGCTCGTGGCTTTCGCCTTTGCCAGGATTGTACTGGTAGAGGCGAAGGACATCCCCCGAGCGCGAGACAAAGCGCTTGAGATAGCTTGAAACCTCGTCATCGTCGTCATCGCCAAGGATCTGCACGATTACATCGTCGCCCTGGCGCACCTTCGTGTGCGGGTTCACCCACGCGGTTTCGCCGTGGTAGAAGCGCGGCTCACCCGATGTTCCTTCGATCTGCACCGCATAAGCCCCTTCGACGCCTTCAAGGCCGGGCGGGCAGAAGACATGGGCGATATCCTGCCCATTCAGAATGAACCGGCCGTTGGCACCGGCTGCGATGTGGCCGCGCAGTGGTATGCGGACATCACTCGGGAATGGCTGCCAGCGTGGCGGAAAGCTTGCGTTCGGCTTTGGCTTCGGCGTTGAAGGTCTAACCCTCTCCCGAACCATTCTCATCCGGTACATCTCTGGCGGCTCTGCGGGCGGGGTTCCCTGCCCAGTCAAAAGCCATTCCGGATCGGCCTCAAGGATTTCCGCAAGGCGAGAGATCTTGTCGCGGTCTGGCGAGGTGGAGTTGTTCTCCCATAGCGTCACGGACACCCGGCTTATGCCGAATGCCTCAGCCAGGCCTTGCTGGGTGATGTTCAACGCTTTGCGCCTAGCGCGGATTCTCTCGCCGATGGTGTCCATTCGCTGTTTGTAATTATCCCCTACGTAAAAAGCACCTACATAGCGCTTGACATAAAGAGTAAGTGTAGCTTACCTTCACTTACATGATTGAGATCGTCGAAAGAGCAGCAGAGAAGGCGGGGGGCGTAGTTTCGCTCGCACGTGAACTCGGCATCAAGCACACGGCCTTGTACTCCTGGAACCGTGTCCCTGCGGAACGTGTGCTCGACATCGAGCGCATCACTGGCATCTCCCGGCATGAGCAGCGACCGGACGTTTTCGGCGGGCAGCCGGAGGCGGTCCGATGAGCGCCGACAAGCAACTCAAGGCTTACATCGACCGAGTTCTCCGCTTGAAGGAAGAGCAAGACACGCTCGGCGACGATATCCGCGAGGTTTACGCCGAGGCAAAATCTGAAGGCTACGACAAGACCATCATGGGCAAGCTCGTTGCCCATCTGCGCAAGATTGCGAAGTCTGGCGAAGATGCCGTTTCCGAACAGGAAATGAACTTCGACACCTACCTGCAGGCTTATCACCGCGCATCTGGCACGGCGGTTGCTACGCATACGCATGAGGAACAGTACGACCCGAACACGGGCGAAATCCTCGACGGTTCTGTTGATGCCAAGCTCGTGCAGACGATCGCTGCCGGCGTCCAGACCGAGACCGGCCGCAAGGCACTGATTGCCGCCGTCGACATCATGATTGAGCGGGAAGACGCCCAGGAACGCCGTTCCGACGGTGGCCTCGACATCATCACCAAGCATACCGAGATCGCAACGAACGAAGGAGGCGCCAAACCAGATAGCGTCGACATGGCTCAAGGGAGCGTTCCCGACCTCGAACCGTCTGGCCCGGACGTGAATGGGCAACCGAATTCGCCTGAAGAGGCAACGAAATTCCTGACGAAAGCCGAGGAGGGCGCGGAGGCCAAGGGCACCGCAACCGTTGATCCGGTGAGTAGGGCCGAAGCGGAGACAGACCGTCAGCGCTCCTCCGAGGCCGGACCGACTGACGGGCGTCGGCAGGGCGGCGTTGAGCCATCGGCTGCGGCTGTGGCCCCTGCACCTTCCTTCCTCACCAAGCCACCTTCTCCGCTGCGCCCCAACTGCCAGCGTCCAGAGAACTGCGGCGGCTATGGCCGAACTCACTGCGGAACGTGCCTGCGGGCGAACGAAAGGGAATTCGCATGATTGGGATGAAGTCGTCATGGTGGGCCGGCGCCTCCAAGGAACAAAAACTCGCCCAGATCGACGGCGGGATCGATTGCGACATAAGCGCCAAGCACATCGCAATGAATGTCGGCGCCACCGTGAGTGCCATTCATGAGTACGGACGGCGCAACGGTCGGAAGTTCACCGGGAAAAACACCACGGTCCAGCTGCGTCGGGCAGGGAGCATCGCCGGTATCGGCGCAGCTCGTCGCCTCGGCAAACCGGACTGCGAAATTTCATCGGCCTTTTCCATCTTCGGTGACGCACCTTCTGAGCGGCCAATGTTCGATGAGGTGCTGTCATGACCGCGTGGTTTATGCTCGCCGGCTTCAGTGGCCTCGCGATCCTCGGCGTCTTTCTCTGGCGCGAGGTGTGCGAGGAGATCGGACGCCTCATCTCGCAACGCCGTGATGCTCTCGCTGAAAACAAATTCCTGAAAATTACTGACGACGAACTGGCCGAGATCATCCTTTGCGATCTTCGCTCCGGCCTTCGCCCCGTCCTGGATTGATCGCGGCTCCTCCTCCCTCGCGATCAAAGAGAGCCCCAGTCTTCCTCCTCCCGGCTGGGGCTCTCAACTCTCAACCGGATCCGCTTGTTCGCCAGCTTCAAAACCACGGCCTGAACAGCGGAACCCAAGGGAATGGCCGGTGACGACGAGGGATCGTCACCGGCAGTAGAGCCTTCGTATGCGGCGGCGGCTCTACGGAAGGGAATGACTTGGGAGGGACTGGCAGCCGTTGGCGCGGCGCCGTCCTCTCCTTCGGAAGTAATGCCTGTGCGCATCAACGTCTCCTTGAACGAGACCAGTGATCGCACAGGAGAACGACAAGGTGTTGGGAACTCACGACAAGCCCTTGGGGTCTCGCCCCAAGGCGAGAATTGTCAACAAGGGCAACGACATGAGTGCGGATGTTTTAGAGGCACGAGACTTGATGAAGGGGGCCTTCCCCCTGGAGCGATACGGCAAGCTCGACAACGTATTTTTCGAAGTCTGCAAGTACGTCAATCGCTTCGTCCAGAAAGAATTCACCCAGCGGCGCGCGCGCTCGATCTGGGAAGGAACCGCACGGCGGATCGACGCCGAGGAAATGGACGCGCTGCGTCTGGCCGAAATCGAGGAGAGCAAGCGTGAACAAAGAGAACTGCGCGCCCGTCTGGTTGCGCTGGATGCGAAGCTTGCCCGCGTCGGTGCGGCTGCGGCTCGCACGCAGGTGGCAGCGGATCGCCGGCCGTAGGCTGGATTGGGCCGAGTATCTGGCGCCGGAGCTCAAGGATGAGGCCGAGTGATGCAGCAGCTTAGCCTGTTCGACACGCTACGTAGTCCGGCGATCCGAAAGCCAGTCACCCCCCATGGAGGGGTAATCCAAGGTGAACCGGACGCCATTTACCGGCTCAGGCACCCGCGTCTGGCATGGGACCGCGCCACGATCGAGCTGCACCAGCACGCGGACGGGCTGTGGATGTGGTCGGCCAGCTTTCACTGCGACAACTTCGGCAGTTGTTATCGGGTCGGTCCCAAGTGGGGAAGGTTCGCCCAAACACGCGACGACGCCCTGTTCTACGCCGCTTCCGAAATCGAGGAGAGGCTCAAAGACAAGCCAGGCAAAGAAGCCGCGCTCGTCCTCGCATGGATCGTAACCCTCAAAGAGAACCCAAAGGCGCTGTCATGAAGAACCGGCTCATCGACTTGAACAACCACCTGTTTTCTCAGCTCGAGCGTTTGAGCGACGAAAGCCTGACCGCCGAGCAGATCGAAACAGAGGTGAAGCGGACCGACGCAATCGTAGCCGTCAGCGAGCAGCTTATCCGCAACTCCGACCTGTCTCTCAAGGCAGCGACCTTGGTTGCCAACCACGGCGACCGTTTCAAGCCGATGCTCCCGACCATCTTCCGCCAGCCCGAAACTCTCGACGGCAAAGCCATCACGGATGGGACCGAGAAATGAAGGGCAAGTGGATCCGCTACAGCGTCGCTGAGATGGAATGGCTTGAAGCCAACCGCACTCTGCCGATCGGCGATTATCACCGAGAGTTCTCCTCGGCTTTTCAGCGCAATGACGTGTCCGCGGTGAACCTCCATTCGCTGCGCAAGCGCAAGGGTTGGAGGACGGGCCGCACTGGTTGCTTCGAAAAGGGGCAGGTGCCCGTCAACAAGGGCAAGCCGTGTCCTCCCGGCAAAGGTGGTCGCCACCCGAACGCGCGCCGAACGCAGTTCAAGGCCGGCGGCCTGCCGCATAACACCAAATTTCTGGGCCACGAGCGCGTCAGTAAGGACGGCTACGTTGAGATCAGCGTCGCCCAGGAGAACCCGCACACCGGCTACGAGCGCCGCTATGTCCTGAAGCATCTTCATCTTTGGGAACGGATCAATGGTCCACTGCCAGAAGGCATGTGCCTGAAGTGCGTTGATGGCAACAGGCTGAATACCGATCCGGTGAATTGGCTGATGATTCCGCGCGGTGTCTTGCCACGATTGAACGGTGGTCGCGCAACCCGCGTCATGGCTTACGACACGGCTCCCCATGAGCTCAAGCCTGTGCTGATGACGCTCGCTCGCGTCGATCACAAAGCGTCCGAGCTCCGCCGTAATCGTCAGGAGGCGGAATGACCGACATCGACCTCCTCCGCGAAGAGATAGCCGAACTCGAAGCCCAGATCTTCCGCCTCAAGTCCAGCATGAATAAGTCGGACAACGGCGTGAAGCTGCACAAGCTCGCGGTGATCACCCGTCTTCGTGACCGGTGCAATCGGTCACTGGCTGCCCTCGAAAAGCGCGGGGCGGCTGCATGAGTCAGCTCCCTGTCCTTGCGCTTGCTTCGCTGGCGTCACGTCTTGAGCTTCGGTGGCTTGTGGTTCTCATCCGGGCTCGGATCGGGAATCTCGTCCGGAAGGACGTCGGGCTCTCTGTCCGGTGGCTTGGGCACGTCTCGCGGCATATCTGGCGGGAATTCAGGATCCGGGAGCTTCGGGATCTGTTCAGTAGGTTTCTTGCTCATGATGGACTCCTCTTTACGGGGCCAAATGATGCCGTGCCGTGTTTGTTCCGCGACGAGGGAGACGAGGCATGATCGACTTTCTCGACGGACGCGTCACGCTTCACGCTGGGGATTGCATCGAGATCCTTGCCGCCATGCCAGAGAACAGCGTCGACAGTGTCGTCTGCGATCCTCCCTACCATCTGACAAGCATCGTGAAGCGCTTCGGAGGCGACATGCCACCACGCACGGAAGCAACGGTCGGGAAACACGCCTACGGCCGCCATGCTGCCGGGTTCATGGGCCAGTCGTGGGACGGCGGCGATATCGCCTTTCAGGTTGCGACATGGCAGGCCGTGCAGCGCGTTCTTAAGCCGGGTGGATACATTCTCGCGTTCGCATCAACGCGCGGCTTCTGGCGCATGTGTGTGGCGATCGAGGATGCAGGCTTCATCACCCATCCGATGATCGCTTGGGTGTTCGGCTCTGGTTTCCCGAAAGCAACGCGCCTCAAGGCCGAAGGCTACGACGGCTGGCGCTACGGCGGGCAGGCGCTCAAGCCCGCGATCGAGCCGATCTACATGGGCCAGAAGCCTTTCGGCGAGAAGACCGGGACGGCAAACGTGATGCTTCACGGTACCGGCGCGGTCAACATCGACGGCTGCAGGGTTGATGGAGATCCTGCACCATGGGGAAACCAGACCGAGGGCAACGGCGGCTATCGACTACATCAAGCGTCGGTACCGGCAGAACCGAGCGAGAAAGGCCGCTGGCCCGCCAACCTCATCCACGATGGTAGCGACGAAGTCGTGTCGGCCTTCCCGGAGGCGCCAGGGCAGCAAATGGCTGTTGGGCCAGAAAATGGCGCCAAGACATCGGTAAACGTCTTCGGCGACTACGGCGCTAGAGATCAGTTCGAACCGCGCGGCGATACGGGATCTGCGGCCCGCTTCTTCTATTCGTCCAAAGCTGACGCCGACGATCGCATCGGATCCAAACACCCGACAGTCAAGCCTATCGACCTGATGCGCTACCTCTGCCGACTGGTCACGCCTCCCGGCGGTGTCGTGCTCGACCCTTTCGCAGGCACTGGCACTACAGGCGAGGCTGCATGGCGGGAAGGCTTCAACGCCGTCCTGATCGAGCGCGAGCCAGAGTATCAGCAGGACATCGCCGAGCGCATGCGTCTTTGCCTCGCCGGCCCGGATGAAAAGCGCCGGGAAATCATCAAGCGACGCGGGCTCGTGGAAGACGACGCCGGGCCGTTGTTCGGAGGCGCAGCATGAGCATGCCGCGTCACAACGCCAAGCGCGATGCATCCGAGCCGGCGATTGTCGCCGTCCTCGAACGCGTCGGTTTCAGCGTCTACCGCCTCGAAAGGCCGGTTGATCTGCTGTGCGGATTCCGCGGTCGGAATTACCTCGTCGAGGTGAAGACCGGCGCCAAGGGATACGGCAAGGGGCTGAACGCTAACCAGCAGTCCTTTGCCGAGGACTGGCGCGGCTCCCCGGTGTTCACGCTGCACAGCGTCGATGACGCTGTTTCCTTCTCCCAAGCCATCGCAAGAGGTGACCACCGATGAGAAACGTCGTCGTCTTGGAGGATCACGTGTCTAAGGCATGGAATGCCTATCTGTCGGCAAAAAAGCTGGCAGACAGCACAGGGAAGATCGAGGACGGGATCGCTGCAGGCCGCGCGCATGCAAGATGGCTTGGGCTCTTCATGACAGAGGACCAGCGAGAGTTCGTCGGCTTCGAAAGGGCGTCCGCATGAACGCTCTTGTTTTCGATACCAAAGGTTATGTCGCCGATATCGAGCAAAACGTGCTCGGGTCGCTGATGTACGGGGGTGAGAGCCAGGAAACTCTTGCTGCGCTCCAGGACTATCATTTCGTCGAGAAGTTTCACCAAGAGATCTACCGGGCTATCAAGGCAGCCTATGAGCACTACAACCTGTGCAATCCGGCGCTCGTCCGGAAGCTCCTACCAGAAGACAAAGTTGCTGTTTTCGAGAAGGCGACCGACAAGAAGGTCAGCGCCTATCTCGCCCGGCTGACTGCCACGGCGACGGCCGGCGCGGCGGCCTCACCTGAGAATGCCCGCAAGATCGTTGAGCAGTGGGCGCGGCTCGCGCTCGCCAATGAAGCAGGGCGCATTTATGCCGCCGCAAATGATCCGATGGCCGATGTCCGGTTCCTGGCGCATGAGGCGGCAAAGACGATCGACGACATCATGGCCGAGGTTCGCTCGGGCCCGACTCGTAAGACGCGTGTCTCGATCGCCAACGCAGCAATGCGGGCTGTCACATCGGCCGCCGAGGCAAAGCAGAACGGTACCGGGATCACGGGCGTCACGTGGGGGCTTGTCGATCTCAACCGAATGACCGGCGGCATTCAGCGCCGTGACCTCACCTTGATCGGCGCCAGGCCATCGATGGGGAAAACGACGATTGCGCTCTCGGTGGCGATCGACGCTGCCAAGGCTGGCGTCTGCTGTGGTCTCGTCTCACTCGAAATGGACGCTGAGAAGGTCGCCGCCCGCGCGATCTCCGATGTTCTCTATGACCGGGGCAATTCCGTGCCCTACAGCGACATTATCCGCGGCGACGTCACCGATGAGCAGTTGGACACCATTGTCGCCGCGCAGGAGCGGTTCAATCAGTTGCCGTTGATCATCGACGACCAGTCCGGCCAGACCGTCACCGACATCCGTATACGAGCCGAGCGCATGCTTGAGGACAGCCGCAAGAACGGCAATCCGATGGCAGTGCTCTTCATCGACCATCTCGGTCTTATCCGGCCATCGTCGCGCTACAGCGGCAACCGTGTGAACGAGATCGCCGAAATCACGTCCGGCTTGAAATCGCTCGCCAGAGAGCTCGACATCGCCGTCGTGCTGCTGTCGCAGCTGAACCGTGCGCTTGAGAGCCGCGAGGAGAAGCGCCCGATGCTCTCCGACCTTCGCGATTCCGGTGCGATCGAACAGGACGCCGACATGATCGCCTTCCTGTTCCGCGAGGCCTACTACCTCGAGCGTGAGCAGGGCGGGTCCTACGAAGAGCAGGCGGCGCGTGAAGACCGCCTCGAAGCCAGCCGCAACAAGCTCGAATTCATCGTCGCGAAGCAGCGCAACGGGTCGCTTGGAACCGTGCATCTGTTTGCCGACATGGCCTACTCAGCAGTCAGAAACGGAGCGCGGACATGAGCAGACCGCATATCCCCTATTTCGATTTCTACCCGGCGGACTTCATGAACGGCGTCCGCGGACTCTCAGCACAGGAGGTCGGCGTCTACACCATGATCCTGTGCCGCATCTACGAAGAGAGCGGGGCGATCGAGTTTCACCCGGTACGCCTCGCGACCTACTGCGGAATGCGCGAAAATGCCTTCTCCAAGATCATCGTGAGACTGGTCGATTTGGGCAAGTTCAACCTGGTCGACGGCATGCTCTCCAACCGCCGCGCCGAGGCCGAAATTTCACGGCGCGCGAGCAAGTTGAAAATCAACTCACGAGCCGGAAAAGCTAGCGCACAAAAAAAGCAACAAATTCAACCGCCGAAGCCAACGGACGTTCAACGGACGTTCAACCACACAGACACAGACACAGATACAAGAGCTACGCTTAGCAGCGTAGCTCCTGCGCAGCATGATTTCGATGATCTTCAAAGCAAGTTGATCGATGCTGCCGGCGACAACGGCATCCAGCCTCACGGCGCTTTCGTCGTCGGCCCGATCGTCGAGCTGATCACCGCCGGCGTTGATCTCGAAACCGATATCCTGCCGGTAATCCGGGCGAGGGTCGCGCGCATGTCTCGTCCTGCCGGCTCCTGGTCGTACTTCATCCCAGCAATCCGAGAAGCCTACGAGCGCCGTGTCGCCGCCGGCAAGGGCCTCACCCCTCCGCCGCAGCTATCCACGGCCGACGAGGACTGGTCCCGTCGTCTCCGATTCGCTCGAAAGCAACGCCTCTGGTCCGCTTCGGAACTTGGCCCCGCTCCAGGTCAGCCCGGCTGCCGGGTGCCTGCACACCTGCTCGAACCATCTGACGGCAACGGCTGGGCTGACATGTCCGACGGTAGGAGGGCTGCAAATGCTGCTTGAACTCCCGCAAGAGCCCGCAATCAGCGATCCGATCTATCGCGCCGCCGTCCTCTTCCGTCGTCGTAAGCTGCTCGGGACGCCAAAGCCGCCGAAGGTCTACGTTCCGAAGCCGAAGCTTCGCGCACCGGCCGATGATCACGTCTGGGCCTATCGAGCGTACCGTCTGCAGCAGCGGCCGCGATTGTCGCCGACGGAACACGTGAAGCTGCGTTGCCTCGAGCTTCGAATTCCTTTCGCGGTGATGGTCGGCCCGTCGCGGGTACGATCGATCACGGAACACCGCCATTTACTCATGTGGGAGCTTCGCCATCAGCGGAAGATGTCGCTGCCGGCTATCGCGCGGATCTTCAGCCGCGACCACACCACCGTTCTGACTTCCTGCCGCAAGATCGAAATGGAGAAGGCCCAATGAGCTGGTACGCAATCAAAACCCGTCCTGGAACACAACGCCCAGCAACGCCGCGCGTTGGCGAGAGCGAGGACCGCAAGGGCGAATTCATCATCGAGCGCAATGTCAGAGACGCCGACCTCGAAATCTTCATGCCGTCCTTCCGGAAGGACATCAAACACCACCGGACCAAGGAACTGATCGAGCGCCGCTTCGCCATGATCACCGGCTATTCGTTCGTCTATCTGCCGACGCGAGATTTTTATCGGCTCTCCCGCGTTGACGGGGTGACGGCGATTCTGGGCGTCGCGGGCTATCCGCTGCGCATCTCAGATTTCGAGGTCGAGGGCCTGCGAGACGCCGAGGCCATGGCGGGTTCCGCCCTCCAGCGAGAGCGCGACGCGCGAAAGAAGCGGAGCCGCAAGCAATTGCAGGAGGAATTCCCACGGTCGACAGTCGTTAGGGTCGCTCCCGAACATCGCCTCGTCGGGGGCATGCTCGCGTCCGTGCTCGATGTCACCGGACGCAATACCGTCAAAGCTGTGGTCGAATACCTTGGTGGCCTTGTACACGTCGATCTGCCGCTTGAACTGATCGACAAAGTCGCTTAGAATCACTGCAATCTTTGGTGATTTGCAGGCTGTTCTGATTGCGGACCTCGATTAGAGGGAAAACTCGCCGGGCCTTAGGGAGGAACTCACCGCCTCCCGCCATAGCCGCATATTGCCGAAATTCAAGGCGGCCAAAGCCGCCCTTTTTCGCGCCTCAATTTGTTCCTACTCACCAAGAGCTGATCCAGGTTAGACATGCGCTGTATGTCCTGTGGATGTTCGCCGCTCGTTCTGGCGTTTTAGTGTGGTTCGGGCTCGATGGCCTAAAAATCTGATGGGTTTCTACGCCCCGTTTCGTGCATAACCCGTTCTCGGATCGTTCTGGTGAGTGCTGGAGCTATTTCTCAAGGTTCTCAACCGCTACGCGACTACGGGCGGATTACCTCTCATATGTTCCCTAATACTAATGGGTTAGCAATCCTCTTTCGTACACGGCGCGTTCTC
Organism: Ensifer sp. Root31; assembly: GCF_001424825.1. Taxonomy (NCBI): domain Bacteria; kingdom Pseudomonadati; phylum Pseudomonadota; class Alphaproteobacteria; order Hyphomicrobiales; family Rhizobiaceae; genus Ensifer; species Ensifer sp. Root31. Next base: position 20,442 of record NZ_LMCO01000003.1, on the reverse strand, counting down.
ACCTCGTTGGGCGTGTATTAGCGATTTAACTTTCAGTAGAAATTCAGGGTTTTTGTCGGAGTAGAGCAGCCCGGTAGCTCGCGTGGCTCATAACCACGAGGTCGCAGGTTCGAATCCTGTCTCCGCAACCAACTTCAGCGCCGGAGAGCCCCGCGCCGGTTTGTCAGCCGGTCAGCGGGGTTTTCGTCGCGAACCTGATCCCGCTTGCCTGAAATGGAGAGCCGGGCTTAACCGCCCGGTCTTCGATGTATCAATTTGTGCCCTCAGGAGAGGCTAGAGATTGTGTCATCTGGTGATTAACGCTGATCTAGAGGTAGTTCGAGTTGTTCTTCGGTGATTGTAAACGAAAACTCGGTCGCGAGATTAACTCCAACGGCCGCTAAATTGGTCAGAAACACAGAAGAAACAAATAAGGCAGACAGCCAACTCCAATTAAGGCTGAGCCAAACTCCGTAACCGATGACTGCTAGATGTAGCAGCAAAATGCTTATGAATGCGGCTACTAGTATTATTATTAATCCTCCGTAGTACGCTCTGAAGCCTCGGCCCGCTTCGTAGAAATCTATGCCAAAGATATTCATCTTTCCCCGAAACGCTTTGATGTATAACTCCGTGAAGGTGTCTGCGGCGGTCAGAAAGTCCGGATCAATTTGTCTTGGTGCGGCCGTTCGAATGCTGAACTGCTCTATAACTGCCTGGTAAAGCTGTGAGTTCAGGAAAGTTAGGGACAACATCAAAAATGCAAACGAGGAGAGGGCGGTTAGAACCTGAATCCCAGCTGGAATGTCATGCAAGCCGAGGGACGTGCCGGGAATCGTTACGTTCTTTCCAAAAAGAAGCATTGCTAAGCCAATGTCGGCAAGGACGACGGCCTTGAGGTTTCCGTCTTGGCGCAAAATCGCCGATCGGTGCATTGAAAGGTACTTCTCGTAAAGAGAATCCGTGAAGACTGCCGCGTCGGTATCGAGTTGCATCTCTCGCTGCATTGTCATGCGTAGCCGGACATTTGGGGAAAGTTTGAGCCTGAACGGCTCGCGAACTGAGTTCTTCTTTGGTTCGCTAATCATGTCGTGTCCTTCGGTGACTCGGGCATTCCCAATTCGCGGAGCGCGCCAGCCGACGAAACGATGATCGACCTTGAGTCGCAAGCGCTATCGCAGTTACACCCGGAATTCACAGGTTCTGTCGGAGTAGAGGAGCCCGACTGGAGACCTCAGCGGCCGAGCGAAATTTCCTTCTCTCTGCGCTGAAGATAGGCCATTGCCTCAGACTTCGTGTTGAAGACCTTCCGGTCGAAATTGCCGTTGTGCCCAACGACGGCAGGGAATTTGTCACCAGTCTCTTCGATGCCGAATGATGTCGGCGGCTTGTCTGGAAATCCTGTCATTGTTCCTCCCAAGGTTTACCCATGCCAGTACTGAAAAATCCCCGGCATGAGAAGTTTGCCCAGGCGCTGGTCAAAGGCAAGACAGCAGATGACGCATATGAGGAGGCCGGCTTCAAGCCTGACCGGGGCAATGCTTCTCGACTACAGCAGAAAGACAACATCAGACAACGCGTCGCCGAGCTTTTGGAGTGGGAGCAGACGGTAGAGCGAAAGGCCACCGAGAAGGCCATAGACAAGCTCGCCATCACGAAAGAACGCGTCCTGGCAGAGCTAGCCAAGATTGGGTTCGCCGACATCCGCAAGGCAATCAAATGGCAAGGCACGCTGGTGACTGAGGAGGACAACCCGGATGGCGGTGATGTCCTCGTGATCAAGAACGTCGTCACGAACAACGTCCAGCTGATTTCCAGCGACGAGATCGACGACGACACAGCCGCGGCAATCTCAGAGATCAGCCAGAATTCGACCGGCGGAATCAAGGTCAAGTTCCACGACAAGAAGGGCGCGCTCGTGGATATCGGGAAGCACCTCGGCATGTTCGTTGAGCGGCATGAGCACTCCGGACCTGACGGCGCCCCGATACAGACCGAGACAAGAACATGGCGGGAAGTGCTGCGCAGCGAAAAGAGCTAGACGCCACCACCCATCTCACCAACCCTGCGCTTCACAGCTTTTGGGAAGAAGTCTTCCTTGGACAGGCAGACATCGCGGTTCTCCACGGTGGACGCTCAAGCTCGAAGACAAGAGACACGGCGTGCCAGCTCGTGCGCCTGGTCGACCATGTTGGAGTGAAGATGCGGGTGCTTTGCATCCGCCGCTTCCAGAATCGCATCCAGGATTCGGTTTATACCGAACTGAAATGGGCGATCGCTCATCTCGGGCTCAGTAAGGCCTTCGATGTCCAGAAGACGACGATCATTCATCGTAGGACGGGCGCGGAGTTCATCTTCTACGGCATCGAGCGCAACCTTGAGGACATCAAGGGCACCTCCGATGTCGACACCCTCTGGGTGGAAGAAGCCGAGAAGCTGACCGAGGAGCAATGGACGGTCATCGGGCCGACAATCCGCAAGGAAGACAGCCTGGCGATCCTGCTGTTCAATCCGAAGCTGGTCACCGACTACGTCTGGAAGAACTTCGTCGTCAACACGCCACCGCACTGCGTCGTCAAGCAGATCAACTACACCTCGAACCCCTTCCTGTCGTCCAAGGCGCTGCGCGATATCGCGGCGATGCAGGAACGCGATCCGGAGTTATTCGAGCACGTCTATCGCGGCGTACCGCTCGGCGACAGCGAGCTCTCGATCTTCAAGCGCCGCTGGCTTGACGCCTGCGTTGACGCTCAGAAGGTCCTGAAGGTCAGCTTGACCGGCCGCAACATCATCGGCTTCGACCCAGCCGACGACGGCGAGGACAACAGCGCGACCGCTGACAAGATCGATGGCGTTTTCGTTGACGCTGAGGATTGGGCATCTGGGAAGGATGAGCTCGTCCAGAATGCCAAGAAGGTGTGGGCCAAGGCCAAGCATGCCGGCGCCACCGTCTCCTATGACACGATCGGCGTCGGCGCCTTCGTCGGCGGCTACATCGACGAGCAGAACCAAACGGACGGCTCAGAAGTCGAGCACTACGCTTTCCACGCCGGCGGCGCTGTCATGGACCCAGACAAGCCGAGCGACGCGCTGAATGACAACAGCCCGCTCAACAAGGACGAGTACCTGAACCTGAAGGCGCAGGCCTGGGCCAACACTGCCCGCAAGGCGATGCTCACCTTCAACGCCGTGACCAGAGGGCACCCGATCAAGCCAGAGGACGTCCTATCCTTCTCCTCGGCCATGGGCGCCAAGAAGCTGGACGCGCTCTTCACTGAGCTTTGCGTCCCTTGGTGGGTCGAGAGCGAAGGCAAGAAGCGCGTCGTCCCGAAGCTGAAGCTCAAGAAGGACTTGGGCGTCAAATCGCACAACCTCGCTGACGCGGTGATCGCAGCGGACAACGTCAACATCACGGCTGGCCCTGCCGTCGCCATGTTCCTGACCAAGAGGCACCGATGAGCAAAGTAGTCAGCCTGGCGAATTACGCCCAGCGGCGCCTAAGCAGCATGTTCCCGTCCTTCTTCGCCAACGGGAACACGAAACACGACCACTACAAGGACTTCGGCTATCCGGAAAACCTGTCCTTCATGCAGGTCTACCGGATGTATTGCCGCAATGGTGTCGCCGCGGCCGGCGTCAACAAGACGATCGGCAAGACGTGGCAGGACAATCCATTCCTGCTGGAAGAGGAGCGCGACGGCTCGCAGGGCGGTGAGGACGACGAAACGACGCTGGAAAGGGAAATCCGCCAGCGCTTCGACGATCTTCGCCTCTGGGCCCGGCTTGCTGAAGCGGACCGCATGTCGATGGTTGGCGCCTATGCTGGCATCATCCTGCGTTTCGCAGACAGCAAGCGGTTCGATCAGCCGGTCGATCACGTCGGCGGCGGCCTCGATGGCCTCGTCGAGATCATCCCGGCATGGGAAGGGCAGCTACAGGTTTCGCAGTGGGACACGGATGAAACTTCCGAGACTTACGGCCAGCCGAAAATGTTTCAGTTCAACGAATCGGCTGTCGATACGACGATCAAGCAGCCTCGCAACCTCGTTATCCACCCCGATCGAGTGATCATCTGGTCGAAGGATGGCACAGTCCACGGCTCCTCAGCGCTTGAGCCCGGCTACAATTCTCTCGTCGACATGGAGAAGGTGCGCGGCGCCGGCGGTGAGGGCTTCTGGAAGAACGCCAAGTCAGCGCCGGTACTTGAGGTCGATAAAGACGCCAAGATCGACATGATGGCCCGTGCCATGGGTGTCGCGGTCGAAGACCTCGCCGACAAGATGAATGAGCAGGTAGCCGAATATAACGCCGGCTTCGACCAGCTCCTGATGATCATGGGCATGCAGGCCAAGCAACTCAACGTCACTCTGCCGTCGCCCGAACACTTCTATGCCATCGCCCTGCAGGATTTCGGGGCATCCATGAACATGCCGGTGAAGATCCTTGTCGGCATGCAGACGGGCGAGCGGGCCAGCCAGGAAGACGCTAGCGAGTGGGCCCAGACGAACATGTCGCGCCGGGCGAACCAGACGGTCCCGAACATCATGTCGCTGGTCAATCGGTTAGAGCGGGTCGGTATCCTGCCTGAGAAGGACTGGCACCTCGATTGGACCGACCTGACCGAGGCGTCGATCGTCGAGAAGATCGATCGAGCCAACAAGATGGCCGACGTGAACACGAAGCTCAAGGACAGTGGTGAATGGGGCTTCACCCCTGAGGAAATCCGTGGTGCGGCCGGATACGAGCCGCTGAAGGACGCCGACAAGTACCGCGACGACGTCGAAGACGACGAAACGGCCGCCGCCGTGGGCACGAAGCCCCCGACCAAGAAGGAATAATCACCCATGCCCCAGGTGCGTGTGAACGTCAGGTCACTGGCGAATACAAAGGCTGTGCGCAAGGAAAAGCGCAACGGCCGTGATGTCGTCATCGTCCCCAGCGCCACGCTGCCCGACGACATCATCATGAACGGCATTCGCTACCCGGCCGACGAGATCGGGAAGAGCTTTGCCGGTCTTAACCGGACTCCGGCGCCGCTCGGTCACCCGATGATCAACGGCAAGTTCGTCTCTGCGCGCGACCCCGAGGGGATCAACGTCGGCTACATCGGCGCATGGAATGAGAACGTCCGCCGTGAGAACGGTCGCGTCTTCCTCGACAAGGTCATCGACGTCGAGGTCGCCAATCGATCCCAGGGCGGGAAGGATGTTCTGGCCGCCATCGAGAAGGGCGAGCCGGTCCACACCTCGACCGGCCTGCTTGCCAATCTAGAGGCTGTTGCCAACGCCTCAGATCACAAACACATCGCTCGCAATATCGAGTTCGACCATGACGCCATCCTCCTCGGTGAGGTTGGCGCGGCCACGCCTGACCAGGGCGTCGGCATGCTGGTCAACGCGAAAGGCGAGCAAGAAGAAATCGAGGTCATCAACTCAGCCATCGATGAGGCCGAGCGTGACATCGATTGGGCGATGGATTCCCTCGCCCGAGCCTTGGAGAAGCGCCAGCGGGCGGGCCTCCTGGACAAACTGAAAGCCGTCATCCTGGAAGGCCTTGGCATTTCGGAGCGGTCACCCTCAACCAATCGAAAGGAAGACGACATGCCTGTCTCTGATGAGCAGTTCAAGTCGCTTTCCGATGAGGTCAAGACCCTCTCGGAAGGCATGGGAAAGATCGGTGAAACGATCGCCAACGCTGTCACGACGGCCCTCAAGCCGGTTCTGGATCAGCAGGCCGAGATGGTCGCCAACCAGAAGGCCAAGGAAGACGCCGAACACGCCGACCTGGTCACCAAGATCGTCAAGGCCAACGTCCTCGATGAGGAAACGGCCAAGGCAACTCCGCTCAACACGCTGCGCGCTCTCGCCAAGACGGCCGAGCCGGGCAAGGCGGCCCCGCTGAACCCTGCATTCAAGGGCAACACCAGCGAAAAGCCGGCCTTCAAGCTGCCGAAGGGAGACTAACCCATGGCCCGCTATAACAAGATCTTCCTCGGCCCGGTCGAAAAGACCAAGCCGCAGGTCAAGGAACTGCTTGCCGCCGCTGCTTTGAAGCCCGGTCGCATCGCAGTCATCACCGCCGGCAAGTTCGCGCTCGCCGCCGCGACCACCGTCGGCAAGGTCTGGCTTATCCAGGACAATTACCTCGCCATGAAGGGCGTCGATACGGACTGGGCCCAGGACAGCACCGCTATCGGTATCGAGATGGAAGGCGACCACCTCTATGCCGCCCGTATTGCCAACGGCGTCAACATCACGGCTGTCGGCACTCCGCTGACCCCCGGCGCCACCGGGACGCTCGCCATCGCGGCTCTCTCGGATCTCGTCGTGGCCTATTCCGACGAGGTCTACAACAACAACTCTGGCAGTGAACAGCTCATCCGCATCCGGCCCGCCGGAAGCCAGAGCTACCTGTCTGCTGCATCGTAAGGGGGAATCCAGATGCGCTATTTTGACGAACAGCTCGTCACAAATTCCCGACCGCACTCGGTGTGGTGGAATGAGGTGTCGATGGCTCGTGAGCACTTCCACCGTTCGGAAGAAGTGCTGGCGAACCTCACCGCCGAGTTCATGGGCAACGCGGCTTCGATCCTCCCGCGTGATGCGTGGCTGGATCTCGACGGTATTACCCGTCGCATTATGCGTGCGGACGAAGGTCAGGTCTGGATGGCCGACCTGATGCCGCTGGCAAAGGCGGTGAATATCGGCAAGCTCGTCCACCTGAACCGCGTGTCTTCGGACGCCGGTCGAGTGGTCCGGTCCATGTCCGGCCAGGTCCCGGTGACCATGGATAAGGTCACCTACGACTACCGCGGCACTCCGGTCCCGATCTTCTCCACGGCCTACGGTCGCGAGTGGCGGGAATGGAATACGCTGCAGTCGGAGAACTTCGACGCACTGTTGGACGACCAGGAAGCCCATACCGCGAAGATCCGTCGCGACATGGCCCTCTATGCCCTCGACGGCGATTCCTCGATCGTCTTCGAAGGCTACACGGCCTACGGCATCCGCACTTCTCCGTATTCCAAGGTCATCAACCTTGGTTCGGCTGTCGGCGGCGCCAACATCGATCTCACCACGGCCACGGCCGACCAGATCGATGCGTTCTTCTCGGGTCCGTTCGGCGCCATGCTGGATGCGAACCTGATCACGGGCAAGGTGAACCTCTACATCTCGCCTGAGATCGCCCGCGCGTGGGACAAGGCTTACTCCGCCGCCGCCGGCTTCAAGCCGGGCACCATCCTGGAGTTCGTGGCCAAGAACCGTCGCATCAACAAGATCGAGGTGTCTTTCGAGCTCTCGGGCAACCAGTTCTTTGGCTTTGTGCCGTCGGCTGATTTCATCCGCCCGCTTGTCGGCATGGCCGTGAACACGACCGCGATCACCCGCACTAACCCGACCGACAACTATCAGTTCCTCATCATGGGGGCGATGGGCATCGAGATCCGGGCGGACATCAACGGCAAGTCCGGCGTGTTCTACTCGACCGACATCGACTGAACCTCATAGCCCCGCCATTGCGCAGGGCTTCCCCCCTCAATTGGAGAACATCCGATGAAAATCCGCATCACACGCGGCGGCATCTTCGGCAAGGACGGCGAGATTGCCGTCGGTACCGAGCTTGACGTCAAGGAAGAGCCGAAGGGTTGGGCTGGCCGGTATGAGGTCATTTCCGGCGGTGGCAAGAACAAGGAAGCAGTCACCGGCGATGGTGGCGGCGAACCCAAGACGGCGGCCGATGTCCTGAAGATGGCAACCGACGGCAGCCAGTTCATGGCGTTCAAGGCAGCAGCGACTAAGCTGCTCGGCGAGAAGACGCCGGCCAACAAGGCGGACATCGTTGCCGCCCTCGAAGACCTGGCAACCCAGCCGTAAGGGGCAATCATGGCAGGCTATGGTGAAGACAGCACGTTTCAGGCGTGGCTGACAGAGAACGGCTACACGCTCCCTGGTGGTGCGCCGTCGCCTGCCGTCCTTCGCAATCGTGGGAGCCAGTATATCGACGCGGTATACGGCTCCCGTTTCGTCGGCCGCATTGCAGCCTATGACCAAGAACGCCAATGGCCACGCGAAGGCGCGATCGTCAGCGGAAAGTTGATCCCGTCCGACGTTGTGCCGGCGGCGGTCATCCATGCATCATTCTATGCTGCCTACCAGGAAGCGACGAAGCCCGGCAGCCTGTCTGTCGTAGGCTCCGGCGCCACCCGCGTGAAGCGGAAGAAGGTAGGCCAGCTTGAGGTGGAATATCAGAGCACGTCCAGCGAGAGCGAGACGGGCGCTGACCTCACCCCCATCATTTCAGTCGTCGATGGCATGTTGGCGCCGTTCCTGCGCGACGACAGCCTCGTCTGCATCGGAATAAGATCGGTTGGCTAAGTCCAATCTTGTGAAGCTCGGCTTATCAGCGTCACGCCTTGAGCTTCAGGGACTCTGCCCATTTATTTGGTACGCCAGCGAAGTGGTCGCGGAGTCTGTCCTCAACGTGTTCGGGGTCCCAGACTGCCGTTCGCTCGAGACCCTCGCATTCATCACGCGTTGCCGGCCTTTCTTGGCCATCAACGTAGACGTAAAGTTTCTGACTGATGGCGTCCTGCTTAAACGTCTTTATGGGTACTTGGAGCTCCTCCTCCAATGGCAGGTGACCGATCACTTGCCATCGACCACTCGTAACCGCGCGGTTCATAACTGCCAGCTTGAGTATCACTTTTCGCGAGACAAGTTCCTCGATCTTCAGCGTCTCCCTTGAGCACGCGTCATAAAAGGCCAAGTACGGCTCCCGCAAAACCCTGGCAAAGCAATAGGCATCATCCTTCAGTTTGATCACCACAAAGTCACCTGTCAGAGCCTGCTTCTTTGCCATCAATACCAAATCCTTCTCTAGCGGTGAGATAGGAGCATATCGTTTGGCCACTTTCAATTATCAGGAGTTGCAGGCCACAGCCGCTGAGCTCATCGAAGAGTTCGGCCAGGCGGGCGCGGTCATGCGCTCAACGCCTCCGGATACTGTCTACGGCGGCGAGCCTGTGGTGACGTCCTACCCGGCAACGCTCGTCCCGATGGCCTACGAGGCCCGCTACATAGACGGAACGGTCATCCGCACCGGCGACATGCAGATTTACATTTCGACTGTCGGTCTCGCGATCGAGCCCACCGTCGGCGACATCGTCACTGCCAACGGTACCGACTACGCCATCGTGAATGGCGATCCGAACAAGTTCGACGGCATCACGAACGTTGTTTTCATCGTCCAGGGGCGAACAGCATTTTAGCCCCGCTCAAGCAAGTCCCGGATCGGGTCGGCAACCAAATCGAGGGCATTTGCGATCGTCTGGGTAACCGGATCCAGCGGGCCGATAAACGCTTGAAACATGATGCCGACGATCAGCAAAACCAAGCCCGCGCGAGCCAAGCCATGCGCGTAGAAAGCCAATGGAATGAAAACGAGCAACAAGAGGATCATACGCGCCCTGAGATTGCCAGCTAACGGTCTGTGGTTAGCCACCATCATAATCCTTCCGGCCGGCCAAAAAACGAGAATCGTATGACATTCGACGAATTGCTCGCCATATACGAACCACGCCTTGCCGCGGCATTTCGAGAGGCGGTGGACGACATCAAGTCGAGTATCATCCTCGCGCGTGTCGTCGAACGCCTCGAACGCGGCGATGTGAACGACGCGATCGAGGCCATGCAGCTTGAGCCCGAGGCTTTCTCTGCACTCGAAATCGCACTGCAAGAGGCTTTCAACGCCGGCGGCACGAATTCGGTCGGCGAACTGCCGAGGGTGATGGATCCGCAGGGCAATCGCGTCATCTGGCGCTTTGGTGTCCGCAATCCGGTTGCCGAGGCGATCCTGCGTGATCTGTCTTCGACCCTGGTCACGCACATCACCGAGGATCAACGGCAGGGTGTTCGCCAGGCATTGGAACAAGGGCTTGCCCGAGGAGCAAATCCGCGTGCTACCGCACTTGATGTGGTCGGGCGTCAGAACCGTATCACCGGTCGGCGAGAGGGTGGCGTCATTGGCCTGACCCGCTACCAGATCGAGTTTATCGACCGGGCCCGGGGCAACCTCGCATCCGGCGATCCGGAGCTGATGAAGAAGTATTTCGAGCTCAAGACCCGCGACAAGCGTTTTGACCGCAGCGTGTCGGCTGCCATTCGGGAGGGCAAGCCGGTCACCGGCGAAGCGTTGACCAGGATCATCGGACGGCTCAACGACAAGAACCTGTTGCTCCGCGGCGAGATGCTGGCCCGCACCGAGACCATGATGGCGCTCGGCTCGGCGCGTAACGAGGCGATGCGGCAGCAGATCGAGTCCGGCAAGGTGCAGGCGCAGGACGTCACCAAGATATGGCGATCGGCCGGCGACAGTCGAGTTCGGCATACTCACCGTGTCTTGAACGGCAAGGGCGTCGGCGTTGACGAGGTGTTTCAGAGCCCATCGGGTGCACTGCTTCGCTATCCCGGCGACCCGCGCGCGCCGATCATGGAAAAGTCCGGCTGCCGCTGCTGGTTGGAATACAAGATCGACTACATCGGCGCGGTCGTGCGTCGCTACCGAGCCGAGGCGGCCTAATGGCGACGCTCTCGTTCAGCGCGGCTGTTGCACAGTGGGCGGACAAGGTCGATGGCGCAGTCGAGGCTGTGTTCAAAGAGGCTACTCAAGAGGTCGTCGAGGAGATGCAGAAGCCGACCGGGCAGGGCGGGCGCATGCGCGTTGACACCGGCTTTCTCCGGGCGTCGCTCCTCGCTTCTACCTCGGCGATGCCCTCGATCGTTCCTGGCAAGAACCCGGCGCCCGGCTCTGGGCCCAACAGCTATGCGACGAGCTTCGACCAGGTCGAGGCGGTTATCGCCGGAGCCGATATCGGGGACACGCTCCATTTCGGCTACACCGCCGCATATGCCGGGCACCGTGAATATGGCTCGAACGGCCAGCCGGCCGATGGCTTCGTTCGCCTGGCCGCTCAGAACTGGCCGATTATCGTGGATCGAAAGGCTGCCGAGCTGAAGGCCCGGCTGGGTCTTTGATCGCGGCGTTGGTATCGATGTTCTTTTCAATCGCTGCCAGCAAACCAAGCTGAAGCATCGTCAGCGCTTTCCGGGCGGCCTTGAGAGAGGTGTCGCCTCGCACTGTTGCGGCGCTATCCCGGCCCAATGCCAGCAGTGCCGCATGGATGCGCTCATACACTTCATCGTCGCTGAGAGGCGGCTTTTCAGACATAGGCAATCGATACATGGCCGTTGGTTCCGACGCAATCATCTTCAAAGCGCTCACCAATCGACTGCGCGCGATGCCGCAGGTGCTGCCAATCGCCGGGCCGAACGTCGTGTTCCCGGTCGCTGGGCAGCCATTGCCGCCAAAGTACCTGCGCCTTGCCTTCATGCCCAACCAGACGCGCCAGGTGACTATGGGCGACGATCCGCAACAGAAGCGCGGGTTGCTTCAGGTCTCGGTGGTTTGGCCGGTCGGGCAGGGGATCATCGGCGCCCTCGAAGTCGTCGACCAGGTCATCGACCACTTCAAGAACCAAACGCTATTCGCCTCTGGCGTGAGGATCACGATCAGCAGCGAGCCATGGGCGGCAGGCCCGCTCCAAGAGAGTGAACGGGTCCAGATCCCGATCACCATCCCCTACCACGCCTTCGAACCGGAGAACTAACATGGCAAACAAGGCAACGAAGAAGGGCAGCAAGGTCTATGTTTGCGCGCTCGCCCAGAATACCGATCTCATCCAGTCCGCCTTTGTAGCGCTGACCTGGGTGCAGGTTGGCAAGGTCGGAAATGTCGGTGATTTCGGCGCCGACAGCACCATGAACAGCTACAACACGCTCGACGAGCCGGTGACCCAGAAACAGAAGGGCACCGCGAACGCCGGCGATCCTCAAATCGAGGTCGCTTCGGTCTTCGACGATGCGGGGCAGATGATCCTGCGCACCTTCGGCGACCCGCTCAATCTCGACAATATGGCCATCAAGATCGAGCGCAACGATGGCGGCGCCGGCAAGACGAATACCATCTTCTACAGCCGCGGCGTTGTTTCTGGCCCGCTCTACCCGGGCGGCGGCTCTGACGACTTCGAACTCGAACGCTTCACGATCGGCCTCAACCAGCTGCCGATCCGCGTCAATCCGACCCCCATCCCGTAATCTGAGGTGAAAACATGGACATTTCCAAGCTCGTCAATTCCGAAGACCTTTTCGAACTGAAGCTCACCGGCCCGGACACCGACGAGCTCATCGGCATCCGCTTCATGATCCGTTCGGCCGAAAGCGACGCGGTCAAGCGTGTCGTTCGCCAGCACAGCGACAAGTTCCTTGCCAGTCGCAAGAAGAAACTGACGTCCAGCAAGGTCGAGGCCGAATATCTTGACAAGGCCGCCGCCTCCGTCGCCTCCTGGGATTGGGGTGATCACGATTGGAAGGGCGCCAAGCCGGAATGCACGTTTGAGCAGGTGCGCGAGGTGCTCGAAGAAGCTGGCTGGATCTATGACCAGATCGCCGCCGCATCGGAGGATCGGGCAAATTTTACGAAGAGCTCGGCGAAGCCCTAGCCGAGGCGGTCGCTGTTGTCGCTCGCTACGATAGCGTCCGCGACAAGGATGGCGAGACGAGGCGCGAGCGCAACGAGGCGTTTGAGACGGAAAGCCCGGAAGCCGAGGTGCCGGACCACGGCGCCTTTATCTGGGATTGGTTCTGGGAACTTCGGCAGTCGCAGCCGCCGGGGTTCTCTGGTCCGGTACCCGTTTCCAACCTGGAATTGATAGCTTGGTGTCAGGTGACCGGAAACATTGTCAGCAGGGAGGAAGCCGCGATCCTCAAGGCGATGGACGCAAAGTTCTGCACTGAGATCGAGAAGGAGAGTGAGGCGATCAGAGCAAGAGAAACTGCAAACTAACTGGTCGACGGCCCTATCTTGTTAGCCTTGGGTTTTTCTTTCAGTTCGGCGACGCGCGCGCGGATCTTTTCCAACAACTCACGCGCTTGTTTCTGGACATTCAACGCCTTCTCGATTGCCTCGTCGGAGCCATAAATGGCGATAGAACCCGCAATACGGTCAATGTTCCGAAGTTGGGTTTCTGTTTTGCGCTCAATCTTCCGGAGTTCGGTGACGCTGGCCGCCGCGTCAGCGGAAGCCGCCAACGCAGCGATGATTTTCGGTTCGTCGGAGACAAACTGCTCGCGCTGCTCTTCTTCTTTCTGGCGGCGCTCTTCACGACGCTGCTCCGGCAACGATTGGACAGTCTCATACGGTTCGGAAAAATACGGTTCGCGTCGATCGTTCGGGTCACCGATGGTGAATTTCCATCCACCATCGGACTCGAACACGGTCACGTGTTTGCCGTGGTAAATCTGCGTCGGGTTTCCCTTCTCGGAGGCGCCCCACTCCTGCAGAATAGCCTGCGGTTTTTTGTGGGCTTTAGAAGGTCTCGACTTCTGAAATAAATAAACAGCAACACCTGCTGCAACCAATAGGACTAACCAAAAAATGCCAGCCTCCATCCGTGTGTGTCACCTTCCATCAAGTGAAACATGCGAGTTGATAAATGTCGAGGTTCTAATATCCGCCTGAGCGAGTTGAAGCGCTTCGCGAAACTTTCCCGGTGTGATCGTATAACTCGCCAACACGAGCGCCATCGCAGCGGCCGCAGCGATCCGCTCCGGAATGTGTATACGCAAGATTTTCCCGCAGTTCCCTAGGGGATAATGTCACAACTTTTCGAGGAGTCGAGTCGCCTACTTAAACTGTTCCTTGGTGCCATCGTCGTAGAATTAGTTGTAGGGCTGATACATCGAACCGCCCCATACGCGCACCTTCGGGAACGTGGCTTTTGCCGCTTCCTTGGCCTCGTCAAGCTTTTTGCTGAGGTCGGCATTGGAAACCGCATCAAACACAGGATCGTCAAGCTTCGAGCCCGCTGGCAGAGATTCTTTGAGGTCTAGCGCGGCGCCCACAGCTTCCGTCACGCATGCTGCTGCGCCTATGACATTGCCTTCGTTCCTTTCAGCACATTTCGTTCGCAATGGCTGAGCGGCGACCGGGTACAGTTTATCGAAGGTGTCCAGCGTCTTGATGGCGACGTGCGCATTGGGCAAACACTCGGCGACAGCGACAAAGTTGCCCGTGGTCGCCTTGCAATAGTCCACGGCTCTGGGGTCTGCTTTCTCTCCGGACGCGTTGGCCGGAATGCCCACGCTCATCATCAAAATTGCGATCGCAACCATAGTGCTGCGCATGAATCATCCTCCGATTGAACCGGCAGGACGATAGCGCACGTTCTTTGAAAAGGAAAAGCGATGACGGATGTCGCAACACTTGGACTGAAAGTCGAAAGTGGATCAGTCGAAAAAGGAACGCAGGCGCTCAATCAGCTGTCGGGAGCGGCGGCTCGCGCAGAAGCCGCAGCGAATGGACTTTCGGGGGCCAATCGTGGTGCTACCGGCGCGGCGGCCGCCGCCGCAAAGGCGTATGCGACCGAGGGAGCCGCCGCAGCTTCCGCATCCAAGCAAATCGAGATGATGGACCGCGCGGCGAACCAGAACGGCAGGGGTGCAGGTGGCCGCGGGAATCTGGCGAACATTGCCGCCCAGTTCCAGGACATCGCGGTCAGCGCTCAGATGGGCATGGGGCCGATGCAAATCGCGCTTCAACAGGGGACGCAGCTTGCGGCTGTGCTCGCGACGATGGAGAATCCCGTGAAGGGGCTTGGGCAGGCCTTCTTGTCGGTCCTTTCGCCGGTGAGCCTCGTAACTATCGGCGTCATTGCGCTTGTCTCCGCACTATTGCAGTTCGTGAATTGGTCAAAGCTTGCCCAATCTGCGCTAATCGCCCTGGCTGACGTGCTCGAACCCATAGCTCCATACGCGGTGGCCGCAGCGGCGGCCCTGACGTTAATTTATGCGCCAGCGATCGTCGGCGGCATCGTCACCTTGATAGCATTTCTGGGTAGACTGGTTGTCCAACTCGGGATCCTAGCTGGCGCGTTCATCCTGGCTAACCCCGCTCTCGCCTTCGTTGCTGGCATAGCGGCAGCTGTCGCCGCGGCTAACATCTTCCGCGATGAGCTCGCCGAGATCTTTGGGCGTGACATTGTGGCCGATGCGAAGAACGCTATCAACTTTGTGATCGGCTCATTCGTCGGTGGGTTCAATGCCATCAAGGCCGTCTGGGAAAAGCTGCCGGCTGCCCTCGGTGACGTTGTCTATTCCACCGCACAGGGTGTGGTAAAAGCTGTCCAGGCCATGGTGCAAACCACCGTCGACGGCATCAACAACCTCATAAACAAGTATGCACTGTGGTCAGCGTCCATTGGGCGTCCGCTTAAGAACTACAACAGCATGATCATCGAGCCGATCGAGTTCGGTAACATTATGAATCCTTACGAAGGTGCGGCCGGCGGAGCACTGAAGACCGCTCTCGACGAAATGAAAGCTGCCCAAGGAACAGACTTCGTCGGCAAAGGTATCGAGGCTATTGGCGAGTACGCCTCAACTGCAGCTGGAAAGATCAAGGACCTAGCCAAGGGTCTGACCGACGTCGACGAAAAGTCGAAGAAGCGGGCCGGCGGCAAGAGCGACCTCGAAAAATACGATGACATCGTCAAGGGCGCCGAACGGCAGATTGCTGCGCTCGAGGCGGAGCGGGATGCCCTCGGCCTGACGGAAGAAGCCGCGGCAGCCCTGCGCTATGAAACTCAGTTCCTGAACGAGGCGCAGCAGCGCGGCATCTCGCTTACGGACGCGCAGAAGAGTGAACTATCCGCGCTCGCCCAGGTTATGGCTTCCGTCGAGGCCGAAACCATCCGCATGGGCGAGGCGATCGAGTTCTCGAAGATGCTCACCCATAGCTTCTTCGACGACTTCTTCGCGGGGCTTGAGCGGGGCAAGTCGGTTTGGGAATCGTTCGGCGAGGCAGCTTTGGGCGTGCTCGACAGGATTGCCGACAAGCTGCTGACCGACGTCATCGACGCCGTGTTTGAAGTTGGCAACGCCGGCAAGGGTGCTGGCGGCGGCGGTCTGCTGAGTCTGCTCGGCGGTTTGTTCGGCGGTGGCAAGACGGCCGTCGATCCGTGGGCCGGTCTCCGCGGTTACGCGAGCGGCACGTCTTCGGCTCGCCCGGGCGTTGCCTGGGTCGGCGAGAAGGGGCCCGAGCTCGTTCGGTTCAAGGGCGGCGAGCAAGTCATTCCAAACCATCGCGTGCATAGTGCGGCGAACACGAACGTTGCGCCGTCGAGCACCCCTACCACTCAGTCGCAGCCAACGCAGGTCGTGCTTCGCGTCATTGGTGAGGAGGGGCCGATGTTCCGACCTACGATCCGCTCGGAGAGCGAGAATGTGACCATCGAGAACCTCCGGGCGTACGAGCAGGGCAAGCGGAATCAGTATGAAAACGGCGGCGAGGCTTACTGATGCCTGATCCCATTTTGCTTCCGATTTTCGGCGATGGAAGAAAGGATTGGGTAGAATGCAGGTTCGACCCGATCCAGCCACGCAATAGCGATCAGATGGAAGGCCGCCGAACGGAGAGCCAAACGTTCGGGACGCCGTATTGGGTTGCCAACTACGTGACGCGCCCGCTGCTGCGTCCTGAGTTCGGCGCCATGGATGCTTTCATGATGCAGCTCGACGATCACGGGCAGACGTTTCTGGCACATGATGTTTTCCGCCCACGACCCATCGCCCACGACAAAGGTTTTCCACTTTCTGGCAGCAAAGCTGGGGGCGGTGCATTCAATGGCAATGCGGTTCTGCAATCGATCACGAACCCCGTCACGATCGTGGTTTCAGGTCTTCCGGCTGGCTTCCAGCTATCCCGCGGGGACTATGTCGAAATCAGGAAAAGCCCGCTTGCCCGTTCACTGCACCGGATCATCGCACCTGCAATTGCAAACGCCGGCGGCGTCGCAACGCTATCGATCCGATACGCTCTGGATACCGGCAATTTCAACACGTCCTGCACTGTCCATTTCGAGAAGCCGTCCTGCACCATGCAGATTGATCCCGGTAGCTACGACGGCAAAAAATCTTGGGCCAACCGCTCGCCCTCGTTTACCGCGACTGAGGTATTCTTCTCATGAGTATCCTTGATCCCGCTGTCATTGCCGCGCTCGAAAGTGGCAATATCTCCCGCATCGATCTGATCCGCTTCGATCTGCCCGGCCGCGAACCAGTTGGCTACCATCGCGGCGGGCGCCCCTTTACGTATAACGGCCTCAAATACCTGCCGAACCGCTACCTGCAGCAAGGCGAGATGCGCAGCGCCCTCGGCGCTTCCGTGACCAGTCGAACAATCCGATTTTCTAACATTCCGGTTACGGACCCGGCCGACGCGATGGCTGTCGTCGAGCAGTATGATTATCCCAATGCTCCCGTGATCGTGACGCACCTGGTTGGCGCGCCGAACATTCCGGTTACGGACCCGGCCGACGCGATGGCTGTCGTCGAGCAGTATGATTATCCCAATGCTCCCGTGATCGTGACGCACCTGGTTGGCGCGCCGAACTCCAACCAAGTCATCGGCGTGCTGGCGTCGAGCATCTACGAAATCGACAATGTGACCTACGACACCGGCGCGGCCGATGAGAACGGCACGSGCACGCTGTCGCTGACCATCGAGCTGCAGCCACCGGGTCGCTCGGCCCGTGGGCAAACGCTAGTCAAGCGGAGCCTCGCTGAGCAGCAATTTGACAATGACGAAACCGACACGGGCCTCGAATACGTGGCGACGGTCGGCACCATCCCCGAAGAGTGGGGACAGGTTTCGAGGTAACCATGAACCGCTTTCGCATTGTCGAGGCCACGCTGACGCGTGAGCTATCGACCCCCTATGCCTATGGCCCGGCCGATTGTTTCCACCTCGGCTGCGCCATGGCGGACGCACTGCACGGCGTCTCTCTCGTCGAGAAGTATCGGGGGGCATACCGGACGCTGCCAGGTGCACAACGCGCACTGCGGCGTCGCGGGTTTTCGAGCCTCGTCGACTTCTTCGCGGCCGAGCTGGGGCAGGAGCCCGCCGGCGGCGCCTCGGCCCGCTTCGGAGATCTCGTCATACTTCGCCTGGCTGACGGCGCCGAGCATGTCGGCATCTGCCTCGGCCTGCGCTTCATCACCAAAACCGAGAAGGGGCGTTCTGATCGCGGCCTTTCCGACGTCATCGCAACGTTCCATCTCGGATAAGTCTTTCCATGGCAATTTTCACTGGTATCGGCGCGGCTATCGGGACGCTGTTCGGCTCTGCCCTGGTTGGCAAGATTGTCGGCGGCGCGCTCGCCTTCGGCGCGAAGTTCGCTTTCGCCAAGGTCAAGCAGAGCCAGCAGAACAAGCAAAAGTTCACTGCGGTTCAGGGGCAGGTGCAGATGGGCGGAGACGTGCCGGCGAGCACGCTCTATGGCACCGGCAAGACGAAGGGCCACCGCGTCTTTTATGCCAAGTGGGACAAAGGCAACAAACTGAACGCCCATGTCTTCGTTCTGGCGAGCGGCTGGTGCGACGGTCTGGAACCCCATGTCTTTATGTACGGCCAGAAACACAATCTTGTCGCCCAGGCAACGATCGGCAACGAGGTCGCGCGCTATGGCGTAGAGGGCTTCATCGACGGTGACGGCAACAGTTCCGTCTCCATCCGCTTCTATGACGGTCGGCCGGGCCAGGGCGTCGACCAGCGCCTCGTCGACGTGACTGCCGGCCTCGGCAACAAATGGAAGGCGACGAGCCGCCTGAGCGGCCTCTGCTATGTCGTCGTCGAGCTCTACTATCATCTGCAGTTCTTCCGCGACGCCGGCAAGGGGCGTCCGGACATCGAGTTCGTGCTGCGAGGATTGCGCGAATACGATCCGACGAAGGATTCGACCGTCGCCGGCGGCGTCGGTCCGCAGCGCATCGATGATCCTTCGACCTGGGTGCACACGCTCGTGCCGGCGATCCACAGGCTGAACTACCAGCTCGGCCTGCGTGGCCTTCGTTCCGGCCGCACGATCGTTGGCGAGGGCAAGTCGCTCGGCCAGCTCGATCTGCCGTCGTATTTCGCGGCGATCAACTATTGCCGTACGTTGCGCAAGGGCAAACCGACCTATCAATGCTCGCTGTGGGTCGACAGTGATACCGATCATACGGAAGCCCTTTCCGCATTCGACGACGCCATGGCTGGCTACGCGATCAACCGGCGCGGTCTGTCGGGTGTCATCGTCGGGGCGCCGCAGATCCCCGTGCTGGACATCACGCCGACCGATATCCCGGTGAAGCGGGCCAAGCAGAAACAGCTGCGCAAGTCGGCGTTCGCGCTGTTCAATCACCTCTCCGGCCAGTTCACTTCGCCGGAAGCGATGTGGAAYCCGGAGAGCCTGAAGACGATTGTTGTCAATGCTGACGTCGCCGCCGACAAGCGGGCGCGGCAGACCTCGAACGACTTCCTGCAGGTGCATGATCCGGACATCGCGCAATACCTGCTGAACATCCGTTATCGGCAGAACCGAAAGGGTGGCTCAGCCACCGTTCCAGTTAGCCGGCGCGTTGGCTTCGCTGTTCAGGAGGGCGAATGGGTTACCTTCGAGGGCAAGACCTGGATGGTGATGGAATGGCAGCTCTCGGAAGCGTTTGAGGTCACCTTCGTTCTCGGGGAAGTGGGCGCCGACATTTACGACGATGGCGATATCGCGCCGGGGCCGATCGTCATTCCGCCTGTGCCGCCGATCAACCCGTCGCAGCTGTTCACTGTGCAGGGCTTTGACGTTTACGCCGGCATGATCGCTGGCGGGAACGGCTATGACGTGCCGGCGCTCGAATTCGTCTGGACCCCTCCGGACGATCCGACGATTACCTCGGTGATCTTCAACTATCGGGTCGAGGGTACGCTCGAAGAGTTTACCGACCAGAGTGCCGAGCCGGAACTGGGGCGGTATCGGACGACGAAAAACATCCTGTCGGAAAAGGTCTACGTCGCCAGGGCGACGATCACGACCATGCCGGACCGGTTGCGGAACTTCACGCCCTGGCGCACCACGTCGACGGCGACCGGGGCCCTCAATATTCAAGTCGGTCTCGGTCAGGTGCGCGACGATGTCAGGGATCGCTTCAAGGATCTTCAGGCCGAGATGGATGATTTCCTCCGGCCGCGCATTGAGGAGCTAACGACGGCCTTTTCGTTGCAAGGTGCTGTCGGGCAGATCCAGCGCGAGCAGATCCGCGCCGCAGTTGGGGATGCTGTCGCCGAGATTTCGGAAGAACGTCGAGTTCGTGCGTCCGAGACGGAGGCACTTGCGCAGATCCAGACCGTTCTTCAGGCGAGCCTTGGTACGACCAGTGCACGCTTGATCAGAGAAGAGACAACGCGTGCGAGCGCGGACGGTGCCCTTAGCAGTCAGATCACGCAGCTCTTCGCCGACACTGCCGGAAATGCCGCCGCTATCCAGACTGAAGCGACCGCACGGGCGAATGCCGACAGCGCATTGGCCGGCACGGTCAC